>DATDJZ010000019.1:0-45948 GCA_036520315.1 Solirubrobacterales bacterium | reverse complement strand
CGCCCGGCCGGCCGCCTCCCACATCGACACGGAGCGGTCGACGTACTCGACCCCGTACTTGTCGAGGGTTCTGTAGCCCTCCTCCTCCCAGGCGCCCGGGATGCGGAAGATCACGATCGTCTCGGCCGGGTCCTTGCCGAGCTCGAGGCAGGCCTTGATCACGCCGCGGGCGACGATGTCGACCCGGGTGTTGGAGACGATTGACATCATCACCGCGATCTTCTCGACGCCGTCCTTCTTCAAAACCTCCTTGGCGAGGCCGCAGGACTTGGCCACGGAGGGATTGCCGCCGATCTCCGCGTAGTTGGCCGGCTTGCCGCCCTGGCTGCGGACCGCGTCGGTCAGGGTGAGGGAGCCGCCGCCGGCGCCGATCACCAGGCCGAGGTTGCCGGTGAAGCCATGGTCCTTGCCCTGGATCACACCGCGGTGGTCGGCCTCGTCGATCGCCTTCACGTTGCGCTCGAACTCGGAGGGCTCATAGAGCTCGCGCGGCTCGTCGAGCTCGACGCCGACCTCCTCGAGGACCTTCCGGTGGCGGCCGACGGCCTCGTCCTCCATCTCCATGTGGGCGTCGAGGGCGACGAAGGAGCCGTCGGAGAGGCGCGCGAGGGGGTTGATCTCGGCGAGGGTCATGTCGTAGTCGCGCTGCAGCTGGGCGAGGCGGGCGAGAACGGGGGTGGCGCGCGTCAGCTCGCGGCCGGTCAGCTCCCCGGCGGCGGCGACCACCTCCTTGGCGCGGAAGTCGGGGATGGGGTGGAGGTTGGAGAGGTGCCCGCGGCCGACGTGGTCGGGGTGTTTCTCCGCCACCTCCTCGATGTCGATTCCCCCCATATCGGAGAAGAGCATCATCGGACGCTTGGCGCGGCCGTCCCAGAGGACCGCGGCGTAGTACTCCTGCTCGACCTCGGCCTTCGGGTCGACCAGTACGCCGACCGGCATGTGGCCGTTGATCTCCAGCTCGAGGATCTCGGCGGCGTGAGCCTCCGCCTCCTCCGGCGTGTCGGCGAACTTGACGCCGCCCGCCTTCATCCGGCCGCCGGTCAGGACCTGGGACTTGATCACGGTTGGGACACCGATTCGCTCGGCCGCGTCACGGGCCTCCGCGGCCGTCTTGCAGAAGCCGTACTCGGTGACCGGGATCCCGGCCCGCTCGACGATCCGGCGGCTTTCGAACTCGTAGAAGCGCATGGCACCTCGCCCGGGGGCGGGCGGGAACAGTACAAAGCCGCGGGATCGGAGGATGAGTTCCGTACAGAAAGACGAGTGCAAACCCCCCGGAGGCCGAGGGCGTAATAGCCTCGGCATGCCCGGCTCAGGAAGGTCCGGGCGTGTCTCGACTATCCAAGGGCTGGAATGCGCAAGAAGCTCCGTGGGGCTCCGGCGATCGTGATCGCCGCAGTAGCCCTGTTCGTCGCACTCGGCGGCGGCTACGCAATTGGCGCCGGGCTCATCGGAACCGGCGACCTCAAGAACCAAGCTGTGACGAACAAGAAGATCAAGAAGAAGACGATCAAGGCCAACAGGGTCAAGCCGAACACGCTGACCGGCGACCAGATCAACGAGGCCAGCCTGAGCGGTGCCGGTACCGCCCAGTCGGTCAGGCAGGACACGGCGGCCCAGGTTCCGGCCGCCACGACGGGTGCTGTCACGGTGCTCACCCTTCAGGTGCCGGCGGGCAGCTACGTGATCAACTCGAAGGTCGTGCTGGCTAAGGCCGGGACCCAGGATCCGGTGCAGTGCTTCCTGAGTGCCGAAGGGGATCAGGACAGGTCGCTGGAGGCCGTGAACGCCGCCAACAACACGACGATCAGCAATCTGCTGGTCCACTCGTTCAACGGCAGCGGCTCAGTGACGCTCGGGTGCGATAACCCGGGCAGCGCGCTGCTTCTGGTCACCAACAAGGTGATCACGGCTACGCCCGTGGGTGCCATCAACACCTCGACGATTCCATAGCGGTCCTGGGTGGGGGCCGGGCGTCAGGCCCGGTCCCCGCCGTTTCGCCGGCGGATGGCGGCCCCTAGGCGCTCTCGGCTTCGGCCATCTCCCGCACCGGCTCTCGTTCGCTCTGGGGGCGCAGCATGACCAGGGCGGCGATCGCGCCGACCAGGCAGAAGATCGCGCCGATCTCGAATTGGAGCTGGAAGCCGTCGGTGAGCGCTCTGGCGGCCGAGGTGCCCGAGGCGATCTCGTCACCGGTGTGGTTGGCTGCGAGAGTGCTGAGCACGGCGAGCCCAAGCGCCGCCCCCACAAAGCGGGAGGTGTTGAGCACTCCGGAGGCCAGCCCGCTCACCGCCCGATCGACCCCCTGCACCGCGACGATGGTGGCGGGAACCAGCGCCAAGCCGAGGCCGAACGCTCCGAGCACGCCGCCGGGGAGGACGTTCGCCGCGTAGCTGCCGCCGGGGTGGACGCTGGTCAACAGAAACTCGCCAACGGCGGCGAACAGCATTCCTGCGGCGAGCGTCAGCCGCGGGGTGATTCGTTTTGCAATCCGCGGAGCGAGGGTCGCGCCTGTTCCCACGGCGGCCGTCATCGGTACGAACGCCAGGCCGGTCTCGAGCGCGCTGTAGTGGAGGGTCCCCTGCATGTAGAGGGACTGGAAGAACCAGAAGCCGAAGATGGCGGCGTAGAGCAGGAAGATCACCAGGTTCGCGGCCCGGAGCGTGCGCAGCTTGAAGATCGTGAGTGGCATCAACGCCACCTTGGTCGGGACCCGATCCAGATGGTTCTCGTACAGACCGAACGCGATCAGCAGCGCGGCGCCGGCGGCGACCGGGCCGAGCACCCCGAGCGCGCCCCAGCTGAGTCGGTCGGTGGTGACGATCCCATAGGTGAGCGCCGTCATGCCGAGGGTCACCAGCAAGGCGCCGGGTAGGTCGAAGTGGCGGTTCTCGGCCTCGCTCCGTCCCTCGGGAACGAGCCGGGCGCTGAACAGCACGATCGCCAGGCCGATCGGGACGTTGATCAGGAAGATGGCGGGCCAACTGAACGCCTCGGTGAGGACCCCGCCGAGCAGGACGCCGGCGGTGGCGCCGACCGCGCCGACCGCACCCCAGGCGCCCAGGGCGCGATTGCGCGGTGGACCCTCGTCAAACGAAGTCGTGATGATGGCCAGGGTGGCGGGGGAGAGGAAGGCGGCGCCGATTCCCTGCAGCGAGCGCGCGGCGATCAGCGCCTCGGAGGTGGGCGCGATGGCGCAGAGTAAGGAGGCGCCCGAGAAGAGGAGGGTGCCGCCGAAGAACATACGGCGCCGCCCGAATAGGTCAGAGGCTCGCCCGCCCAAGAGCAGGAAGCCTGCGTAGGTCAGCGTGTACGCGTTCAGGACCCACTGGAGTCCGTTGGTGGAGAACCCCAGCGAATCCTTGATGGACGGCAGCGCGACGTTCACGATCGAGACATCGAGGATCACCATGAACTGGCCGAGGCAGACGACCAGCAGAAGAGGGGTGGAGTTCCGAGTCGCGATCGCCCTGGCCGCGGTGACCGGATTCACTTGCGGACGGCCTCCAGGATGTAGGCGGCCTCGACCGCTGCCGCGAGCTGTGAGGGGCTCGGACCCCGGTGGCTCTTCTCGTGGGCCTCTTCGGTGGGGGCGGGGTCGGTTTGGATCTGCTCGTGGTCTGGCATCTCTTGCCTTTCTGATGATTCGATAGTACGATGAACATCGTACCAAAAGTTCGAGGATCGTCGTACAATCGAACCATGGGAATGCATCACACAACGAAGCTGCATCATCCGGAGCGAGACGAGATCGAGATGCCGGGCGTTCTGCACGCCCTCAGCGACCCCCAGCGGCTCGAGATCGTGCGCACGCTGGCCGACAGCCCCACGCCATGTCCGTGCGGATCGATCAAGCTCGGCGTGGCCAAGTCGACGATGACCCATCACTACCGCGTCCTCCGAGAGGCCGGAGTGATCCGGCAGCACCGCGACGGGACCAGCAAGCTCACCGAACTGCGACGCGAGGATCTCGACGCACGCTTCCCAGGCCTGATCGACGCGGTCCTCAGCTCCGAGTCCGTTCCGGCGTAGTCGCCTCATCCCAAGCTCCTTGTTAGCGGCGGCGCCTTTCGCCGCCATCAAGAGGTAGACGAACGGGGCGCGGCAAAATCGACATGGAAATGGCTGAGGTGTCTCCGATCTATCCGAAGGTGGTCGTCGGCTACCTGGAGAACGAGCGCGGTGAGGACGCGCGCGTGCTCGCGGAGCGGATCGTGGAGCGGGATGGCGGCGAGCTCAAGGTCGTCCACGTCGAGAAGGGGTCCCCCGCCCATGCACTTCAGGCCCTCGCTGAGAGCGGCGAAGCTGACTTGATCGTCCTGGGCTCGACCCACCACGCTCATGTCGGCTCGGTTGCGCCCGGGAGTGTCGCCGAGCACCTGCTCCACGGCGCTCGCTGCCGCCTGGTCATCGCCCCGAAGGGCTACGGCGATGCGGATCACTCACAGGATCGCCTGCGGGTGGCCGCCGTCGGGTTCGACGGCATGGCCGAGTCCTACGCCGCTCTGGACGAGGCCGCCAAGCTGGCGGCGAAGTTCGGAGGATCGTTGCGAGTGATCAGCGTTGCGACCCCCGTCCCGGCGATGGGCGCGGGCGCGGCCGCCCAGGCCGGCGCCGAGGCCGGACCCGACTTCCAGACGCAGCTCAACAATGCGGTCGCCGAACTCCCGGAGGAGCTGCGGGCGCTTCCGGTGTTCGAGCGGGGAGACCCGGTTCGGAAGCTGCTGCAGGCGGCGGAGATGGGTATCGATCTCCTCGTCCTCGGCTCCCGCGGCTTCGGGCCGGTGATGCGGCTGCTGATCGGGAGCGTCTCCTCGCGGGTGATCCGCGAGGCCCCGTGTCCCGTCCTGGTGGTGCCCCGGCCCGCCTAGTTGCTCTCGGCACATGGCCTGCGCACGCACCCTCCGCGACCCCCTACGATCCGAATTCACCCCCGAAAGCCAGAGCGGCCTAGCGGCCGGAGGATGTGAAAGCATCTCGCGCCTGGCAGGGCCGGGGAGTCATCGACAACCATCAAGGAGTTGAACGCACCGGTGAGTGAGACAAGCGCCACGACTGAGGCATCGACAAAGCACGCCAAGCTCGTTTCCTGGGTCAACGAGATCGCCGAGCTGACCCAGCCCGACGCGATCCATTGGTGTGACGGCTCGGCGGAGGAGTACGACTCCCTCGCCCAGCGGCTGGTCGATGCCGGGACCTTCGAGAAGCTCTCCGACGCGAAGCGGCCCAACTCCTACCTCGCCCGCTCGAACCCTTCGGACGTCGCACGCGTCGAGGACCGGACCTTCATCTGCTCCGAGCGGGAGGAGGACGCGGGTCCGACCAACAACTGGCGCGAGCCGTCCGAGATGCGGGACGTCCTGAAGGAGCTCTTCAGCGGCTGCATGCGCGGCCGGACGATGTACGTCGTGCCCTTTTCGATGGGGCCGCTCGGCTCGCCGATTTCACACATCGGCGTCCAGCTCACCGACTCGGCCTACGTCGCCGCCTCGATGCGGATCATGACCCGCATGGGCGCGGCCGCGCTCGAGGTCCTCGGGGAGGACGGCGAGTTCGTCCCCTGCGTCCACTCCGTCGGCATGCCGCTCGACGAGGGCCAGGAGGACGTCTCCTGGCCGTGCAACGAGACCAAGTACATCGTCCACTACCCGGAGAGCCGGGAGATCTGGTCGTTCGGCTCGGGCTACGGCGGCAACGCCCTGCTCGGCAAGAAGTGCTTCGCGCTGCGGATCGCCTCCGTGATGGCCCGCGACGAGGGGTGGCTGGCGGAGCACATGCTGATCCTCAAGCTGACCTCACCGGAGGGGAAGGTGAAGTACGTGAGCGGCGCCTTCCCGTCGGCGTCCGGCAAGACCAACCTCGCGATGCTGATCCCCAAGCTCGAGGGTTGGACGGCCGAGACGGTCGGCGACGACATCGCCTGGATGAAGTTCGGAAAGGATGGCCGCCTCTACGCCGTCAACCCGGAGGCGGGCTTCTTCGGCGTCGCGCCGAACACGAGCTACAAGACGAATCCGAACGCGATGGCCACGATCGAGAAGAACACCGTCTTCACCAACTGCGCCAAGACCGACGATGGCGATATCTGGTGGGAGGGGATGACCGGTGAGCCGCCGGAGCACGCGATCGATTGGAAGGGCAACGACTGGACGCCCGACTCGGACGAGCCGGCGGCCCACCCGAACGCCCGCTTCACCACGCCGGCGGCGCAAAGCCCGTGCATCGCGGAGGAGTGGGAGGACCCCGCCGGCGTGCCGATCGACGCGTTCCTCTTCGGCGGCCGCCGGGCGACCGTGGTCCCGCTCGTGACCGAGGCATTCGACTGGGAGCACGGCGTGTTCCTCGGGGCGACCATGTCCGTCGAGAAGACCGCGGCCGCCGACGGCACCGTCGGTGAGCTCCGCTTCGACCCGATGGCGATGCTGCCCTTCTGCGGCTACAACATGGCCGACTACTTCGGGCACTGGCTGAAGGTCGCCGAGCGGGACGGGGCGAAGCTGCCGAAGGTCTTTCTCGTGAACTGGTTCCGGAAGGATGACGAGGGCAACTTCGTCTGGCCCGGATTCGGAGACAACATCCGCGTGCTCGAGTGGATCTTCCGCCGCACCGAGGACCACGGCGAGGCGGTCGACACGCCGATCGGCCGCGTCCCGGTCGAGGGCGAGATCGACATCGAGGGCACGACGGTGACCCCCGACGATATGCAGCTCCTGCTCGAGGTGGATCCGGAGGCCGTCAGGGCTCAGCTTCCACAGGTCGAGGAGCACCTGGCGCGCTTCGGCGATCGCCTGCCGGATCCGCTCCAGGCGCAGCTCGAGGCGTTGAAAGAGCGGCTGGGCTAGACGGCTTCGCCAGATACGGCGGCGACAAAAACCGCCGCCGGATCTATCGGAGGCGCCGCTTGGTGACCGCGCCGGTCGCCGAGTCGAGGACGATCACGTCGCGGCGCTGCCGCACGGCGAGCCGGATCCGCTCGCAGGACGCCTGATCGGTCAGGACGTTCACCACGCCGCCGCCGACGGCGCGGGGGCGGGCTGCCTGCCGGGCCGGAATCTTGTTGTCCTCGAGAGCCGCGACCAGGCCCCCCGGAGACGGGAAGCAGCCGTTGTTCGACACCCGCTCGGAGATCGCGACCTTCAGGGCCCGGTCGAGGATCTTTGGCGCCTTTACGCTCCGCTCGTGCTGGGCCCGGGTCCCGTGGCGCATATTCTGACGCCGCTTGATCATCGCCCGCGTCATGCAGTAGCCGTGGGCGCTGAGCGACGCGTCGGGCCCGAAGCGGTTGAACGCGGTCGCGGACCAGCTTCCGTCGCCGGTGAAGTAGGCGGAAGAGACCAGTGCCGGACCCGACGGGGAGGTGGAGAAGCCGCCCGCGACCATCGTCGACCCCGGCGGGCAGGCCGGCGTGGTCGCCGTGGCCGAGGTGTCCAGGGGCAGGACGGCCTCAGACGCGACCTCGCTCACCAGCGGCCCGCCGGACTTCAGGCAGTAGGCGATCGCCGTGAGCTCACCTCCGAAGCTCCCGAAGGCGCTGCCCGAGACCTGCCAGGACCGGTCCGACGCGGCCCGGGACTCGGTGACGTAGTTGCCACCGCGCGTCACGAAGTTGGTTCGCTGGAATCCGCCGGCGAGGAGGCGATTACCTCGGGGACAGGTCGCGGTCGCGGTGCGCGTCTGACCCGGGCCCACGAAAACCGTCGAATGTGGCGAGCTCACCGGACCGAGCCTGGGTCCGCAGACGACCTGGAGGGTGACCGAGCGGCTCCCGCCGTCCCCGTAGAGAACGGGGGTGACGTGCCAGCCGCGTTGCACCCCGAGACGCTCGTAGGAGTGCGGATAGACCCCCTCGCCGTCCGGTCCCAGGGGGTCGGTGAGCATGCCGCCGCTGTACGGCAACCGCTTCTTGCCGGGGCAGCGGACGGTGAGCCTCTGCTTGGTGTCGGCGCCGCTGATCCGGTACGTCTGGCTCTGCAGGCTGAGAGCCTGAGCGCCGCTGGCAAACAGCAGGGCACAGAGCACGGCCGCGGCCAGGCAGAGTGAGACGAGCGATGAGAGTCGAAGCTCCATCACCCAACTCATCGGGCGTTGCCGCCGATCCTTGAAGCCGGGGACGTGCCTGACTAGGACATTGGTCCAGTAGGGCGCGCGCACGAGGCTCCGCATAAAATCGCCGCGCGATGGACGAAAGGGTTAAGTTCGAGTTGCCGGAGGAGCAGATTCCGACCAGTTGGGTGAACCTGCTCGCCGATCTCCCGGGTGACCCTCCGCCTCCTCCGCTCAGCCCCGCCACCGGCGAACCCATCGGCCCCGAGGATCTCTCCGCGATCTTCCCGATGGGGCTGATCGAGCAGGAGGTCTCATCCGAGCCTGAGATCGAGATCCCGGACGAGGTCCGCGACATCTACCGACTCTGGCGGCCCACGCCGCTGCTGCGCGCCAGGCGCCTGGAGCGCGAACTAGATACGCCGGCCCACATCTACTACAAGTACGAGGGGGTCTCGCCTGCCGGCTCGCACAAGCCGAACACGGCGGTCGCACAGGCGTTCTACAACCGGGAGGCCGGGATCAGGAAGCTGGCGACCGAGACCGGGGCGGGGCAATGGGGCTCCGCGCTCGCGCTCGCCTGCCAGCTGTTCGGGCTCGAGTGCGAGGTCTTCATGGTCGGGATCTCCTACGACCAGAAGCCCTACCGCAAGGCGATGATCGAGACCTGGGGCGGGACCGTCCACCGCAGCCCCTCGGACCTGACCGAAGCGGGCCGCTCGCAAGCCGAGCATGCCTCCGGCAGCCTCGGGATCGCGATCTCGGAGGCCGTCGAGGTCGCCGCGGGATCCGAGGACACCAACTACTCCCTCGGATCGGTGTTGAACCACGTCTGCCTGCACCAGACCGTGATCGGCCAGGAGTCCATCGCGCAGCTGGAACTGGCCGGGGAGGCGCCCGACGTGGTGATCGGGTGCGTCGGCGGCGGCTCGAACTTCGCCGGCGTCGCCTATCCGTTCCTGCGGCAGCGATTGCGGGAGGGGGTGGAGACGCGGTTCCTCGTGGCGGAGCCCGCTGCCTGCCCGACCTTCACCCGCGGCCGCTACGCCTACGACTTCGGTGACACAGTCGGCATGACGCCGCTGATGCCGATGTACACGCTCGGCCATGACTTCGTGCCGCCGCCCGTCCATGCCGGTGGCCTGCGCTACCACGGAGACGCGCCCGGTCTCAGCGCCCTGGTCAAGGAGGGTCTGGTGGAGGCGAAGGCGATCGCGCAGACCGCGGCGTTCCAGGCGGCCGTCCGCTTCGCCCGCTGCGAGGGGATCATTCCCGGGCCCGAGCCGGCCCACGCGATCCGGGCCGTCTTCGACGAGGCGGAAGCGGCAAAGCAGGCGGGGGAGGAGAGGGTGATCCTCTTCAACCTCTCGGGCCACGGCCACTTCGACATGTCCGCCTACGCGGCCTACTTCGCGGGCGAGCTCGAGGACCTGGAAATGCCCGAGGACGAGCTCGCCTCGGCGCTCGAGCGGTTGCCGGAGGCGCCGACGCTCGCCTGATTGTGCGCTGCGGTCGTCTGACGAGTGGCCAGTGGGCATTGACAGTCTCGCCCGGCCGGGCAACCTGATCCTCACGGCAGTCGCCGGCTTCGGGAAGACGACCGTCCTCGCGCAGGCTCTGGCCGGCAGGACCACCCCGTCGCCTGGGTCAACTGCTCGGAGCGCGAGCGCGGGCCGGGGATTGCAGTCCACCCAACGGGATCTCCACCCTCGAGAACCCGAGCACGCACGAGCGGGTCGGGCTCTCGGACCTCACGACGATTGGCCCGCAGATCGAACGCTGGCTCGCGGACCAGCGCGAGCCTTACGCCTCCTCCGCCGGCTGGTACCGGGCGAGTCCCCCGCGAATCGGCGCGGGAATAGGCGCGGTGGTGCCGCCTCCGGATTCGACGAAGACGTGCCGCAGCTCGCCCTCAACGACGGTTTCGCCATGGCGCACGAGCAGGATCTCGGTGGTCATCGAGGTCTCTCCGAGGCGCGCGATTTCGGCTCGCACCTCGAACTCGTCGTCGAATCGCAACCCCGACCGGTAGAGGATCCGGGCCTCCGCAACCACCATGTCGACGCCCGCGTCGACCATCGCCTGGTAGCCGCCGAGCTCCCGCCAGAGCTCGGTCATGGTCAGGTCGAAGTAGGTCAGGTAGTTGGCGTTGAAGACGACCCCCTGCGGGTCGCACTCGTTGTAGCGGACGCGCAGCTTGTGCCTGAAGGGCTCGCCCACCCCCGGCTAGGCCTCGGCCAGCATTAAACGGGTCGCTCCTCGGCTTCGCCTGCGGTGCGCCCTCGCACATCGGCCGGCTTGCCGTTCGACATGCCGTAGGCCTCGGCCAGCTCCGGGTCCTTCTTGGCGAGCATCTCCGCGAGGTTGACCATTACCTTGCACTGCTTCCAGGTGGCGTCGTCCTGCATCTTGCCGTCGATCATGTGGACCCCGGCGCCGTCCGGGATCGCCTCGATCACCTTCTTCGCGAACCTGACCTCGTCGGGTGGCGGCGAGAAGACCTTCTTGGCGATCTCGATCTGCACCGGATGGAGCGACCAGGCGCCGACGCAGCCGAGCAGGAAGGCGGCGCGGAACTGCGTCTCACAGCCCTCGGTGTCCTTGATGTCTCCGTACGGGCCGTAGAAGGGCAGGATCCCGGCGGAGGTGCAGGCATCGACCATGCGGGCGATCGAGTAGTGCCAGGGGTCCTGCTGTGCGGTCGCCCGCGGGGCGTCCGGGTCGTCGGGGTCGGGGTCCGCGACCACCTGGTAGCCGGGATGCCCCCCGCCGACCCGCGTCGTCTTCATCCGTCGTGAAGCAGCCAGGTCGGCGGGCCCGAAGCTCATGCCCTGCATCCGGGGGCTCGCCGTGGCGATCTCCTCGACGTTGACCACGCCCAGCGAGGTCTCGAGGATGGCGTGGATGAGTAGGGGGCGCTCGAGCTTCGCCTTCGCCTCGAGCTGCGCGAGAAGGCGGTCGACGTAGTGGATGTCCCACGCCCCCTGCACCTTGGGCACCATGATCACCTCGAGCTTGTCGCCGATCTCGGTGACGAGCTGGGTGAGGTCGTCATTGCACCACGGGCTCTCGAGCTCGTTGACGCGCGTCCAGAGCTGTGTCTCGCCGAAGTCGACCTCTTTGGCGACCTCGATCAGGCCCTCGCGCGCCGGGATCTTCTTGTCGATCGGGATCGCGTCCTCGAGGTTGCCGAGCAGGATGTCGGCCTGCTTGGCCATGTCGGGGACCTTGGCGCGCATCTTCTCGTTCGACGCATCGAAGAAATGGATCATCCGCGAGGGCTTGAAGGGGATCTCGCGGGGCGGCTCGGGGGCGCCGATCGCAAGGGGCTTGAAGAAGTCGCGTGGGTTTCTCATGCCCGGAACGCTACCTGGGCGGCTGCCCGGGGCGCGCCGTGGATAGCCTCAGCCGATGGCGAAGATCCGAGAGGCTGTGCCGGACGAGGTCGAGCGGGTGCTCGGCATGTACGAGTGGCTCTTCGCGCCTCCCGGATCGGTGCCGCCGCAATGGGATCCCGAGCACGCCCGGGCCGCGATCGCCGACGCGATCGCCGACCCGGCCTCCACGGTGCTGATCGCCGAGCATCGCGGCCGCCTGCTCGGCTTCCTCACCGCATACCTGGACGTCGATTCCGTGCGCTACGGCCAGCGGTGCTGGGTCGAGGACCTCGCGGTCAGTCCCGAGGACCGCTCGCAGGGGGTGGGGGGTGAGCTGCTCGAGGCCGGGAAGTCCTGGGCCAAAGAGCGCGGAGCCACGCATTTCGAGTTGGTCACCGCCATGTTCCGGCCCGATGCGCAGCGTTTCTACGAGCGTCGCGACCCGGTGGCTACCGGCTACAGCTACTCCTGGCTGCTCTGAGGGGCCGCGAACGTCCCGCGGTGGTCCCCATTTGGGCGACCCAGGGACGTTCGCTGAATGGAGCGGATGTATCGATGTGTTACGATATATCGCGTTAGTTCATGACTGATCGAAAGGAACAGCACGAATGCACAGAGAGAGAAGCCGCCACCGGGCGCACCGCGGGCGGCACGAGATGAGCCGTGGAGGCGGAGGCCGCAGACGCCATCGCGTCCGCCGCGGCGACGTCCGTAGTGCCGTCCTGGCGCTGCTCGACGACCGGCCCATGCACGGCTACGAGATCATCCAGGAGCTCGAGGAGCGCACCGGCGGCCGCTGGACCCCCAGCGCCGGCTCGATCTACCCGACGCTCCAGCTGCTCGAGGACGAGGGGCTGGTGACGCCGGAGGAGGTCGAGGGCCGCAAGGTCTACTCGCTCACCGACGCCGGCAAGGAGGCCGCACCGGAGCGGACCGAGGGGGGCAGGCCCTGGGAGCAGGGCGACGAGGACTCGCCTCGATTCGAGGCCCGCAAGGAGCTCTTCAAGCTGATGGGAGCGGCGAAGCAACTCGGCCGCGCCGACAACGAGGAGCAGCTCACCAAGGCCGCGGAGATCCTCAAGGATGCCCGCCGCAAGCTCTACGGGCTGCTCGCCGAGGAGTAGTCAGCCGCCGGACGGGTGGTCGGGTTCAAGGCCGGCCACCCTCCGCGCCGCATTCCGGTCGAGGTGAAACTCGGCTTGCTGCAGGGCGCCGTCGGCGAACCTGAAGACCGCGGCGGCCTGGTATTCGAGTTCAACGCCGGCGGTCGCGGTGACGCCGATCTGCCTGGTCTCGACGTAGACCACATCGGACTGCGCCTCGGCTACCTCGGTGATCTCGGTGCGAAGCTGCTTGAACGTCTGGCAGTAGTCCGCCCAGCCCTCGATGAAGCCGTCGACCCCGTGGAACTTGCCGGTCAGGCCGCGGTCCGCCCCGATCATCAGGGTGACGAGATCGGGCGCGGCGACCTTCTCGAGAGCCCGGCGAATTCGCTCGGTCGCGCTCTCGTCTCGGAAGACGACCACTAGATCCGAGCCCTGGAATGGCTCCAGCGCACCGGCGAGCCGAGCCACGTTCGTCTGTGGGTCCATGCTCACCTCCCCAGTATCCTGAGCCTTGGGGAGGGGTCTCAAACCACGACCTCAGAGGAGCCATGGCCGTAGCGACGGAGCAAGGGCAGACGACCTACCAGGAGATGACCGACGAGCAACAGGCCATCGTCGAGATGGTCCGTGACTTCGTCGACAAAGAGATCATCCCCAACGCCGAGGAGTACGACCACGAGGACAAGTTCCCCGAGCCGATCGTCGAGCAGATGAAGGAGCTCGGCCTCTTCGGGGTCACGATTCCCGAGGAGTACGGCGGCATGGGCCTCGACCTCACCACCTACGCGATGATCGTCGAGGAGCTCTCGCGGGGGTGGATCTCGATCTCGGGGGTGGTGAACACCCACTTCATCGGCTCCTACCTGCTGATGAAGTTCGGGACCGACGAGCAGAAGCAGTACTTCCTTCCGAAGATGGCGACCGGGGAGATCCGCGCCGCTTTCTCGCTCTCGGAACCGGAGGTCGGCTCCGACGTCCAGGGGATCAAGGCGACCGCCACGAAGGGCGACGACGGCAACTGGGAGCTGAACGGCCAGAAGATGTGGGTCACCAACGGCCTCGGCTCGAGCGTCGTCTTCGTGCTGATGAAGAACGACCCGAAGGCCGACCCGCCCTACAAGGGGATGACCTGCTTCATCACGGAGAAGGAGCCTTGGAAGGAGACCAACGAGGGCGACTTCGCGGGCCTCGAGATCCCTCCGAAGATCAAGAAGATGGGCTACAAGGGCGTGGAGTCCACCGAGCTCGTCTACAACGGCTACAAGTGCCCACCCGAGCGGATCCTCGGCGGCGAGGAGAACGGTCTCGGCAAGGGCTTCGTCCAGATGATGGACGCGCTCGAGGTCGGCCGGGTGAACGTCGCGGCGCGCGGCGTGGGCATCGCCCAGCGCGCCCTCGAGCTTGCGCTCCGGTACAGCCAGGAGCGGAAGACCTTCGGCAAGCCGATCGCCCAGCACCAGGCGATCCAGTTCAAGCTCGCCGACATGGCCACCAAGGTGGAGGCCGCCCGCCTCCTCACCCGCAAGGCCGCGCTGATGAAGGACGCCGGGCACCGCTCGGACCTCGAAGCCGGGATGGCGAAGCTGCTCGCCTCGGAGACCGGCAAGGAGGTCGTCGAGGAGTCATTCCGGATCCATGGCGGCTACGGCTACTCGAAGGAGTACGAGATCGAGCGGCTCTACCGCGACGCGCCGCTGCTCTTGATCGGTGAGGGCACCTCCGAGATCCAGCGCATGGTGATCGGCAGGAAGCTCATCGAGCGCAACAAGATCTAGTCGCCGGGGGATTGGGCAGCCGTTTTCCTGGGAATCTCCGCGCTTCTGCTTGCAGGCTGCCGCTACCTAGACTCCGGTAGTGGCTTCTGATCGCAGGGTCGCCTTGGTGAGCGGTGCAAGCCGCGGGATCGGCGCGGAGATCGCACGCGAGCTCGCGGCCGACCACGGCTTCCTCGTGTTCGCCGGGGCGCGCAACACTGCTGACGTCGATCGCATCGACGGGATCGAGCCGGTCGAGCTGGACGTCACCAAGCAGGCGAGCATCGATGCGGCCCACGATCGGATCGCGGCCGAGCCGGGCCGGCTCGACGCCCTCGTCAACAACGCCGGCGTCTATGGCGATCCCGTCGGGGCGGCCGACTACGACCTGGACGGCGCCCACGAGGTGCTCGAGGTCAACACCTTCGGTCCCTGGCGCCTGATCGAAGCCTTCCTGCCGCTGATGCGCTCGAGCTCGCAGCCGCGGATCGTCAACGTCTCGAGCGGCGGAGGGCAGCTCTCGGAGATGAACGGCGGCCGGGCGGCCTACCGGGTCTCGAAGGCCGGGCTCAACGCGCTCACCCGGACTCTCGCTTCCGACGAGCGCTGGGTGAAGGTGAACACGATGTGCCCGGGCTGGGTCCGCACGGATATGGGCGGGCCGGCGGCGTCGCGCTCGGTGGAGCAGGGCGCGGACACGGCCGTCTGGCTGGCGACGCTCGCCGACGATGGGCCCACCGGAGGCTTCTTCCGTGACCGCAAGCCAATACCGTGGTGACATGCCGTCGACCCAGGATCTGATCGCGACCGCCATCGAGCGCTTCCAGGCCGAGGTGCCGGCGCTCGCTCAGCTCAAACTCGTCTTCGAGCTCGAGCTGCGCGGACGGGGAGACGTGCAGATGTTCCGGGTCGAGGTGCCGGGTCCCAAGATCAGCAAGGCGTCCACCGAGGACGCGCGCGTGACCGTGGCGATACACCGCTCGGACTTCAACGAGCTCGCGACCCAGGGTCACGTTCGCGACTACGTCGAGGCCTACGAGAACGGCCACATCCGCGCGAGCGGCGACACCAACATCCAGAAGCTGATCGGCCAGGTCGTTCAGCGCCACGAGGAGCGCGTCCGGACCAAGAAGGTCCATTAGGGCGGTGCCCTCAGGGGGGATCGATCCCGGGCGGCTTGCCAGGGTGCGGGCGGCGACGCAGCTCCTGCACCGGCCGGCCTCAGCCAGCAATCCGGCCGAGATCGCTCGCTCGATCGCCGGAGCGCAGGCGCAGGACGTCTACGCCGGCCCGCTCACCTTTCGCTCCCGCAGCCGCAGGCTGACGGCCGCGGACGTCACGGGGGCTCGGACGGAGGACCGCTCGCTGCTCCGGACCTGGGTGATGCGGATGACGATCCACATGATCCCGACCGATGACGTGGGCTGGTGGCTGCCGCTCTTCGAGCCGGGGATCGAGCGCTGGTCGCGCCGCAGGCTTTCGCAGCTCGGGCTTCCCGAGGACAAGCAGGACAGGGCGCTCCGAGTGGCCGCCAAGGCGCTCGCGGACGAGGGCCCGCTCACCCGCAGCGACGTGCGCGAGCGCATCGTGAGGACCGGGATCGTGCTCAACTCGCAGACAGGGATGCACATCGCGCTGACCTCGGTCGTCTCGGGCATCGCCTGTCTCGGTCCCGACCGCGGGGCTGAGTCCTGTCTCGTCCGCCGCGAGGACTGGCTGGGAAAGCCGCCTCCCTTCGACAGGGAGAGGGCCCTTGCCGAGCTGACCCGCGTCTACATTCGTGCCTTCGCCCCGGCCACCGACCGGGACTTCGCCTACTGGTCGGGCCTGCCGTTGCGCGATGTCCGCGCCGGGCTCTCCTCGATCTCCACGGAGATCGAGGAGGTCCGGGTGGGGGACGAGGTCATGCTCTCGCCGCGCGGCGGCCTTCCGCGACTGCCTCGGACGGGCCAGGTGCGGATGCTCGGCAACTTCGACACCTACCTGCTGGGCTGGAAGGACCGGGCGTTCTCGGTGTCAGGCGAGCACGCCCTCCACGTCAAGGAGGGGGGCGGGGGCTGGATCCGCCCGGTGATCGTCGAGGACGGAATCGTCGTCGGAGGCTGGCGCACCGCGCGCAAGGCCGGGCGGCTCGAGATCTCGCTCAACCTGCCGAAAGCCGAACGCGAGCGGCTCGGGCCGGCGATCGAGGCGGAGGTTGCGGACATCGAGCGCTTCGAGGGCACCGAGGCCCGGATCGCGTGACTCACGTACCATCACGCGCCGCACGACTCAAGGAGAACGACTCAACCGATGAGCGACGAGAACCACCAGCTGACCACGGACCAGGCCGAGCGCGAGGCCTCGGGCGCCCACGAGTACGGGCGCTACCTGGAGGAGTTCGAGGTCGGCGCCGTCTACAAGCATTGGCCGGCGAAGACGATCACGGAGTCCGAGGACCACCTCTTCTGCCTGCTGACCATGAACCACCACCCCCTGCACGTGAACGACGTGTACGCCGCGCAGTCGCAGCAGGGGAGGAACGTGGTGGCCGGCCCCTACGTCTACTCGCTGATCTTCGGCATGACGGTGAACGACGTCTCCGGCAAGGCGATCGCCAACCTGGCGACCGACGAGCTCAGCCACCCCAACCCCGTCTTCCACGGCGACACCCTGTTCGTGGAGTCTGAGGTCCTCGAGGTGCGACCCTCCGAATCGAAGCCGGACCGCGGCGTGGTCAAGGTCCACACACGCGCCTACAACCAGGATGGGACACTGGTGGCCGAGTTCAAACGAGCGGTCCTGGTACCGCGAAAGGAGAAGGGTTAGGTGGAGTGATGGTCAATCTGAGGAGACTCACCGACCAGGCCAAGAAGATCGTCGACAAACGCGGTGGCACCGGCGCCCTCAAGGAGGACGCCGACGAGCTCAAGGACATCGCCGCCGGCAAGGGCAGCCTGAAGGACAAGGCGAAGGCCGCGGGCGAGGCGGTCAAGGAACCCGGCAAGCCGGGGGAGCCGGAGCAGAAGCCGGCCGAGTAGTCAGCTCAGCAGGGGAAGGTCTGGATGTTGGAGGGGTCGCCGGGACCCCCTTCGTAGACGTACTTCTCGCACTTCAGGCTCGTGATCTCGTCGCGAAGCCGGCCCTTCTTCGTCCGAGTCACGGTCTCCATCCATGTCCAGAAGTACTCGCGGATGGCGGGGTTGGTCTCCCCGGGGAACGGCGGTTCGCCCTCGCTGTGGATGTCGTTCATGTAGCCGACGCCCATCCGGATTCGCTTCCCCTGCTTCTTGCAGGCCTGTCCGGAGTTGAAGCCATCGACCGCCGGATAATCGGGGTAGGCGGGATCGGGCGTTCCGATGGTGAATCCCATCGCGTTGTATTGAGCCTGTAGCTGGGCGCCCGCCTGGTCGATCTCGGCGTAGAGCTGCTCGCAGGTGACCTTCAGCGGCTTGTGTTTCTTCTTTCCGGCCGCGACGCCGGTGATGCCGAGGCCGACGAGCAGCACGAGGGCGACGGTCAGAACGATCGGTCCGAGACGGCTGAGTCGAGGGCTCATCGCAACTCTCCTGAAGCGGTGGACGTGACGCTGCCAGCGTAGATAGCGGCGCTCATCAAAAGCTCATCGAAGTCGGATCACTGCGAGAGGGGGCTGGGTCCTTAGGTCAGTGCGCCTCGTCCGGCGCGTGCGCCGGCGGCCGTGACTCCTCGGCGAGCGAGGTGATCTCGAGCACGCCCCGTGAGGCCTCCTCGAGGACCTCGGTGGCTTCCTCGGCCGAGCGGGCATAGAGCTCGACCAGCAGGTGCACGATGATCCGCTCCTCGTCGTGCTTGTGGAACCGGACGTGGGTGAAGAACTCGCGCGTACCGGCCTCGCCGAATGAGCCGTAGGTGAGGGATTCGGCGGCCTCAGGTCCCGAGCAGCTCTCGACCTGGTCCTGATCCACCGTCACTGTGCAGGAGGCGACCCAAGGGGTGCCGGCGACCATCCGCTCCCAGCGGTCCTCGACGGGGACGACCCTGTCGTCCTGGATCGTCAGGTGCGGCTGGTCGTGGAGGCAGCGCAGGCATTGCACGACCGCCTCCTGGACCTCGTCGAGACGCTCCGACGGCTCCCCGCTCTCGGGATCGATCCGAAGGATCGCGTCGTAGTGCATCTGCACCTCGAGATCCCGGGCCCAGCAGCGGTAGCAACGCAGCCAGGCCGAGCGGTCTCCGTTGAGCTCCGTCACATCCCTATTGAAGCGCCCCGCCGCGCCCGGCGCCAGTTTTTTGCGGCGGTCAGGGGGTTCAGGACTCCCAGTGGATCTTCTTGTTCGGCAGCTTGCAGTTGACTGCTAGGAGGCGGCCCCCGGAGTTCCTGCCGCTGCAGCTGAACCCCTGCACCTTGCCCTTCCGCGTTTTCTTGAACTCCTTGACGATTCGCTTCGCCTTCCAGCAGGGCGTCCCGCCGGTGACGGTCACGCCCCCGCCGCAGTTGACGGCGGCCGAGGCGCCAGTAGCAAGCAGCGCCATAGCGCAGAGCAGGCCGACGAGCACGGCGATAGGTACGAAATGTCCCATTGATCCCTCCGCTTAGGCTGGTTGTGCGGCGCGGTGGCGCTCTGCCACCAGGTCCGCGATGTCTCCCATGATCCGGTTGATCTCGAAGTCCTTGGGGGTGTAGACGCCATCGACCCCGCTCTCGCGCATGGCGGCGGCGTCTACAGCCGGGATGATCCCCCCGACGACCACCGGGATGTCGGCACCGTCGGCGCGGAGCAGCTCGACCACGCGAGGCACCAGCTCGCGGTGCGAGCCGGACAGAATCGAGAGGCCGACGACATCGACGTCCTCCTCGACGGCGGATTTGGCGATCTGCTCGGGCGTCAGGCGGATGCCCTGATAGATCACCTCCATGCCGACGTCGCGGGCGCGAACTGCGATCTGCTCGGCGCCGTTGGAATGGCCGTCGAGTCCCGGCTTGCCGACCAGGATGCGGATCGGATGACCGATCTCCTCGGAGACCTTGGCGACGCGGTCGCGTACCTGCCCCAGCAGGTCGCCGTCGACGGAGCCGCCCGCCGCTGCCTCGCCGACGCCCGTCGGGGCACGGTAGTCGCCGAAGACCTCGCGCAGGACGCCGGCCCACTCCCCGGTGGTCGCTCCCGCCTTGGCGGCCTCGATCGTCGCCGGCAGGAGGTTGGTCGACTCGTCCCGGGCCGCCTCTGCGAGCTTCTCCAGTGCGGCGTCGACGGCCGACTGATCGCGCTGGGCACGCCATTGCTCGACCGCGGCGATCCGCTCCCGCTCGACCTCCGGATCGGGGGTGAGGATGCCGCCGTCCTCGGCGGTGGTCAGAGGGGAGTCCTCCGCCTCCGTGAATTTGTTCTGACCCACGACGACGATCTCGCCGCTCTCGATCCTCGCGATCCGCTCGCGGTTGGACTCGACGAGGCGGGTCTTCATGTAGGGGACCGCCTCGACCGCGCCGCCCCTCTCCTCGACCGCGTTCATCTCAGCCTTGGCGCCTTCCACGAGCTCGCCGACGAGGCCGTGCATCACCTTCGAGCCCTCGAAGATGTCCGGGTAGTCGAGGATGTCGGTCTCGTTCGCGAGGATCTGCTGGATGCGGAGGCTCCACTGCTGGTCCCAGGGGCGCGGCAGCCCGAGCGCCTCGTTCCAGGCAGGCAGCTGGATCGCGCGGGCGCGGGCGTCGCGTCCGAGCGTCACCGCGAGGGCCTCGAGCACGATCCGCGGCACGTTGTTCTCGGGCTGGGACTCGGTCAGGCCGAGCGAGTTGACCTGGACGCCGTAGCGGAGGCGCAGGAACTTCGGCTCGCTGACCCCGTAGCGGTTGCGGCCGATCCACTCCCACATCTCGCCCATGGCGCGCAGCTTCGCGTGCTCCTCAATGAAGCGGACGCCCGCATTGACGAAGAAGGAAATGCGGCCGAAGACCTTTGGGAAGTCCTGATCAGCGACCTGCCCGCGGGCCTTGACCTCGTCGAGGACGGCGATCGCGGTGGAGAGGGCGTAGGCGATCTCCTGCACCGGGGTCGCCCCCGCCTCCTGCAGGTGGTAGGAGCAGACGTTGATCGGGTTCCACTTGGGGATCTCGTTGACGGTGAAGGCGACCGTGTCGGCGATCAGGCGCATCGAGGGGCCCGGCGGGAAGGCGTAGGTGCCCCGCGAGAGGTACTCCTTGATGATGTCGTTCTGGGTGGTGCCCGCGAGGGCTGCGCGCTCGACGCCGTTCTCCTCGGCGACCGTCGCGTAGAGCGCGAGCAGCCAGGCGGCGGTGGCGTTGATCGTCATCGAGGTGTTCATCTCGCCGAGCGGGATGCCATCGAAGAGGGTGTGCATGTCGCCCTTGTGGACGATCGAGACTCCGACCTTGCCGACCTCGCCGCGTGCCAACTCGGCGTCGGGGTCGTAGCCGGTCTGCGTGGGCAGGTCGAAGGCGACGGAGAGGCCGGTCTGCCCTTTGGCGAGATTCTTCCGGTAGAGCTCGTTCGAGCGGCGGGCGTCGGAATGCCCTGCGTAGGTCCGCATTACCCACGCCCGATCCCGCTCCGGCAGGCGGTGCTCGCTCATGGCGCACATGGTACGGGCCAGTCCCGCCACGGATCGCGCATCTACCGCTCCGTCCGCGGTTGCAACGTGTTCTTGCAGACTCCCGGACCCTCGCGGTTACGCTCAGCCCGGATGCGCACCAGAACGAAGCTCACAGCCCTGATCGTCGCCTGCGCGGCCCTCGCGGTCGGCGCGGCCGCTCACGCGGCCCCGATCCCGGTCGCCGTGTACCAGTTCCAGAGCCAGGACGACGTAAACGCGTTCCAGAAGGTCTTCGGGGACAAGTGCAAGCGCAAGTGGGCCGGCAACCAGGCGATGTCGATCGCCGTCAGGGAGGGGAACTCGTGCGTCTACCGCACCTCGGTCGTCGCCGACTCGTCCGATCAGTACGCGGACCAGGGGATGGTCGCCACCACGACCGTCGGCGGTGGGACCAAGAAGATTGCGGCGAAGTCGTTCGCTGGCGTGGGGGTGCGCCGCAGCGACACCGCGGGCTACCTGCTCCGGGTCTTGCCGAGCAAGCACAAGTGGCAGTACTTCCGCGACCCGAAGGGCGCCGCGGGGCCCAAGCTAGAGGCCGGGGGCACCGGCAAGTTCGTCAAACTCGGCTCCAAGCCGAACGTGATCGCGATCCGCGCCTTCTCCGGCGGCGGGACCACGACCAGTGTGATCGCCACGGTCAACGGTCGCGGGGTGGTGAACGCCACCGACTCGGGGGCGGACCAGCCCGACGGGCGGCAGACCGTGGTCACCAGCGGCGCAAAGGGCTCCGGCTCCGGGGCCGGGATCATGGGTGTCTTCGACAACGTGACCGTCCAGGTCCCGAATCCCTTCGGATAAGCGGCAGGGAAATCCCCGCTCACTCGGGGCGAATCCTCTAAATTCGGCCGGGTGGCCACGACCACGGTTGAGCGGCCCAGACCGGCGGGCCCCGAGGAGGGTCTGGGCGGAAATTGGCTCGTGATCGTCCTCAACGACGACCACAACACCTTCGATCACGTCGCCCACACGCTCTCCAGCGTGATCCCCGGCGTGAGCCTCGATCGCGGCTACAGCTTCGCCGACCGGATCCACAACAACGGCCAGGCGGCGGTCTGGACGGGGCCGCGCGAGCCGGCGGAGCTCTACTGGGAGCAGCTCAAGGAAGCGGGCCTCACCATGGCCCCGCTCGAGCAGCACTAGCGACCGGTCAGGCGGGCACAGCAGCGTGGCGCCGTCGGGCAGTGAGCACGCGCCCGTCAGACACCCTGGTCAATCCCCGGGTTCATTAATTCCGACTAGGTCTATCGTTTGACTGGCGATGACTGCCGAGTCCACCCATCCCGGCCGTCATTGGTACCAGCTCCGGCCGAAGCCCCGGCGCCGCTCCGACCTCATGGGATTCAACTCCACCTGGTGGATGGTGCTGATCTGGGCGCTGATCATCGTCCTGATCGTCTCGCCATGGCCGTGGTGGTGAGCAAAGGCCGACAAGCAAACAGAGGGGAGAGATCCACCTTCGACCGATAGCGAGCCGCCCTCGGGCCACTGCGTTGATCGGCAACCCGGAAAGGAGCACCTATGACTGAGACGGATACTCAAAGTGCGGCGGCAAGTGACCTACCGAAGCCCGGCGAGGTGAGGCTCGAGGTGGTGACCGTTCCCGTTTCGGATATCGATCGGGCCAAGGCGTTCTACGAGAGCCTGGGCTGGCGGTTCGATATCGACATCGAGCCCGGCGAGGGCGTTCGAATCGTCCAGTTCACACCGCCCGGTTCCGGGTGTTCGGTCTCATTCGGCAAGGGCATCACTCCGGCCGAGCCCGGCTCCTTTCAGGGGTCGGAGCTGGCCGTCTACGACATCGACGCGGCGCGCGAGGACCTGATCGGCCGTGGGATCGAGGTCAGCGGCCTGTACCACCTGGGCGAGAACGGTCAGGAACCAGGCCCGGACCCGGACGGTCAGTCCTACAGGACCTTCGCCTCGTTCAGCGATCCGGATGGCAACACATGGCAGCTTCAGGAGATCAAGGAGCGTCTGCCCGGCCGGTGATGCGCAACAGCCGACACTGCGCGAAGCCGACCAGGCGGCGGATCAGGGTTCATGACGGGCGCGATCGAACGGTTGTCGCGCGACGCTCTGCAAGCACCCTCAACGAATAGGAGCCAGGTATGGAAGCCACTACCTCGACGAACACCGAGATCCGCCCGTTCACCTTCGAGGTCTCCGATGAGGAGCTGGACGACCTTCGCAACCGCATCACCGCGACGAAGTGGCCCGACCGCGAGGTGGACCCCTCTCAGGGCGTGCAGCTCGACACGATCCAGGCACTGGCCAACTATTGGGCGACCGACTACGACTGGCGCAAGTTCGAGGAGCGCTTCGCGGCCCTGCCGCACTTCATCACCGAGATCGACGGGGTCGACATCCACTTCATTCACGCTCGCTCCCAGCGCGAGGACGCGCTGCCGCTGATTGTCACGCACGGCTGGCCGGGCTCGACGGTCGAACAGCTGAAGATCATCGATCCCCTGACCAAGCCCACGGAGCACGGCGCGGACGAGGTGGACGCCTTCCATCTCGTGATCCCGTCGTTGCCAGGCCACGGGTTCTCGGAGAACCCGACTGAGACCGGCTGGGACCCCATCCGCATCGCGCGTGGGTGGGCCGAGCTGATGGAGCGCCTCGGTTACGACCGCTACGTCGCCCAGGGCGGCGACTGGGGCAATGCCGTCACCGAGCAGCTGGCCCTGCTGAAGCCCCAGGGGCTGCTCGGCATCCACACGAACATGCCGGCGACGCTTTCGCCCAAGATCTCGAAGGGGGTCCAGGCCGGCGAACCGGCGCCCGACGGCCTCTCGGCCGAGGAGAAGAAGGCCTACGAGATCCTGGTCCACTTCTTCGCGACCGGCACCGGCTATGCGGGCGAGATGGGTAACCGACCGCAGACGCTCTACGGCATCGTGGACTCGCCGATCGGCTTGGCTGCCTGGATGCTCGATCACGACGAGGCGAGCTACAAGCTGATCGCGCGCGCCTTCACCGGCACTCCGGGCGGGCTCTCGCGAGACGACGTCCTCGACAACGTCACCCACTACTGGTTGACGACCAGCGGGATCTCCTCGGCGCGCCTCTACTGGGAGAGCAAGCTGGGCTTCTTCGACGTCAAGGGCGTCGAGCTGCCGGTCGGGGTGACCGTCTTCCCGGACGAGCTCTATCCGGCTCCGCGGAGCTGGGCGGAGAAGGCGTATCCCAAGCTCATCCACTACGGGGTGGCTGACGAGGGCGGTCACTTCGCCGCCTGGGAGCAGCCGCAGACCCTCTCGGACGAGATCCGCGCGACCTTCCGGTCGCTGCGATAAGCGGCGGCGGAGGACCAGGATCTCTGAGCCAACCCATCCCATGGGCCAGCCGGCGGACCTGCCCGTCGAAGGTCAGCTCCCTGATTTCGACGGCGCGACCGCATGGCTGAACTCCGAACCGCTGACGCCGGCTGGGCTCCGGGGGAAGGTCGTGCTGGTCGAGTTCTGCACCTTCTCCTGCGTCAACTGGCTGCGCACCGCTCCCTACGTGCGGGCCTGGGATGAGCAATATCGCGACGACGGCTTCGTCGTGATCGGCGCCCACACGCCGGAGTTCGAGTTCGAGCATGACCTCGAGAAGATCCGTTCCGCTCTGGAGGAGATGGGGGTGCGCTATCCGATCGCGGTCGACAACGACTACGCGGTCTGGCGAGCCTTCGACAACAACTACTGGCCTGCCCTGTATTTCGCGGACGCAGAGGGTCGATTGCGGCACCATCACTTCGGCGAGGAGGACTACGAGCGCTCCGAGAGTGTGATCCAGGAGCTACTCGCCGAAACGGGGGCATCCGGGGTCGATGGCGGCCTGGTGTCTGTGGATGCCGGCGGCGTCTATGCCCCGGCCGACTGGGAGACCCTGGGCTCCCCGGAGACCTACGTCGGCTACGAGCGGGCGGCGGGCTTTGCCTCGCCGGGAGGGCTGGTGCGCGACCGCCCTCACCTCTACGAAGAGCCGCAAGCGCTGGACCTCAACAGTTGGTCGCTCTCAGGGGTTTGGACGGCCGGCAGTCAGCCGACCAAGCTGAACGAGCCCGGCGGCCGCATAGCGCACCGCTTCCACGCGCGCGACGTGAATCTGGTGATGGGTGCTCGGGGCGGCCACGGGTCTGTTGGCTTTCAGGTTCGGGTCGATGGGGAGCCACCGGGTGACGCCCGCGGGCTCGACGTCGACGAGGAGGGCAGTGGGACGGTCGCCGAGGAGCGGCTCTACCAGCTCGTGCGCCAGCCCGGAAACGATTCGGACCAGACCTTCGAGATCACCTTCCAGGAGCCCGGGGTCGAGGCTTACGTGTTCACCTTCGGTTAGTCAGGAGAGGCGTTCACGCCAAAGCTGGCGGGCGCCGACCGGGGTGATGCCTACGGTTCGCGGGCATGATCGGCTCCGGGACGTTTCGCCTCGAGCCACCACGGCTCCGCACGACCGAGGATGCGGACAGCGAGCGTCACGCAACCTGGTACGAGCTCTTCTTCGATCTGGTCTTCGCGGCGGCGGTCGTCGAGCTTGCGACGGCACTGGCGGACGATCCGACGGGCGCCGGATTCGCCCGCTTCGCCGGCCTCTTCCTCGCAATCACGTGGGCGTGGATCGGCTTCGCTGTTTACGCCAACCGCTTCGACACCGACGATCTGATCTATCGGTTGATCAAGGCCGGCGCGGCGTTCGCTACCGCGGCCATCGCCATCGAGATCCCGCGGATGATGGCGGGGGAGGGCGGAAGCATGGTCTTCGCCATCGGCTACGCCGTGGTGCGGCTCCTGCTGGTCGCCCTCTATGTACGTGCCTGGCTCCACGTTCACGAACTGGGCCGCCGGCTGATCGCCACCTACATCGTGACGATCACGTTCACGGCTGGACTGTGGCTCGTGTCGATCATCTTTCCCGCGCCATACCGCTTCATCATCTGGGGCCTCGCTCTCGGCCTGGACCTGTGCGTCCCGCCGTATGCCTGGCGGATCCTCGGCTCCTCGACCATCGTCGTCTCGCATATCACCGAGCGCTTCGGCCAGTTCTTCATCGTCGTGCTCGGCCAGTCGATCGCGTCGGTCGTCGCCGCGGTCGCCGGCTTCCAGTTCAACTTCGACGCCTGGGCCCTGGCGGGCGCGTGCTTCGTCACGGCGCTCTGCCTGTGGTGGATCTACTTCGATCTTGCGGACACTTCGGTTGTGGGCCGGGGAACCCTCGGGCTCGTCTTCGTCTATGGGCATTTCCCGCTGTACCCCGGCATTGCCGCCTTTGCCGCCGGTACGACGCTCGCCATCAACGAGGTCGACCAGACCGCTCTGGAGGCAGGTGCCCGCTGGGCGCTGGCTGGAGGCCTGGCAGCGTTCGTGCTGGCGCTCGCCTTGGTGCACATCGGCGCGGAGTGGACCTCGATGCGGGATCGGACGTTCCTTGGCCGCCTCGTGCTCATCACGCTCCTCGTGGTGCTGGCGGCCGTCGGTGGAGCCCTCAGCCCTCTGGTCTTCGTGCTGCTCGTGATGACGGCACTCCTGGGCCAACTCCTCCTGGAGGCCTTCACCTTCCCGACGGGAGCGGCCTCGGTCCTGGAACCTCAGGAAGCAGCGCTGCAATCAGGCGGCGGCTAGCAGCCGGAGATCGCTCCCCGGCGTGCCCACCAGGCTGAGCCCCACGGGGTTACCGACCTGGAGCAGCGGAATCGAGATCGCAGGGGCGCCGGCGAACGTCGCGATTGAGGTGAGCCGGCCAGCGGAGACACGCGCCCGCTCCCGCTGATCGGGATCGGCGTCCCGGGCGGGGGCCGGGGTCCCGGTCGTGGGCAGGACGAGGACTTCATCGGGCCCGAGCCGCGCGACGGCGGCCGCGACCGCCTCCGCCACCTGCTCTGCATCCGCGACGTCAGCCGCCCCGAGCCCTGCGGCGCGCTCGAGCCGAGCCGCGATGTCCGAACCGAGCGACGGGCTCGAGCTCTCCACCCAGTCGCCGTAGTTGCGCCATACCTGGACGCCTTGGAGAACGTTGAAGGCCGCCATTGCCTCCTCGGGCGTCGGGGCGTCGTCGAGGAGCCGTGTCTCCGAGAGCTCCACGCCCAGCCGACGCGCCAGGTCGCCCGCGACCACCCGGGTGGCCTCCGCCACCTCGTCCTCAGCCGCGGAAAGGAGGATCGGCGAGATGAGGAGGCGGGATGGGGGAGAACTCTTTCCGGGATCCGCTCCGAGAAGCGCTTCGGCGGCGCCTCGGAGATGCTCCGGCTCCCCTGCGAGCAGTCCCACCGTGTCGAAGCTCCGCGCCAGCGGCATGACCCCGACGACGGGGATCCGGCCGTGGGTGGGGCGATACCCGTAGACGCCGCAGTAGGAGGCGGGCACTCGGATCGAGCCGAGCGTGTCGGTGCCGAGGCCGAGGTCGCAGAGCCCGCCCGCGACAGCCGAGGCGGGGCCGCTCGTCGATCCCCCCGGATCGCAGTCGGGCGCGGCTGGATTCGTCGGCATCCCGAAGTGAGCGTTGTCGCCGCTCAGGCTGAACGCGAGCTCGGCGCACTGCCCCTTGCCGGCCACCGACGCCCCGGCGCCGGTGAGGGCGGTGACCGCAGCTGCGCTGTCCTTCGCGGGCTCGTGTGCTGCCGCCCAGTCGGGGTTGCCCCCGCCGGTCACCGCGCCCGCGACGTCGATCACGTCCTTGACGACGACGCTCAGGCCCGCGAGCGGGCCGACACCACCCCCGTCATCCACCGGCGGCTCCCAGCCCGGCACCAGTGCGCCAAGTGGGTCGGTGCTCACGCGCTAGTTCTATTTCTTCGGCGCGTCCTGGACCAGCGTGTTGTTGCCGGAGCCGCCGTTGAGGCGGTCCTTGCCGGGGCCGCCAATCAGCTGATCCGGTCCGGGGCCGCCGGAGAGACGGTCCATCCCGGGCCCCCCTCCGAGCAGATCGGCCCCCGCCGCGCCGCGGAGGATGTCGTCCCCGCCGTTGCCGCTGACGAGATCGTCGTCCGTGCCGCCGTTGAGCTTGTCGTTGCCGGAGTTGCCGATCAGGATGTCGCGGCCGCTGAAGCTCGTCATCTGGTCGTCCCCGCTGCCGCCGGTGATCTGGTCTCGGAGGATCCCGCCCCTGGCGTGGTCATCGTCGCGCCCGGCGAGAACGAGGTTGAAGCAGGTCGTGCCGCCGATATACCGGTCGTCGCCGGAGCCCAGCGCCGCGCCGCAGCCGGTCCCGTGGCCGAAGCCGCCGGGAAGATCGCGTTGGCCGAAGCCGTCCCCGCCGCCGACCCCGGAGAGGTCGACCCGGTCGTCGCCAGCGCCGGTCAGCGCGTCGACCTCGGAGATGCGGGAGCAGGCGACCGGCCCCGTCCGGGGATTCTTGCCGTTCACCTTGGCCCGACCGGCGTTGCAGACCACGCGGACTTGATCCGCCTTCTTGCCGCCACGCACGATCAGAAGCTCGCCGCTGACAGTGGAGCGGACCTTGGCGTCAGCCGCGCTCGCCGGGACGGCGACGGCCGCGGCCACGAGGGCCACGGGCAGCATCAGGCGGAGCGACGGACGTCGGATGGGCGAGGGCACGAGCAATGCAGGAACACCCAGCACGGCAGGAAGTAGCTGGGCCGCCTACTCGCCCGCGATCAGGGTGTGCCAGACCGGCAGGACGGGCTTGTTGTAGTAGTTGACGGACGCCTCGCGGAGGGCGGCAACCTCATCCGAGTACCAGTAGCGCTCCCAGTCCTCATGGTTCTCCCAGAGGGATGCCTGCCGGAAATGGAGGGGATCCTCGGTGTTTCGGGTCAGGGACCAGCCCTTCGCGCCGAAGGCCATGGCGCGCGCGGCAGCCGGCTCCCAGATCTCGTACCACTGCTCCGCACGGAAGGGGTTGACGTGCCACTCGACGTAGACGACTTCGAGCCGGCCGTTCGAGGAGCCGCTGGCCATCAGGCTCCCACCTCCGCGCGAATCGCGCCCGGGCCCTCCTCGACCTTGCCCTCCTCCTCGCTCGTCGCGCCGACCAGAATCGAGATCTTGCCGAGGTGCTTGTTCTCGTGGAGGAGCTGGTGCGCCTCGGCGACGCCGTCGAAGCCCATCACCCGCCAGAGCACCGGCTGGATCTTGCCCGCTGCCATCAGCTCATTGGCACGCCAGCACTCGTACGCGTTCGCAAAGTGAGAGCCGATGATCTGCTTCTGGCGCATCCACAGGTACCGGACGTCGAAGTCGAGTGTGTAGCCGGAGGTCGCTCCGCAGATCACGACCTTGCCGAACGGCTTGACCACGAGGACCGAGGTCGGGAAGGTCGCCTGACCGACGTGCTCGAAGACGATGTCGGGGGAGTCGCCGAGGATCTCCTTCACCTTCTTCGCGAAGGCGCGGGACTCCTTGAAGCGGCCCTTTTCGGCCTCGCGGTCGGTGAGGTTCTCCTCGGTTCGCATCATCCCGGCGAACTCGTTGCGGTTGATGTAGTCGACCGCGCCGAGGCGCTTGACCAGCTCGCCCTTCTGGTCGGAGGAGACGACTCCTACGGCGTTGGCCCCGGATGCCGCACAGAGCTGGGTGGCAAACACGCCCAGGCCCCCGGCAGCTCCCCAGATCAGCACGTTGTGGCCCGCCTGCAGCCTGCACTGGTCGATCAGCATCCGGTAGGCGGTGAAGTAGGTGAGCCCGTAGGCCGAGGACTCGGCCCAGGAGAGGTTCTGTGGGCGCGGCAGCAATTGCTGCGCCTGGACCTTGGTGAACTGGGCGAACGAGCCCCAGGTGGTCTCGTAGCCCCAGATCTCCTGGCTGGGGGCGGCGAGCGGGTCGAGTCCGTGGACCTCGACGTCCTCGTAGGAGGCCTGGTTGCAGTGGATGACCACCTCGTCGCCGGGCTTCCACTTGGTGACGCCCTCGCCGACCTTCCAGACGATCCCGGACGCGTCGGAGCCGCCGATGTGGTGCCCCCACTGCTCGTGGTCGCCGTAGCCGAACACCGAGACCGGCTTGCCGAGCGCTGCCCAGACGTTGTTGAAGTTGACGCCGGCCGCCATCACGCGGACGATCACCTCGAAGGCGCCGGGCTCCGGGACCTCGATCTCCTCGACCTGGAAGGCATCCTTGGGCTCGCCCTCGCGCTCAGGGCGGATCACCCAGGCCGCCATCTTCTCGGGCAGCTCTCCCGGCTGGACATCGAGCTTCGATACGTCGGCGATCTCTACGGCCAATGTGACTCCCGTTATGCGGGGGGCGCTCCGCCAGGAGCGACCCGTGATGTGCTGGTGGACGGCTGGATCGTATTCAACGGTTGGCTGTCAGGTTCCTGTCCGGTAACGCGACTACGTTCATGAGTCCGATGGAAGCATCCGAGAAGCCACAACTCCCGCTCGATCAAGACACCAGCGAAGGCGCTGTCCGGGCGATCGACGACCGGTTAGTAATCGAAAGGCTCGAGGTCCACGATCCAGGCGCCGCTCGCGTCGTTCGGGAGCAGGCCGCGAAGAAGCGTTCCCCGACAGAGACTGTGACCCGGGCGATCGAAATTGGCTCGCGACTGATTGAGTCCGAAGGCACCGCCGCGAACGTGGACTACGTCCGAGCGGAGCTGGAGCGACAGATGCGTCCGCTCGCCGAAGAGCTTGGAGGCGTAATCGAGCAGGGGCGGGATGAGCTCGCCGAGCGGCTGGCGAGCAGCTTCGACAGTGAACGAAGCGGCTCGGTCCAGCAGCAGATCCGCGAGATGCTGATCACGGCGATGGAGCACCAGCGAAACCAGCTCGCGAAGCAGTTCTCGGCTCAGGATGGCGCGAATCCCCTCGCCGACTTCAAGGAGGGTGTCGTCCGAGCCGTCCAGCGCTCTGAGGAGCTCCAGCAGGCCGCGCACGTCGAGGATCGGAACCGGATCGAAGCGCTGACGGCGGAGCTCACGGCGCTCAAGGAGCGTCTCGGAGCGAAGGAGGACCTCGAAGCAGAGCAGTCCCGCGGGACCGCGAAGGGCCGTGACTTCGAGGAGCGCGTCCACGCCCTGCTCGACGAGATCGCGACCGCGCGCGGCGATGTCGCGCACCATGTCGGCGACCAGGCCGGCGAAACCCGGGGCAAGAAGGGGGACACCGTCGTCGAGATCGGTGGCGCTGGTGGTCCCTGTCTCGCGAAGATCGCCTTCGATCCCAAGGACAGCCAGCTCACCCGGCCGAAGGCTTGGGAGGTCCTCAACGGATCTCTCGACGACCGCGGCGCGGCCTACGCGGTGTTGGTCGTTGCGACCGAGGACAACGTTCCGGCGAAGACGCAGAGCCTCGTTGAGTACGAAGGCAACAAGCTGATCGTTGCAGTCGACCGGGAGGACCCCGAACGCAACCTGCTCGAAGCCGCCTACGGCATAGCCCGGGCACGGGCGCTGGCCGCCAGGCAGGACGAACTCGCACTGGATGCGCCAGCGATGAAGGAGGCGATCGACGAGGCAAGGCGAGCTCTTGAGTCTCTGAAGACAGCGCGGCAAGCGCTGACGGGCGTCCGCAAGAACGCTGACAGCATCGAGTCGACGCTCGCCGCGATGGAGGAGGGGGCCAAGGCCGCCCTTACACGTGCGGATAGTCTGATCGCGGACGCGTTGGAGTCAGCCGCCTAGCGGGCATTGCGTCCAGGCACGTAACAAAGGTTCTGGACACATCCGCCATGGACGAGATAAAGCGCAGTGAGAGCATGGAAGCGTCCGAGAACACCGCTCCATCGCCGCGGAGGGGTGGGGGCCCCGCACTGCAACGCGTCGACCTGGACCGGGTCGCGGGGACCCTTGCCTCGGGTGGTAACCAGGACGGTTTCGCCCGGCTCAGTCTGATGGTGGGCACGATCTTCGATCGGCTCGTGGCCGACTCGGGCGAGCATCCGAGGTAGCCGGGAGAGCCCTCCGGCTAGGGAAGCAGCAGCTCGTTCTGGCCAGAGGGCCGCTCGGGCCCGACGGTGAAGCTGAAGGGCCTCACGGGGATCCCGCTGACGCTCGCCTCGTAGCTGCCGGTCTTCATCTCGACCTTGACCGTGCCCGTGCCAGCCGGGGGGATCTCGCCGCTGTCGGCGTCGACGGGGCCGTGGATCGCCAGCGTTCCGGGATCCGTGGTCAGATTGGCGATCGTGAAGTTGACCAGGCCGGCGCCGAATTCCTTTGGTGAGACCCCCACGCCGTCATTGGCGATCTTCACGGAGACCTCGGCGGGGATCGGAGGACGTGGGTCATTCTTGAAGTCGTCGCGACCGCAGCCCGCCACCGCCAGCGCCGTGACGAGGGCGACGGCGAACAGCAGCACTCTGGCCCTCTCCCGCAGCATGCGCGGAGGAATCTAGCCGAACCGAGGGGCGTGTAGCGCCACTGGTCAGGCAGTGAAGGGCAGCCCGACGACCTCGGCGGTGATTTCTCCGTCGTTGACGGCGAGCTGGTCACCCTCATCCGCTTCGCGCCTGATGATCGCGAGCGCGATCGGGCCGAGCCCGGGGGAGAGGCAGGCCGTGCCGATCGTGCCGACCTCCTTCTCGCCGAGTAACAGCGGATCGCCGCGCTCGGCGGGCTTGCTGAGTCGCAGCCCCCGCAGGGTGCGGTTCGGCTTGCCGCGATAGTGCAGCCGCGCCACCGGCTCCTGCCCGATGTAGCAGCCCTTCTCGAAGTCCACCGCACGCTCGGTGATCCCGGCCTCGGCCGGCATCGACTCGGGGCCCATGTCGAGACCGAAGCGCGGCCGTCCCGATTCGACCCTGACGATCTCGGCGGCCGCCCCGCTCACCGGGACGGCGCCGCCCGCCGTGAGCAGCTCCGCCAAGCGGGCGGAATCGTCGTCCCTTGTGATCAGGTCGAGCCCGACATCCGTGGCGACCGCCAGGACCTCGGTGCCGTCCCAGTTCCGCCAGCGCTGTGCGTGCTCGGGACCGAGGCCATCGAACCCGCTGAGCTCGCCGGCGCGCGGGCCGATCAGCGAGGTGATCGCCCATTTCTCGGTCACGTCCTCGATCTCGACCTCCCGGCCGATGCTGTAGGTGCGCAGATGCTTGAGCACGGCCGGGGCGGGGCCGGGCTCGAGGTCGAGCCAGATGTCCCCGCTCTCGAGACGGAGCACCCGCATGTCCGACTGGAGATGCCCCTTGCGGTCGAGCAGCGCGGCGTAGCAGCCGCTCTCGCGCTCGAGCGATTCGATGTCATTGGTGACCTGTCCCTGCAGGTAATCGACGGCGTCCGGCCCACCGACGGTCAGGGCAGCTCGCTCCCTGGGGAGGAGCCCGGCCTCCTCGCGCAGGGCCCTGTACTGCCCGTCGAGCTCCACGGGAGTCGCGATCTCGGCCACCCGCCGATTGTAGGCAGCGGGCATTCCGGGTTCCCGGGATTCGGCGGCGTGGAGGAAAGTTAGTCATGCCTAAATCCAGGTTTGGCATGTGCTTGAATTACCGACTGTGGCGAAGCTCAGCAGGCGAAACCTCCTGATCGGCGGCGCTGCAGCCGGGGCGAGCATGCCGCTGCTTCACCAGTTGGTTCCGCACCAGGGCCTGCACGACGCTCTCGAGGGTGCCCAGGCCGCCGATCACGGTGCCGCACACGGAGGCGCCTCGGCGCTGCACGGGGGCGGCGCCGCCGGGCCGACCTTCGCCGCGGGGGCTCAGGTGGACCACACGGCGAACGGCTTCCACCCGACCGAGATGCTTCGGGACTTCGATTGGGGCAAGACACGGAGGCTCGCCAGCGGCCGAGTGCTGCGGGAATGGACGCTGGTCGCGGGGGACAAGGAGATCGAGGTCGCACCCGGTGTGCACTATCCCGCCTGGACCTATAACGGCCGGGTACCCGGTCCCAGCCTTCGCTGCCGAGAGGGCGACCTGCTCCGCGTCCGCTTCGTCAACAGCTCCGAGCATCCGCACACGATCCACTTCCACGGTCTCCATCCGTCCCAGATGGACGGCGTTCCCGGCATTGGCGCCGGCCTCATTGAGACCGGCGGCGAGACCACCTACGAGTTCAAAGCGGAGCCTTTCGGGCTTCACCTCTACCACTGCCACGCCGGGCCGCTCGCCGAGCACATCGCGCGGGGCCTCTACGGAGCCTTCATCGTCGATCCCAGGAAGGGCCGACCCGACGCGGACGAGCTGGCGATGGTGATGAACGGCTTCAACACCAACTTCGACGCGGAGGGCAATCAGGTCTACGGGATCAACACGGTCGCCTTCCACTACGTCAACGAGCCGGTCGAGGTGCGACGAGGAGAACCGGTGCGGATCTATCTCGTGAACGCGTTGGAGTTCGATCCGATCAACTCCTTCCACATCCACGCGAACTTCTTCGACTACTTCCCGACCGGGACTTCGCTTGAGCCCTCCGAGTACACGGACACCGTCGTACAGGCCCAGGGTCAGCGGGGCATCCTCGAGCTCGAGTTTCCCTACGTCGGCGATTACATGTTCCACGCGCACAAGACCGAGTTCGCCGAGCTCGGATGGATGGGGTTCGTCCGCGTCGGCGGCGACGCGGACCGCAAGGGACAGCCCGCAGCCTTCCATCACCCCGGCGTGGGGGAGGGCGTGAGCGCCTGATGGAAGCGGCGTCCGAGACACCCCGCGCCATGAAGCGGGCACCCATCTGGGCCGTGATCGGCGCGCCGCTCGTGTTGATCGGTGCCGCGATCGCGGCTTTCGCCGCGCTCGGAGGCCCCGGCCTCGATGAGCGTCGGGGCCCCCCGATCGAAGAGCTGGCGGTCGAGCGGACGGTGCTGCACCCGGGTGAGGTGGAGCTCACGGTCCGCAACACGGGTCCCGATGACGTGCAGGTCGCGCAGGTCGCGGTCAACGACTCCTACGTGGCGTTCAGTGCCGAGCCCGACGGGGAGGTCGGTCACCTCGGCGAGCAGAAGCTCACCCTCGACTATCCGTGGCAGGAGGGCGGCGCGTACACGGTCTCGATGCTCACCTCCACCGGTGCGACGATCGAGCACACGATCGACGTCGCGGTCGAGACGCCCGACGCGGGAGGCGGCTTCTACGGCCTGATGACCTTGCTCGGGGTCTATGTCGGGGTGGTACCGGTGATTCTCGGGATGCTCTTCATGCCGATGCTGCGCCGGGTCTCGGACGACTGGGTGCGCCTCTTCATGGCGATCACGATCGGGCTGCTCGGCTTTCTCGTGATCGATGGCGGGTTGGAGGGCATCGAGATCGGGCAGGGGTCGAGCGGCGCCTTCGGCGGGGTCGAGTTGCTGTTCCTCGGAGCGGCCCTTGCGTACCTCGCCCTGACCGCCGTCGACCGTCGCCTCAAGGCAGGGATCGAGCGGAAGCGAGCCGCCGGGACGGGCGCGTTCCGGCTCTCCCTGATGGTCGCCATCGGGATCGGACTGCATAACCTCGGCGAAGGCCTGGCGATCGGATCGGCCTACGCGGTCGGCTCACTTGCGCTCGGCGCGTTCCTCGTGATCGGCTTCGCGATCCACAACACGACCGAAGGGCTGGCGATCGTCGCTCCGCTGGCGCGAGCGGAGCAGCCGGGGATCCCGCGCCTCTTGGGTCTGGGCCTGATCGCCGGCGCGCCGGCGATCCTCGGAGCGGTGATCGGCGGCGCGGCGTACAACCAGGAGCTCGCCACCTTCCTGATCGGCGTTGGAGTCGGGGCAATCATCCAGGTGATCGGGCAGCTGCTTCCCTCGATCCGGGATCGCCAGGGCCAGGCGCTGCATCCGCTCAGCATCGCTGGACTGATCGCCGGGGCCGGAGTCCTGTACGTGACCAGCCTGATGGTGAGCATGTGATGCGCGGCCACCACGCTCACCGCGAGCGCAGCATCAACGAGGGCGCGGAGAACTACGCGAAGGCGATCTACCACCTGCAGGGCCGGAGCAAGGACCCCGTTCACACCAACGCCGTTGCCGAGCGACTCGGGGTGACGCCCGCGTCCGCCTCCGCGATGCTGAAACGACTGTCCGATGAGGGCCTGGTCGAATACGAGCCGTACCACGGGGCTCGGCTCACCGCCGGGGGCGAGCTGGTGGCGCTCGAGACGATCCGCCATCACCGGCTGATCGAGCTCCTCCTCGCCGAGGTGCTGGGCATGCCGTGGGATCGGGTCCACGCGGAGGCCGAAGTCCTCGAGCACCACATCTCAGAGGAGCTCGAGGAGCTGATCGCGGCCAAACTCGGCCAGCCCGAGCTCGACCCGCATGGGGACCCGATCCCGGACCGCGATCTGGCGATCAGCCAGGACGAGTCGGTGTCGCTCACCGAGCTCGAACCGGGTGAGCGGGGGACCTTCGCCCGCGTCTCGGACAGCGACGCGTCGATGCTCCGCTACCTAGCGGAGCGCGAGATCCACCCCGGTGCCGGATTGCTGGTCAAGGGCAGGGAGCCGTTCGGCGGCCCCGTCATCGTCGAGATCGCGGGCCGAACGCACCCACTGGGCCCGGAGCTGGCCGAGAGCATCAGGGTCCGCCGCAAGAACAGCGATGAGTAAGCGCGAGCTCCGGGTCACCGAGGAAGACGTTGCGCTCGTCGAGCGGGCTCCGAGCGGATCCTCAGCGGGCGGTCAGCCGAACGGGACCGTCGAGTCCGCGCTGCCAGGTGAGGCTGCCGTTGCCCGGGCGGCTCGCGCATCTCTCGAGGGGCGGACGCGCGGCCTGCCGCGTATCTGGCCGTTCCTGGGTCCGGCATTCATCGCCGCGGTCGCCTACATCGACCCCGGCAACTTCGCGACCAACATCGCGGGCGGCGCGAAGTTCGGCTACCTGTTGCTCTGGGTGGTCCTCGCGGCGAACCTGATCGCGATGGTCGTCCAGACCCAGTCGGCGAAGCTCGGAATCGCGACAGGCAGGAACCTGGCGGAGGCCTGCAGGGACTCGTTCTCCCGGCGGACCTCGATCGGGCTCTGGATCCAGGCCGAGATCGTGGCCGCAGCCTGTGATGTCGCCGAGGTCGTCGGAGCGGCTCTCGGGCTCAACCTGCTGTTCGGCATCCCGCTGTTCCCGGCCGGGCTGCTGGCCGGCGCGGGCGCCTTCGCGATCCTGGCGCTGCAGCAGAAGGGCTTCCGGCGACTGGAGGCCGTCATCGCGGGCATGGTCGGAGTCGTCGTCGCCGCGTTCGCCTTCGAGATCTTCAACTCGAACCCCGATGGGAGCGAGATCGCAAAACACCTCTTCACGCCGGGGTTCGCGGACACCGAGAGCATCCTCCTGGCCACCGGGATCATCGGCGCGACGGTGATGCCCCATGTGATCTACCTGCACTCGGCGCTCACCCAGCGCCGCATCGTTGGCCGGGACGCCAAGGAGCGACGTCAGATTCTGCGCTTCGAGAAGATCGACGTGGTCATCGCGATGGCCCTTGCGGGGATGGTCAATCTCTCGATGATGATCATGGCGGCGGCCCTCTTTCACTCGAGCGGCCTCGTCGGAATCGACAGCATCGACGGGGCATTCGACGGTCTGAAGCAGATCGTGTCCCCCGGAGCGGCGACCGTCTTCGGGATCGCTCTGCTGGCCTCGGGCTACGCCTCCTCCTCGGTCGGAACGATGTCCGGCCAGGTAGTGATGCAGGGCTTCATCCGCCGCAGGATCCCGCTCTTCCTGCGGCGGGCAATCACCCTGGCGCCTGCCTTGATCGTGCTCGGCATCGGGCTCGACCCGACCGACGCGCTGGTGGGCAGCCAGGTGGTGCTCTCCTTCGGGATTCCCTTTGCGCTCGTCCCGCTAGTCCTTCTGGGCAGGCGCCGCGAACTGATGGGTGCGCTCACCAATCCACCCTGGCTGACCGCCCTGGTGGCGGTCCTCTCGTCGCTGATCATCGCGCTCAACGTCTTCCTGCTCGAGCAGCTCTTCGTGGGGTAGCCGGAGAGCCGGAGAGCCAGATGAGCAATTCCACGACCCCGCGCACCCGGGGGCGCGCCTGGCACATCGCAGCTCTGCGTCCTCGGGCGCTCGCGTGACGCTGCCACGCATCGCGCCCTGCGTCCTTGATCTGCTCGGCCAGGCGCGCCCCCGGGCGCACGCGGCCGTGGAATCACTCATCTAGGGTTCGAGCTATGGCCCTCGCCCAGGACTTCCAGGAGGTCATCGACTCGCTGTCCGATGACTGGACGGACCTCGCTCTCGATCTACGCATCGCCGACGAAGCCCGCTACGTCGACGCCGCGGTGATGCTCTCCCAGGTGAACGCCCAGCCGTACTCGAGGGCCGAGTGGCACTGGCGGATCAATGTCGCGCACCGCTTCGGACACGCCGCTGCGCCCGAGACTGTGAAGGGAATTCTCACCAAGCTCGACCGCGAGGAGATCGGGGGACAGTTGCGAGTTCGGGACGCCCAGGAGGGACGGGCCGAGGTGGTCGACTGGTGGGGTCGGCCGGATAGCGCGCGCCGCGACTTCCTGCGCCGGCGAAGCCTGTAACGACGCCGATGGCCCGGATCGCCGCCGTGGTGGCGGATCTGATGCTGGCGAGCCGGGTGCGCACCTCGTTGGAGGCGAGCGGTCACGAGGTCGAGCAGGACACCGAGCTGCCCGACGAGCTGGACGGCATCGACCTCGTGGTCGCCGATCTCGACGCGGTGGCGCCCGAGGCGCTCAGCGATCTGACCGTGCCGGTGATCGGCTTCTACCAGCACACCGACACCGAGACGAAGCGGCGCGCCGACGCCGCCGGCCTCACGGTGGCGGTCCCGCGCAGCCGGATGGTCAGGGAACTGCCCGAGCTGGTCGACCGGGCGCTCGGCTGAACTTGGCGGTTAGTCACGCATTGCGAGACAAAGCCGCCAATTGGCGCCTTCCTCGTGGATAACGCGAGTTTCGCGCCAACTTTCCCCTGGATCGCCGCTCAGCCGCAGCCTGTGAGAGAGGGCAGGAAGCCTGCGGCCACATTCGGGGCCTGCGAGGGATCGATCAGGTCGTTGTTGGTCGCCCAGGCCAGCCACCGTCCGGTTGCGCCATCGGGTTCGGCCGAGAGGTCGGGTGTGGCAGGGCCGTCATCCTGCGGCGAGAACGCGTCCCCGCGCACAAGCGCATCGAGCTGTGCCTGCTGAGAGTCATGATCGAGACCTGGAACCTCCTCGAGAAGGTCATCTAGCGCCGCCTCTGGGTCCGCACCGAAGTCCGGGTACGCCCTCCTCAGCGCCCTGCGCACATCACAACTGAGCTGAGGCTGGTCCGGGCTGGAGTCGCCGCGCGTGGCAATGACGAGCTCCGGATACCGCGGCGCCCCGAACTGATCGACCCGGAACTCGCGGATCGGGATTCCCATCTGCTGCAGCTGGACGCCCTCGGCGTTCCAGAAGGCGGTCGCGGCGTCGATCTTGCCCGCGGCGACGGCGGCGACGGCGTTGAAGCCGATCGTCACCCGGTGTACATCGGAAGGGTCGACCCCGCCCGAGCGCAGGACGGTGTCGAGGACGGCGTCATCGGATGGGACTCCGGTCACGCCGATCGTCTTCCCCGCCAGGTCGGCCGGGGTGCGGATCTCGGCGGGATCGCGGGCGATCACGGAGGCGAGCGGACGCTGGACGATCGCGGCGATCGCCACCAGGTCGAGCCCCCGCTCGCGCGCGATGCCGAAGTCGTTGATGTCCATCACGGCGAAGTCGGCCCGACCGGTCTCGAGCAGCTTGGCGCTGTCGGCGGTGCTCGACGGCTCCTGGATCTTCAGGTCGACGCCCTCGTCCCGGAATAAGCCGTTCGCCTGCGCCGCGTAGATCCCGGAGTGGACCGCGTTCGGCTGGAAGTCGAGAACCAGGGTCGCGCCCTTCGGCGCGCCCGGTTCAGCGCCGCCCCCTCCGCAGCCGACCAGCGCTGCTCCGAGGAGAGCGGCCGCCAGCAGCGCGGCGACCCGTCTCATCCGCGGCGGACCCTACCCCGAAGGAGGTCATAAAGGTTTGCGTGGGCGTCGAGCCGCGCCCGGAATTCCAGTTAGACTGCGCGCCGCCTCACACCTGTGGGGCATTTTTCAGAGCTAAGCGAGGAGGTCGCTTCAAGTGCAAGATCGAGGTCTCGCCGCGTACATCGCCGAGCTGATCGGCACGTTGCTCCTGGTCTTCTTCATCACCAGCGTCGTTGCCCTCTACGTCGCGACCGGTCAGAGCTCTCAGTTCGGATCCGACTACGCGGTCGTGGGCCTGGTCCACTTCCTCGTGCTCTTCGCGCTGATCATCAGCATCGGCGTGGCGAGCGGCGGGCACTTCAACCCGGCGGTTACCGCGAGCTTCATCGCTCTGCGGCGGATCGATCCGGTCGACGGTCTCGTCTACATCCTCGCCCAGCTCTCGGGCGGCGTCCTCGGCGCTCTGCTCACCAAGGCCTTCCTGCTCGACGAGGGCCGGGCCTCGGACTACGGGACGCCCAAGATCAGCCCCCTGCTCGGGAGCGCCTTCCAGGGCGCCTTGGTGGAGGGAATTGGTGCCTTCGTCCTGGTGCTGACGGTGCTCGCCGTCGCCCTCAATCCGGAGATCCGGCGCTGGGCAGCGCTTGCGGCGGGTGGCGCCCTGGGTCTGGGAGTCATGGTGCTGGGACCGCTGACCGGCGGCTCGTTCAATCCCGCTCGCTGGTTCGGCCCGGCGCTCGTCGGCAACCACTTCACCGACTGGTGGGCCTACATCCTCGGCCCGATCGTCGGCGGATTGCTTGCCGCAGCGGTCTACAGGTTCGTGATCGAGCCCGCCAGCGGACCGGTGCAGGAGGCGGCGGACACGATCGCTCCGCGCGGTCCAGCGCCGCCTGCCGGGGAGGCGCCGCCGCTCCGGCAGGAGCGGCCGCCCTCGCCGCCGCCCGGTGGTATCGCCGGGAGTTAACCGGCTACGGCTTCGCCATAACGCCCATCCCCTCGGGCTTCGCCCTGCGGGGATATGTGGCGCGGGCGCGTCTGCCCTGGCAACGCTGCTTCGCTAGGTTGATCGGACAATGCGCAGGGTCACCTTCTCGCGCAACTACACGCTCTCGCTCTCACGAACGTGTCAGTGCTACTGCAAGTACTGCGCCTTCGCCACCCACCGCGCGCACGTCCACGACCCCGATGAGGTCGAGGGCCGCCTTGACGAGGCGGTGCGGCGAAATGCCAAGGAGCTTCTCGTCCTCACCGGCGAGCGGCCCGAGGTGAACCCCGAGGTCGCGGAGCGGCTGCGCAGCTGGGGCCACGAGGACTTCACCTCCTACGTCGTCTGGGCCTGTCAGCGGGGAATCGAGCGCGGGCTTCTGCCGCACACCAACCTTGGAGTGCTCTCGGGCGATGGCCTCGCCCGGCTGCGCGAGGTGACCGCCTCGCAGGGCCTGATGCTCGAATCGATCAACCCGGACCTGGTCGTCCATCAGGGCTCGCCGACCAAGCATCCGGCCCGGCGGCTGGCGACGATTCGGCTCGCCGGGGAGCTGCGGATCCCCTTTACCACCGGGATCCTGGTGGGGATCGGGGAGACGGAGGAAGAGCGGGTGGGTGCGCTGGAGGCGATCGCCGCCATCCATGCCGAATACGGCCACATCCAGGAGGTGATCCTCCAGAACTTCGTGCCGCATCCGCGGTACTACGGCGCGGAGGTCGCCGAGATCGCGGACGCAGCCTCGCGGGAGCGATGGACGAATGGAACGACGGTCGGGTCCGAGCTCCCGCTGCCGGACTGGGCGACACCCGTCTCCGTCGAGGAGATGAAGCGGCTGATCGCGGAGTCCAAGCGCCTGATGCCGGAAGTGGGCGTGCAGGTGCCGCCGAACCTCGCGGACTGGTGGCCCGAGCTGGTCGATGCCGGCGCCACAGACCTCGGCGGCCTGTCCGCGAACGGCGACCACATCAGCCCCGAGGAGCCCTTCCCGAGCCCCCACCAGGTGCGCAAGGAGCTCGCGCCGCGAGGCTACGCGCTCACCGAGCGGCTCTGCGCCTACCCGCAATACCTCGACCCGGAGTGGATGGAGCAGGGCGTTCTCGATGTGGTGAAGCTCAAGTACTGGAGCTTCATCCCCCGCCGAGGCTCCGGCCGCCGGCAGGAGGCGCCCCCCGCCCCTGAGATCGCCCCACGCGCGATTGAGAAGGGCGGGCGCGGCGAGGAGCTCAGTGAGGAGGAGCTCACCGCGCTGTTCTCGGAGACCCGCCCCGAGCTGATCGAGGAGATGCGGGCGGCGGCGGACGAGCTGCGGGCGGAGATCGCGGGGGAGACGGCCACCTTCGTGGTCAACCGAAACATCAACTTCACCAACGTCTGTGTCGTCGGCTGCGCGTTCTGTGGCTTCGGGCAGGGCAAGCGCTCACCGGACGCCTACCTCGTCACCGAAGACGACTTCGCCTCCCGCGTCCAGGAAGCAGTCGACTTCGGCGCGACCGAGATCTGCATGCAGGGCGGCATCCACCCGGACTACACGCTCGAGGACTACGGCCGCTGGCTGCGCCTGGCGAAGGAGTGCGCGCCGCAGATCCACCTGCACGCCTACTCACCGATGGAGATCCACTACATGTGCGAGCGCTCCGGACGGGCCCCCGAGTCGGTCTTCCAGTACCTGATCGAGTGCGGGCTCGGCTCGACGCCCGGCACGGCCGCGGAGGTGCTCCATGACGGGGTCCGTCAGCGGATCTCGCCGAACAAGCTGCCGGTCGCGAGATGGATCGAGATCATCGAGGCCTCCCACCGGGCCGGCCTGCACTCGACCTCGACCGTGATGTTCGGTCACATCGAGGAGCCGAGGGAGCTCGCCCGCCACATGCGCGTCGTCCGCCGCCTGCAGGAGCGGACCGGCGGAATCACCGAGTTCGTCCCGCTCAGCTTCATCCCCTTCAACACGCTGCTCGGCCGTACTCATGGGGTGGAGGAGATCTCCCGAGGCGACAACCTCAAGCACACCGCCGCCTTCCGACTGGCGCTCGGGAAGTCGATTCCGAACCTGCAGGCGAGCTGGGTGAAGATGGGCCTCGACGCGGCGACGGAGAGCCTGCGCTGGGGCGTCAACGACCTGGGCGGGACGCTGATGGAGGAGAACATCTCCCGCATGGCGGGTTCACAGCACGGTGTCCGGCTCGAGCCCGAGCAGCTGATCGACGCCGCCCGCCGCGCCGGAAGGACCCCGGCCCAGCGGACGACGCTCTACGAGATCGTCGAGACCTACTGATGTGAGAGCGATGGTCCTGGATCGACCGCGGGAGCCGCTCACCGAGCGTGAGCTGCCCGATCCCGTGCCGGAGGCGAGCCAGGTCCTGATCGACGTCTCCACCTGCGCCGTCTGCAGGACCGACCTGCACATCTTCGACGGCGAGCTCACCGAGCCGAAGCTGCCGCTCGTACCTGGCCACATGATCGTCGGGCGGGTGGCGGCGCAGGGCGAGGGGGCGATGCGATTCGCGGTCGGTGATCGGGTCGGCGTCCCCTGGCTCGGCTGGGTCGACGAGACCTGCCGCTACTGCCTGACGGGTCGCGAGAACCTCTGCGTTCAGGGAAAGTTCACCGGCTATGACTTCGACGGCGGCTACGCGGAGCGCACCGTCGCCGACGAGCGCTTTTGCTTCCCGATTCCGGACTCATACACCGATGAGCACGCCGCCCCGCTGCTCTGCTCGGGGCTGATCGGCTACCGGTCGCTGCGCCTCGCTGGTGAGGGCGAGCGCCTCGGGATGTACGGCTTCGGCTCCTCCGCACACCTGATCATCCAGGTGGCGGTGCATCGGGGCTGGAGCGTCTATGCGCTGACGCGCGAGGGGGACACCGAGAAGCAGGAGGAGGCCCGGTCACTCGGAGCCGACTGGGCCGGCGCCGTGGGCGACCCCGGGGCGCGCGACCTGGACGCGGCGATCATCTTCGCCCCCGCGGGCGAGCTCGTGCCCGAGGCGCTGCGGGCCCTGGCGCCCGGCGGAACCGTGGTCTGCGCGGGCATCCACATGAGCGACATCCCCTCGTTTCCCTACGAGATCCTCTGGCACGAGCACTCGGTTCGCTCGGTCGCCAACCTGACGCGGCGGGACGGGGAGGAGTTCATCGGCCTGGCGCCGGAGGTGCCCGTGCGCACCGAGATCCGGGTCTACCCGCTCGCGGAGGCGAATCGTGCGTTGGATGACATTCGTCACGGTAGGGTTCGCGGTACCGCTGTTCTTTCGATCGGCGGTTAGCCTGGGGCTGTGGGAGAGGAACTGAATAGATGCCAGATGTGACCGTCAAGCGCGTCGAGGACTTCGAGGCGATCTTCGGCGGCGGCTTTCGCCGTGCACGAGCTGGACTGGGCGTGACCTCGTTCGGGCTCGCGGTGATCGATCTGCCCCCGAACTTCCAGCACTTCCCCGAGCACGACCAGACCCACGACGATCAGGAAGAGGTCTACACGCCCCTCTCCGGCCGGGTGACCCTGCGGGTGGGCGGTGAGGATCACGAGCTGGAGCCGGGCGTCTTCGCCAGGGTGGGCGCGGCCGAGAAGCGCAAGCTGATGACTGGGGACGAGCCCGCCCGCGTGCTGGCCATGGGTGCGATGCCGGGACGGGCCTACGAGCCGCCCGAGTTCACCGAGGAGGGGGCGACGCCGCCGCCGCTCAAGAAGCTCGCCTCGGAGCACACGCAGGACGCAACGCCCGCCTAGGTTCTCCTAGCGGAAGAGGTCGTCCTCGGCGGCGCGCCGTATCCCGCGTGCGCCGGGTCCGTCATCCGGTGTGACCAGGTGCCCCAGTCCGGCGACGATCGCCCCTGGAATTCGGGAGTCCTTGTCGCGCACCAGGTCGGCGGCGGAGGCGAGCTCGTCGGCGAGTGCGATGTGCGTGGCCGCGAGCTTGCGCCCGTGGTGATCGCGCCTGCCGCGCCAGTCCGCGAGGGGCGGCAGGCCGGCGCAGCCGATCGCGACGTCGGCCTGGCCGATGCGCCAGGCCCGCCCGAAGCTGTCCGCGACCACCACCGCCGGGCTCGCCCCCGACGCCTCGCCGATCTCGTCGCGAATTCGCCGCGCGGATGCGTCGCCGTCCTCGGGAAGGAGCGAGACCAGGCCCTCGTCGAGGTTGGAGGAGTCGATCCCGGCGTTCGCGCAGACCCAGCCGCCGTGAGTCTCGGTGATCAGGACGCCGCGCCCGGCACGCACGATGCGCCTGCTTTCGGAGAGCACCAGCTCGACCAGCGCGGGATCCTTGTCGAGCTCGGCGGCCACCGCTCGGGCGCGCTCGCCGGGCTCGACCTCGGCGAGCCGGCGCAGGCGCCCCTCGACCTTGGACACCGCCTTCTGCGAGACGACCACGATCTCATCGGCCGCGGGCGCGGCGGCCGCGGCGATCAGGCCGCCGAGATCGTCTCCCTCGCGCAGCTCACGGATGCCGGTCAGGGGCCGGATCCTCAGCTCGCGAGCGGTTCCCATGTTCGGCGGCGACGAGTCCCGCCGCCGGATCGTCAGGCGGCGGCCCGCTGCGCGCGGTCGCCGAGCTGCCAGAGCACCTTGGCGGTGCGCGGCGCCGGCTGCGGGTCGAGCAGCAGCTGGTCGCGCAGCAGCGTGAAGTCCTCCGGCGTGTCGAGGTCGGTCGCCAGGGACTCGACCTCCTCGAGCGCGAAGCTCTGGCCGGTGGCGCGCGCCCTGCTCACGTGCCTGGCGCAGCTGTCCGGGCCGAAGGCGGGCAGGAAGAGGTCGGGCGGATTGAGCATCAGCGCGTTCGTTCCCGTCCCGTGGCGGTCGGGGACGATCAGCGCCGTGCGGGGCGAGCGGCCGAGATGCGCATCCAGCTCGTCCGTGTCGAGCATCGGGCAATCGACGGGCAGCATCGCCACACGCTTTGCCCCGTCGGCCATCGCGGCGCGGGCGCCAGCCGCCGCGGCCTCGGCGTGCCCCTCGTCGCTCTCCTGAACGAGGACCTTGTGGTCGAACCAGCCCGCCTGCCGCGCAACCGAGGGATCCGAGGTGACTATCAGGACGTCATCAATGCAGCGGCTCCTGGGCAGCTTCACGATCAGGTCGAGGAAGAGGGCTTCCGCCAGGGCGGTGCGCTCATCCACGCTGAGCAGGCCGTTCAGCCGTCCGTTGGCGGCCGACAGGCCCTTGACCGGAACGATCGCGGTCGTATGTAGTTGATGCGTTTCCGCCCTCACGGAGGTCAGGCTACCGGTTGGGACGAGATTTATGCCGCACTATGCGGCTTCATTCTCTGGTGGCCGAAGTGTCGAGGCGAACTCGAGGGTTCGCTCGGCGAGCGCCCGGCGTCCCTCGGAGCCTTCCATCAGGGTGGGGCAGCTC
>DATDJZ010000018.1:0-47349 GCA_036520315.1 Solirubrobacterales bacterium | reverse complement strand
CGCGGCGGGAAGCTCCTCGCGGAACATGGCCGAGGCGAGCAGGCGGCAGTCCGCCGCATCCCGGCAGAGCGGGCCGGAGACGATCGTCTCGGTGTTGGGGATGTGGTGGCCCTCCATCGCCGAGCGGCCGAAGGTGGGCTTCAGCCCGACCAGCCCGCAGTAGGCGGCCGGGTAGCGGATCGATCCGAGACCGTCGGCGCCGATCGCGCCGGAGACGAGCCCGCCGGCGACCGACGCGCCCGGGCCGCTCGAGGATCCGCCGGGACAGCGATCGAGGTCCCAGGGGTTGTGGGCCGCCCCGTAGACCGAGGTGTTGCCGGTGCTGCCCGAGCCGAGCTCGTGCATGTTTCCGACCCCGGCGATCACCGCGCCCGCGTCCCGAAGGGCGCGGTAGGGGCCGGACTCGCCCGGCTCGGTGGTCACGCCGGGGACCGCCGCGGCGCCCACCCTCTCGGCTCGCCAAGGCAGCGGCCACTCGTCCTTGATCACGACCGGGACGCCGCGGAGCGGACCGTCGGGTGCCTCGGCGAGCATCCTCCGCGACTGGTCCGGGAAGGTCGCGACGATCGCGTTCAGCTCCGGATTGCGCTCCTCGATCCGCGCCAGGCAGGCCTCGAGCAGCTCACCGGCGTCGATCTCTCCAGAGGCGATTCCCGCCGCCTGGGCTCGGAGGGAGAGGTCGAGTGCGCTCATCGGCCCGGCGATTCGGAGAGGTTCGGATACGTCTCCTGTTCCACCCCGTCCAGGTCCGCGTCGCGAAGCAGGTTCATGTCCGGCTCCCAGATCGACCAGACGCCGGCCATCACCGCCCGCTCGGTCTCGTCGGCCTCGATCCCGAAGCTCTCCAGAGCCAAGTCGAGGTAGCGCTGGAAGGGTGATCCCGCTTCCATGGGAGGCGAACCCTACCTACGGCTTGCAAGGCCCCCCGCAACCCTCCTGGAAATGAGGTGTTCAATGAAGCCCATGGGCCACCAAGCTCACGCTCCCGCACGCCTGCGGAGGCTCGCCATTGCCTTCGTCGTCGCGGCGTCCGCGACGGTGCTCGCGGCCGTTCTCGGCGCGGGCAGCGCCGGTGCCGCCCTGCGCGTCGTGGTGCTTGGCGCGGCCGCACCGGCGACGCCCTCGTGCCCGACGACCTGCCAGGCAGTCGGCAAGACGACGGGCTTCCAGACCTCGATCACCGGGGAGCAGAATCCGTTCGCCGTCTCCTTCCGCGGCCGGGTCGTCGCCTGGTCGATCAAGACCGGGGCACCGAGCACGAAGCCGAACCCGAACAACGACGACCAGAGCGACCTCGACTTCTTCACCAAGACCTTCGGCGGCTCCCCCAAGGCGCGGATCTCCGTCCTGAAGCCGATCATGAAGAAGGTGAAGCAGGGCAAGCCGATCTACAAGCTCAAGTCGCAGTCGCCGGTCGAGGACCTCTCCGCCTACCTCGGTCAGACCACGACCTTCACGCTCGACACGCCGCTGCGGGTGAAGCCGAACAACGTGGTGGCGCTCACCGTTCCGACCTGGGCCCCGGCCTTTGCAATCAACCAGAGCGCGAACACCAGGTGGCAGGCGAGCCGCAAGAAGGGCAAGTGCAACAACACGGCGGACATCCTCGCCGGCACGCCGCAGGACGCCCAGGGGTCGCTGCGCGCCTACGGCTGCACCTACAACACCGCCCGCTTGCTCTACTCGGCGACGGTCGTCGCCGACCCGAACCAGAAGCCGGCTGCACCTCCCAAGAAGAAGAAGTAAGCGCCCTTCCGGGTCCTGAGGGACCTCTCGAGGGACCGCGACCGTAGTTAGGGCGTGAGTGAAGGGAGACCTGGGCGACGAGGTCGGCTTGCCGTCGTAGGCATCCTGGCGGCCGGGCTGCTCTACGCCTACGCCGCCGGCGAACTGAACCTCGGGAGTCGGGCGGGCGCGCAACCCGGCTGGACGCATTACCAAAACGCCGAGCGAGGCTTCTGGGTCGAGTACCCGGCGTCCTGGAAGCGGACTGACTCCCCGATGTTCCCCTCGATCCTTGAGCCGCGATCGATTCTGACGGTCTCCACGTTCGCGATACCGCCCGGCGGTGACAGAGGGGAGTGTGGCTTCATCCCGTCACGAGTCGGCGCCCGCGTCGGCCGCGACGGAGCTGCGGTTCTGATCTTCGAGCACTTCGCCTCGCCCGGCGGCTTCGGCAGCAAGTTCCTGCGGCGGACCCCAATTCGGCCGGCGAACTTTCACCTTGACGAGGCACACGGCCTGTCCTCTCCGTACTTTGCGTCGCCACGCGGCCGGCTGACGCCCGGTGCCGAGTCGAATGTGTGGGAGTTCCCCTTCCAGGACGAGGGTCGGATTTTCGTCGCAACCGTGCTGCTCGGCTCCCAGGCATCCGCGGAACGCGGCCGCGATGCAGTCGACGTGCTCGACAGCCTCCGATTCCGTCCCCGAGCTCCGGGTGGCGCGAGCTGAGCCCGCTCCTCTCCATGGCGATTACGGTCTCGCCGCCGGTTGACGGAGAATCGCTGCGCTGTGCGGTGCTGGGCCGCCCGATGCGAGGAGAGGAGTCAATGGAGAAGCCGGAAGGCCGCTCGGACGAGCGACGCCTGATTCGGGACGCCCAGCGAGGATCGGAGGAAGCGATCGAGCGCTTGTTCCGAAGCCATTGGCCGCGGGCGCACCAGGCGGCCTACTTGGTCGTCCGCGACACAGCGGCCGCCGAGGACATCGCGCAGGAGTCTTTTCTCGCCGCGCTCAGGGCACTGGACCGCTTCGACCGCCGCCGTCCGTTCGGGCCGTGGCTCCACCGGATCGTCGTCAACCGCGCCATCGATTGGAGCCGGGCGCGGACCCTGCGCGGCGAGGTCTCCCAGGCCGCGGAACCGACTGACAGCTCTCAGTCTGAAGGCGCCGATCGCGGGCGCTACTCCGCTGATCTCGAGGCCGCGCTTTGGGAGCTGAGCGTCGAGCACCGGGCGGTGGTGGTGCTGCGCTACCTGCTCGACTACGCGCCGGGCGAGATCGCGCAGATGCTCGGACTGCCGCGGGGAACCGTCAACTCGCGCCTGCGCCGCGCCCTCGATCGGCTCGCCGAGTCGATCGCGGAGAGGGAGTCATGAGAGACGACGAGCAGGCCCTCCGGCGCGCGCTCTCGGAGCAGGCCCCTCCCGACGCGGCTGGGGCGGAGGAGCGTGCGTGGCGGGTCGTGCGCGCCGCATTCGCCGAGGGGGTCCCGCGGCGGCCGCGGCGAACCCGGCGGGCGGCGGCTCTCGCCCTCGCGGGCGCCATCGTGATCGTGGCGATCAGCCCCGCCGGGGCAAAGGTTCGCGACTGGGTGGACGACGCGGTGACGGGGAGCGAGCCCTCCCAGCCGGCCCTCACTGCGTTGCCTGCGCCGGGTCGCCTGCTCGTCGACTCGGCTCAGGGGCCGTGGATCGTCCAGAGCGATGGATCCAAGCGCCTGCTCGGCGACTACGAACAGGCGACCTGGTCCCCTCACGGATTGTTCGTCGCTGCGACAAGCGGCCACCAGCTGGTCGCACTCGACCCTCATGGCGACGTCCGCTGGTCAGTCGCCAGGCAGGGCCTGATCGCCACGCCACGCTGGTCGCCGGACGGCTTCCGGATCGCCTACCTGAGCGGCGCCGAACTGAGGATCGTGGCCGCGGACGGGACCGGAGATCACGTCCTCCGCCGGCATGTCTCGCGGGCGGTGGCTCCCGCGTGGCGCCCGGGCTCCGCCCACGTCGTCGGGTTCGGGGGAGCCCACGGAACGGTCCAGGTCGCCAGCGCGGATACCGGGCGCCCGATCTTCCGCACCGCCCGATTGAAGCCGCTCCAGGTCCTCTGGTCCGCTGACGGGAGCCGTCTGATCGTGGTCCGGACTGCCGAGATCCGCATCTACAACGCTCGCGGCCGCCTGCTCAGCACCCAGCCCGTCCAACCGACCGTGCGTATGGCCGCTGTCTCACCCCGCGGTGAGATCGCCGTGCTGACACGCGATTCGGGACCCGACCAGAGCCGCCTGCTGTTGATCGATCGCAGCGGGCACGAGCGGCAGCTGTTCGCCGGACCTGGGGAGTTCAGCGAGGCCGCCTGGTCGCCCGACGGCGCTTCCCTCCTGCTCGCCTGGCGGAGCGCCGATCAGTGGCTCTTCCTCCGTCCTGACCAGCCCCGGCGAACGCTCGCCGTCTCCAACATCGCGGGTCAATTCTCGCCGGGTGGAACCCCGGTCGGATTCCCCGCGGTCGCGGGCTGGTGTTGCGCGCCGTGACCTCCAGCGCGACCGGCCGGGGGGTGGCCGTCGTTTGCCTCTCCCTGATCACGCTCACCGCCGCCGGCTGCAACCGCGAGATCGCATCGCACCAAGCGGCTGACCCGTGGCGCGATTTCAAGTCGGGCTGGACGAAATTGCCGTCGCCGCCGGTGTCTCAAACCGACGCCGCGACCGTCTGGACCGGGTCGGAGCTCCTGCTCTGGGGCGGTTGCCCGGAGTCGGCCCGCGAATGCACCGGGACCAGACGGGGGTACGAGTTCGATCCGTCGACTGGAACGTGGCGAGACATGCCGCCAGCCCCAAGGGAGGGTGCGTCCCCGACGCGAGGAGTCTGGACCGGTGGCGATGCCATCTTCCTCGACTACGGCGCCGCCGGAACTCGCGCTCACGTGACCGGCCAGGCATTCGATCCCGGCTCTCGTACCTGGCGAACGCTGCCGCCGGCGCCGATCCCCGCCGCCTCTCGAGCCAAGTACCGCGACGGGACAGCAGTCTGGACAGGATCCGAGCTGATCGTCTGCGGAGGCGGAGCCCCCAGGGGCCCGGGCCCGCGAGCGGGAGCGGCATACGACCCGGTAACGAATCGCTGGCGGCGGCTCGCCGACGCTCCGATCGGCCTCAATCTCGCCAGCGGAGTCTGGATCGGAGACGAGATGCTCGTCTTCGGCTCGCTCCTCGATGGACGGAACTACGCAACGACTCGAACTTCGATCGGCGCGGCATACGACCCCGCACGGGACCAATGGCGCAGGTTGCCGCCATCCCGACTGTCCCCGCAGGCGACCTCGGCGGTCATGGCCGGCGAGCGGGTGCTCGCCTGGGACTATGAGGGGCGCTCGCAGGAGTTCGACCCGGACACCAACCGTTGGGGCCCGCCCAAGCCGACGGGGTTGGACTTCGGCGAGTGCTACCCGCAGAGCGCGGTCCTCCCGGGTCACGTCATCGGGGTCTGCTGGCAGGCCTTCCACTACGACACCGCAACCGCTAGATGGCACAGGACCGCCCACGGCCCTCTCGGGCCGCGGGTGCGCGGTGGCCACCTGCTCGGGCCGGCCTCGGAAGTGATCGCGACGGCATCCGCGGGATCCGTCGCCGTGTTCGACCTAAGACGGATTGAGTACGACGGCGGGATGTCGTGCTCCGGTTGCTCCCGCTCATCCCAGTCGTTCTGGGCCTATAGGCCGCAGACGTGAGGCGACCAAGCCGCACAGTGGCCTGGGTTCTTGGCTCGCTTCTGGCTGGCCTCGTCGCCGCACCGACGGCGACCGCGGACATCGCCCTGATGAGGGTGAGTCCTAAGGTCGTGAGACCGGGCGAGCGAGTCGATCTCACGGTTGGCTGTGGGGCATGTCGCCGTGCCGACACGAGCTTCCCAATTTCGCTCGTACCCCTTGCGAAAGCCCCCCAACCCCGCCCCTGCCGCCTGAAGCTCAAGGGCGGCACTGAGAATGCGCTCTGCAGCCCGACGGTGCCACGGCCACCGCGTGAGCGCCCATTTGTACTCCTCGGCAGGACGAGCGGTGGACGACGAGCGCTGCCCCCGGGGTCGTGGCCGGCTGGTTCGAAATCGGATCTTCGCTTTGCCGTCCCGGAGATCGAGTCCGGCCGTTACGCTTTCGTCATCTTCAGCGCGTGGCGCGACCGCGCTCCCGGCGGTGGCCTGATAGTCAACACGCAGCCTGGGAAGCTTCTGCGGATCCTCCCGAGCGAGCCGCCTCCCCTGAGCTCCGCCGGGGGTGGTGCCGATGCGACCTGGTGGATCCTGGCAGGGGCCGGGACGATCGCGCTGCTGTTTGCGGCCGCTCTGCTGCTCCATCGGCGGCGAACAGTGTGAGCTGTCGATGCGAAGAGGACTGAGCTACCCGCACGCCTGCGGGTTCTGCTCGCACTGCTTCTCGAACGCCTCCTGGGGGCTGCCCGGTGGGGGCGGGACGTCGTTGGTCTCCGAGTCGGGTTTGCTTCGGGTTGACGTTGTTGCCGCTGCTCCCGGGTGTGGTCGTCGACTCGGTGGGCGTGGTGGTCGTCGCGGGCGCGGTCGTGGTGGCTGGGATCGGCGAGGTGATCGGCGGAATCGAGACCGTGGGCGCCGTCGTCTCGCCCGAGTCGCCGCCACCGCAGCCCGCGATCGCGAGGTCCGCTATGAGGGCTGTGACCGCGAGCGCCCGGGTCACGAGGAGCCGTCGAGCGCCGGCTGGCGGAGCCCGCAGTACGGGCAATCGCTGACGTCGAGGCCGATCAACTGGTTGCAGCGCCGGCAGGCGCGGAGGTTCTCCGGGGCCCGGACCAGGGCGGACTCGGAGGGCGCGAGCGGCAGGGTCGCCGCGGCGACGTGCATCTCCTCGCCGGTCTCCCGATCGACGTAGACGCCGTCGGGGCGCACCTTGGCGAGCGCCTCCCGGCCCGAGGCCGGGGCGCGCAGCCGGTAGGTCTGCTCCGGGTTCTGCACGGCGCGCACAATACCGTTGCGCCGGATGAGAGTGCTGATCTTCCACGGCTACCTCCTGCAAGGCACAGGGAGCAACGTCTACAACGCCAGCCTGGCTCAGGCCCTTGCCCGCCAGGGGCACGAGGTCCATCTGCTCTGTCAGGACCGCAGGGCCGACGAGCTCGACTGGGTTCGCGACAACGACAACATCACGATCCACGTCCCCAACATCGGGGGCCTGCTGCCCGTCTTCGTGGCCGATCGCTACGAGGGCTTCGAGGTCAAGACCTTCCCGGAGCTCACCGACGAGGAGCTTGACCGCTACCTGGACGCGAACGTGAGGGCCGTCGAGCAGGTCGTCGATGAATACGGCGAACCCGACGCCGCCCTAGCCAACCACCTGATCATGGGACCGGTGATCCTGGCCCGGGCCGGCCTGCGCTACGCGATCAAGGTCCACGGCTCGGACCTCTCCTACACGGTGAGGCCGCATCCGGAGCGCTTCGTGCCCTACGCCCTGGAGGGCACGGATGCCGCCGCCGGGTTGCTCGCCGGCTCGTCCCACACCGCCGAGGTGCTCTTCGACACCCTTCCCGACCCGACCCTTCGCGAGCGGACCCGGCTCGGCCCTCCGGGGGTGGACGTGCATCGCTTCCACCCCCGCGGGCCGGCCGAGGCGCTTCGCGACCTCGAGCAGCTGGCTGGGCGGCTGGACTCGGACACCTCCGGCGAAGGCGAGGTCCAGGACTCCTTTGCGCGAGACGGCCCGGCGGTCGCAGCGGCGCTCAATCGGTGGTCAGAGGGCGACCCGCGCGTCCTCTTCGTGGGGAAGCTCCTGGTCAGCAAGGGGGTCGATCTCCTGGCGGCCGCCTGGCCGCTCGTGCACCGGCGCAGCGTCGAGTCGGGAGCGCGCTCACCCCGGCTGCTATTCATCGGCTTCGGCGGATTCGAGAGCGGCCTGCGCAAGCTGATCGAGGCGCTCGAGAGCGGGGACCTCGACGCCGCCCGGGAGGTGGCCGACGAGGGGCGCGGCTTGGAAGGAGACGAGCCGAAGCCCCTTTCGATCCTCTCGGGGTTCCTCGACGATCCCCCCGACGGCTATGAGGATTCGGCGCGGGAGGCCGCCGGGTCCATCCTGGTCGGCGGCCGGCTCGCCCACGAGGAGGTGGCCGAGGTGATGCCGGCCGCCGACACCTTCGCGATGACCAGCACCTGGCCCGAGGCCTTCGGCATGGTTCCGGCGGAGTCGGCGGCCTGCGGGGTGCCTCCAGTCTCAGCGGATCACTCCGGTATGCGCGAGGTCTCGCAGCAGCTCGCCCAGGTGCTCGACCCAGACCTGGCGCGGCTGCTCAGCTTCCCGGTCGGCCCGGGGGCCGTCATCGACCTAGCCGACCGGATCCGCGGCTGGCTGGCGTTGGATCCCCCTCGTCGCCGGGCCGCCGGCCTCGCGCTGGCCAGGCGGGTGGACGAGCTCTGGAGCTGGGAGGGTGTCGCGCGCACCGTGATCGCCGCCTCCCGAGGGGAGCTGGACGGCCTTCCGCCGGTCGTGTCCTGAGGCACAAACCCAGGCGTGGGCCCTTCAGGTTCGGTGAATAGAATCCCGCCGGATGCGGGGCGTCCCGATTCTCAAGCTGATCGCCGCGATCATCGTGCTCACCGTCATCACCTCGGTGATCATGTTGATCCCGAACTGGAACGGCGAGGAGGCGTCGACCGCCGCGCCCAAGATCGACGATCTGCTCGACGTGATGATCGTGCTCTCGTCCTTCGTCTTCTCGATCGTCATGGTCATGCTCGTCTACTCCGTCTGGCGCTGGCGTGCGCGGCCCGGGGACGAGTCGGACGGGGCCCCGATCCACGGCAACACCCGCCTCGAGATCGCCTGGACCGTGATCCCCACCGTGATCGTCCTCTTCGGCGCGGTCTACTCCTGGATCACGCTCTCGGACATCGAGGCCCACGACCCCAACCGGATGGTGGTCGACGTCTACGCCCAGCAGTATGAGTGGCACTTCAACTACCCGGAGCAGGGAACGACCTCCCGCGAGCTGCACGTGCCCGTCGACCGGCAGATCGAGTTCCGGATGCACACCCTCGACGTTCTGCATTCGTTCTGGGTGCCCGAGTGGCGGATCAAGAAGGACGCCGTCCCGGGGATCACGACCCGCGCCTACGTCACGCCGACCAAGGCGGAGGACCTGACACTGGTGTGTACGGAGCTCTGCGGCTTCGGTCACGCGACGATGCGGGCGCCGGTGGTCGTCGAGCCCTCGCAGGGGGCATTCGACCAGTGGGCGGCGAAACAGCCGCCGATCCCGGCGACCGACCCGAAACCGGGCGAGACGACCCCGAAGGTGGTCAGGCAGTGAACACCGGGGAGATCGACGTGACCACGATTGGGATAATCCACGCGATGGAAGGACGGCAGGTATGACTGCGGCCCTGTTCCGGAGGCCCGGCTGGTGGCGAGCCCTGACCTACACGATCCTGGCGGGAGCCTTCGGCTTTGCGCTGGTGGTCGTGCTCCGCAAGGTCTCGGGCTTGCCCGCATTCCAGACCGTCCAGACGGGCTACCCGCAGGTGATCGTGCCTGCGATCACGGCTCCGCTCGGCTTCCTTGTGGGGATCGGCTGCTTCGACTACTGGCTCCGCTGGGCGATCGGAGCGCCGACGCTCCCCGCGGAGCGCGAGCACGACGACCACGGGGCGTACAGCTGGCGGGATTACTTCAAGGTCAACACCGACCACAAGGTCATCGGCATCCAGTACATCTGCACGACCTTCGTCTTCTTCTTCATCGGCGGGTTGATGGCGATGATCATGCGGGCGGAGCTGGCCCAGCCGGGCACGCAGATCGTCGACCCGAGCATGTTCAACAGCCTCTTCTCCGCCCACGCGGCGATCATGATCTTCGTGTTCGTCATCCCGGTATTCGCCGGGATCGCGAATTACGTCCTGCCTCTGATGATCGGGGCGCCGGACATGGCGTTCCCACGCCTCAACGCCCTGTCCTTCTGGATGCTGCCGATCGCGGGCATCCTCTTCGTTGGCAGCTTCCTCGCGCCCGGCGGCGCCTTCGACGCCGGCTGGACGGGATACGCGCCGCTCTCGACCGGGGCTCCCTTAGGCCAGTCCTTCTTCAACCTCGGGGTGCAGTTCGCCGGCGCGTCATCGATCGCCACGGCGCTCAACTTCCTGGTGACGATCGTGACGATGCGGGCGCCGGGGATGAACTTCTGGCGCCTGCCGCTGCTCGTCTGGGCGAACCTCTCGACCTCGCTGCTGGTGGTCGCCGCCACGCCCTTCATCGCGGGCGTGCAGTTCATGGTCCTGTTCGACCGCGCGCTGCACACCAACTTCTTCCAGGCGGCCTTCGGCGGCGACGTGATCAGCTACCAGCACATCTTCTGGTTCTACTCGCACCCGGCCGTCTACATCATGATGCTGCCGGGATTCGGGATCGTCAGCGAGGTGATCTCCTCGCACTCGCGCAAGCCGATCTTCGGCTACCGGCTGATGGCGCTGGCCCTGATCGGGATCGTGGTGCTCTCCTACTCCGTCTGGGCGCACCACATGTTCGTCGCAGGGATGTTCAGCTGGCTGCGGGTGCCGATGATGATCACCACCCTGCTGATTGCAGTCCCGACCGGTATCAAGATCTTCTCCTGGCTCGCCACCCTGTTCCAAGGGGTGATCCACCTGAGATCGACGGCGATGCTGTTCGCCCTCGGCTTCGTCGTCACCTTCACAATCGGCGGGATCTCGGGCGTGATGCTGGGCATGATCCCGATCGACATCCACGTCTCGGACACCTACTTCGTCGTCGCCCACATCCACTTCGTGCTCTTCGGCGGCTCGGTGTTCACGATCTTCGCCGGCATCTACCACTGGTTCCCGAAGATGACCGGGCGGATGTACGACGAGAAGCTCGGCCGGGTCCACTTCTGGCTGACGCTGGTCGGGATGCTCGGCACCTTCATCCCGATGCACTGGATCGGGATGGAGGGGATGCCGCGCCGGGTCGCCGACTACTCGGCCCAGTTCGGCGACTGGAACCTGTTCATCTCCTGCTGCGCCTTCCTGCTCGGGGCCGCCCAGCTGATCTTCCTCTACAACATGATCGTCAGCTGGCGATTCGGGCCCAAGGCTGGGCCGAACCCATGGCGAGCCAAGACCATCGAGTGGCAGGTGTCCTCGCCGCCGCCGGTCTTCAACTTCGACGAGATCCCGCGGGTGGTCGGCGGGCCCTACGAATTCGGTGTGCCCGGGGCGCGGCACGTGATCATGCCCGGTGAGGAGGCCGAGGTCAGACAGCCCGAGAGGGCCGGGGTGGGGGCTCCGTCGTGACCGACGAAGTGACCACCACCGAGACGCAGCGCGAGGAGCAGCAGCGGTCAGACACCGCCGTCGAGCCCGAGCAGGGCGAGTCGGCGATCACCGACGTCGGCACGCCGTCCGAGCACGCCTCCGAGGTTATGGCCAAGCGCGAGGTGGCGACCTTCGGAGATCCCGACCCGCCGCCTTCGCGCGAGGGCGTCAAGAGAGTCCTGATCTTCCTCAACGAGGTCGCCGGCGGCCGCAAGCTGCTCACGGCCTGCCGCGAGCTTTCCGACGCCGGCGCCGACTACTTCGCCGCCGTCGCCCCCCAGAACCTGCCGATCGTGGGCCAGCTGGTCGACGTCGAGGAGCGTCGCGACGCGGCGCAGAGCCGGGTCGACGTCACCCAGTCGGTGCTTCGCGAGTTCGGGATCGCCTCCGAGGGCGCGGTGATGGACCCGGAGCCCGCGCTCGCCCTCGACGACGCCGTCCGCGCGACTCAGCCCGACTACATCCTGCTCTCCTGCCTGTACGACACCCGCTTCGGCCTGATGCGCAGGAACCTGGTCGAGTGGGCCAAGTCCCGTTACGGCCGGGTCGAGCACATCCCCGTGCGCGTCGACGACGACGCGGTGCGCTGGGACCTCACGCACACCCTGGTCGTCGCTACGCAGACCGTGAACAGCAAGGACCTCGTCGGCCGCCTCCTGGAGCGCGCCGTCGAGCGGCCGCACCGGTACACGATCATCAGCCCGCGTTCCGGCGCGATCACTCGCGAGGAGATCGCCACGCGCCTCGCCGCGACGCTGGCTGAGATGTACCGGCACGAGGTCGACGCCACCGGGCAGCCGATGAGCCCCGAGCCGTATCCCGCGATCCAGAACGCGATCGAGCATTACCGGATCGACGACATCCTGATCTCCACGCTTCGCGGCGAGCAGTCGAAGTGGCTCGAGGAGGGGCTGATCGAAAAGGTCCAGCACCACACCGACAAGTCGGTCGAGCACGTCGAGTCGAGCACCGAACCGTACAGCGCCGCCTCCGCCGAGCCCGAGCCGGTCGGAGCCGGGGGGGCCGCCTGATGGAATCCGCCTCAGTCGCAGCTGGCCACGCCGAGGAGCACCACGCTCATCCGCCGGAGGCCAACCAGAGCTCGCGGATTGACCGCCAGACGCTCGGCATCCTGCTGTTCATCGTCTCCGAGGTGATGCTGTTCGGGGCGTTCTTCGCCTCGTACTTCTTCCTCCGGGTCGTCGCCAACACCGGTCCCTGGCCGCCCGATCCGTTCGAGCTTCCGGTCGCGGTGGCCGGGATGAACACCGCGATCCTGATCTCGTCGAGCTTCACGATGCACTGGGGGCTCGAGTCGATCCGCAGGAACAACCGGCGGGGCCTCCAGTTGGGCCTGATGACGACCTTCCTGCTCGGGCTCACCTTCCTCTTCGTGCAGGTCAACGAGTACGTCCACATCGGGTTCAGCGCGCGCGACGATGCCTTCGGTTCGATCTTCTACGGCCTCACCGGCCTGCACGGGGCGCACGTCACCGTCGGCCTGATTCTGCTGGCGATTGCGAACATCCGCGCCTTCCGCGGCCACTACGGCCCGGAGGCCAAGGACCATCTCGGCGTCGAGGTGCCCGGCATCTACTGGCACTTCGTCGACGTCATGTGGATCATCGTCTTCACAACCGTCTATGTCCTTTAGTAGAGCCAAATCCGGGACCCGTGCCCCAGTAGGTGCCCCAGTCAGACACTCACTCTGCACTGGCAGCCACCTCCACCGGCTCGCTGCCAGCATGGCGGGCAGCTTGCCCGGCGCGGACGCGCTGAGCCGCTAGATAGCCGTCCAGCAGCCCGGCAGCTTCTTTCTCGGAGCCGGGGATCAGGTGGCCATAGCGGTCCAGGGTGATGCTGATGGACCTCGTTCGACAGCACCGTCACGGCCGCGACCTTGAACGGCGTCAGCGCCAGGTCTTGGCCCTGCGGGTCGCCCGCGAGGATTTCGTCTAGCTCGTCGTACCAGTCCGCTGCCCCGTCGCTGGTCAGACGCGGAACATGCACCTCTTTGGCCACGGTGTCCACCCGGCGAGCGCCGGATCCGATTACGACCGACTCATGGCTCAGATGGTCGAGGACCTACCCCGCCTATTCCTCGGGTGTCGTGGCAGCCCCAAGGCCGCTGTCACCCTCGAATACGTCCGGCATTGACTTGCCTCTCCGGTGGCAGATCGGATTTCGGTTCGCCGCTGCGGTCTGGCTGCGGCGGTGCCCACCAGGGGCAAGTCTCGGAGCGGTTCGGCCTGCCGGGCCTAACCGCTCGCCTCAAACGATAAGGGGGCGAACGGTCGCCCTACTCCCGCAGCCCGACGGCTTCGAGGGCTTCGGCTCGCTCGGCGAACGCCCGCATGGCGACGATCTTGTGATCGCGCAGCGTGAACACGTGAAAGGTCGGAACGCGGACGTCGAGGCCGCTGTGTCGGCCACGCCCAACCTGGAAGCCCGCGATGAACACGTCCTCTCCCAGACTGCGTGCGTCCGTCACCTCAAAGGCATGGCTCTCCCATGCCTCCAACCATCGGGCGAACTGCTCAGCTACCTGGGCTCGCCCTCGAACAACGCCCGACTGCGGAGCATCGAGAGCCGCCACGCCAGGCACGTGCCATTCCACCTCCTCGCCCAAAGCGGCGAGCGCGGCGTCGTAGTCACCGCGGTTGTAAGCGTCGATCTGCGCGCGCACGATCTCGGCGTTTTCCTCCGACATCGCCTACTCCGACAGTCCGGCGGCTTCGAGGGCTTCGTCACGCTCGGTGTACTCATCCACACGCCAGACCTTGCCCTCGCGCAACGTGAAGACCTCGTAGAAGCGGGTATCGACCTTGACCCCGCTTTCCCGGCCTCGCCCCCGGTGATACGCGACCACGACGACTTGATCCCCGGCGTCGATGATTTCCTCGATCGTCACCTTGAGTTCGTCGAAGGCGCTCGCCCACCGCTCCATGTCGGCTCGCATCGCATCAAAGCCGGAAGACGCTGCCTCGTCGATCGGATTCAGCACGACCCGGGGATCAAAGATCGCCTCCGCTTCGGCGCGGTCGCCGACCCCGTAGTACTCGTAGGCGATCGCCCTACGCACCAGCTCGACGTTCTCCTCCGACATCGCCCACGCAGTATCTCGCGGCGGGGTGGGGCGAGCGGGAGGCCCTCTAACCCGCCGCCTTCTTGACGGCCTCCCCGAAACTCACACCCGGCCTCGGGTTCCGACTGCCCGGGCACCTGCATTGAAAGTCGGGTGCTGGCTCGCGCCCAGTGCGGATGCTCTTTCAGAACGCGGTCACGGGCTGCCTTGATCTTGGCCGAGTCGAGTGCCCCTTGCTCGTCGCGCAGGTCGTCCAGTTGGACGGCAAGCCAGAAGTCGGCGGCATTTCTACGTCCTCCAGTTCCGCCTGCGTCCAAAGCGGCTTCTTCGCTGGGGCTAGAAGGCTGGGAATAGGCTCTGAGCCCCACTTAGGAGGAGCCCCGATGCCAACCGATCCCCGATCACATGTAGCTGCCGATCCAAGCCACAACGGCAAGACGCCGGGCAAGCGGCTGCGCCGCTTCCTCGCTCCCGTCCCCAAGCTGGAACCCCCGATCAATCCGGCACTGCTGAAGCGCGAGCAGCAGCGCGCCGAGGCGAGACAGAACCGGATCGCGGACAAGATCACCGCCTTCTCAGGCTCGATGCTGTTCGTCTACATCCACATCATCTGGTTCGGCTGCTGGATCGGCTTCCGGGTGGAGGACTATCCGTTCGGCCTGCTGACGATGATCGTCTCGCTCGAGGCGATCTTCCTCTCGACCTTCGTGATGATCTCCCAGAACCGCGCGGACGCCAGGCGGCAGGTGATCGCCGATCAGCAGTGGAAGACGGTTCAGGAGGAGGACAAGCAGAACGTCGAGCTGATCAGCATCTCGAAGCAGATCCTGTCCCTGACGAAGGAGGTCCGCGATCTTGCAGGCCCCGGCGACGGGGCCAGCCGCTCGCCGGCTTCGAACGACCCCCGCTGAAGAGTATGGTCCGAGCACGGGGTAGGAGAAATGGAGAGGACGAAATGGCCGCATCAGACCAATTGAGTAAGTTGGCAGCTAGAGCCAAGGAAGCAGAAGACCGGGCTGCAGCCGCACAAGCCAAGGCCAAGGACGACCTGCAGCAGGACGTGGAGAACGCGAGAGCAACAGCTCAGGCCCAGGCTGACGGCCTGCGCGAGTCAGCCGACGCGGGCAAGGGCAGGATCTCCGCCTGGTGGCACGACGTGCAGCGGTCGTGGAACGAACACCTCGCCGCAATTCGTGAGGACCTTGATCGCAGGAGGGCAGAGCACGACACCGATCGGGCTCAGGAGTACGCCGATCAGGCCGAAGCTGACGCGTCGTTCGCGGTTGACTATGCGTATGCCGCGATCGACGAAGCCGAGTACGCGGTGCTCGACGCCGCCCTTGCGAGGAAAGAGGCTGACGAACGGGCGGCGGCACCTGGCTAGGTCGCGGCCTGGCGCGGGGCACGCAAAAGCAGTCTTCACCGCCGTCCACGTCCTCTTGCAGCCTGACCGTGCCGCGAGGGCACGTAGAGACGATCCAGATCGGCTACGACGGGTTCAACCGTGGTGACCTCACCGAGGCGCGCGAGATCATCACCGAGGACGTCGAGTGGAGAACGACCGGAATCTTTCCGGGCATCGAGGGCGTCTACCGCGGACCGGATGCGCTCGACGACTGGATGGAGGCGGTCCGCGCGGAGTGGCGGGAGTTCGAGGTCAGCTTCGCGGAGGTCCTCGCCGAGAGCGAGGACGCGATTGTCGTGGATGAGCGGCTCTGGGGGCGCGGTCGCGAAAGCGGCGTGGAGGTGGAGATGCACACGTACGGGTCTACCGATTCAACTCTGAGGGCACCCTGACTCTGCGGGAGGCGTTCACCACCGCGGAAGAGGCGGTGGCCGCGCTCTAGGTCTCGACCGATCGGAGCCTGCGAAGATCGGGAAACGTGAACGAGACGCCGACCCAGAGGCCGCACAACCCGCTGAGGCGGGAGTCGGACATGTTCCGCGTTCTGATCATGTTCGCCGTAGCAGCGGCGATCGTGATCGCGGTCGCGCTTCTCATCTCGTCGCTCGCCGGCGCGATCGTGGGCGTGATCTTTGTCGCCATCGGGCTCTGGCGGACGTGGAACCTGATCCAGGACTGGCGCCGCTACGGCTCGGATCCGGCCGAGCGCTAGGGCTGAATCCGGCTACTTCTTGCCGCCGCCTCCGCCCCCTCCGCCCCCGGCAGCGGGGGCGCCACCGGTGGAGGTCTGCAGATAGGAGACAAGCGCCTGGAGCTGATCGGGCTGGAGCGTCTGGCCGAAGTTCTGGGGCATCACGTTCGGCTGGTAGCCCGGCGTGATCACGGCGTTCGGGTCGCTGATGGACTGGGAGATCTGCTGGGCGCTCATGCCCTTCAGCGCGTCGTCGAGGTCCGGCCCGGTCGTGCCGGTCGTTCCGGCCGCCGCGAGCGTGTGGCAGCCCCCGCAGTTGGTGGCGAAGAATTGCGGCGGGGCGAAGACCGGCGGCTTGATGCCGGGCACGCCGGCGACGCTGGCGACGTAGGAGGCGACGTCGTTCAGCTCATCTCCCTCGACCAGCTTGGCGGGCATGTAGACGTCGGTCTGCTCGGGCGTCGCGGGGCGCGGGAACTCGACCTGCGCCTTGATCACTCCCTCGAAGGTGTCGGGGTCCTGGCCGCTGGCCCGCGCCGCCTTGAAGGCGTAGTCGAGATTGGGACCGACGGTGCCGTTGGTTCCCGCGCCGGTCAGGGTGTGGCAGCTGCCGCATCTCTGCGTGAAGAGCTGCTGGCCCCTGGCGAGATCGGGCTTCGGGCCCAGGTCGCAGCCCGTCAGGCCGACGACGGCCGCGGCTGCGGCCATCGTGGCGATCACCCAGATCGCCCGTCCATCGATTCGGCGACGGTGTTTGTGGCCGCCGTTTCTGGTGGTGCTCATCGGGGCCGGAATCCTATATGTCGTCCCTGAGCGCTAGGCACGTCACCAGGCGTGGGATAAGCTTGAGCGGAACGGCACTTGAGCCGTCGGAGAGGAGGTCGAGTGGAGGTTCGCGAGGGGATGTCGAGCGTGGTGCTGGCAGTGGGGCCAGGCCACACCCTGCGGGAGACGTCCACCAAGATGACCGAGAAGGGGACCGGCGCCGCGCTCGTCTTCGACGATGAATCGCCCGCGCCCCGGATCATCACCGAGCGCGACATCCTGAAAGCCGTCGGCACCGGCAAGGACCCGGACACCGAGAAGGTCGCCGATCACATGTCGGAGAGCGTGATCTCCGCCGCGCCCGATTGGAGCCTCGAGCAGGCAGCCGAGGAGATGGTGCGGCGCAGCATCCGCCACCTGGTCATCGTCGACCGCGGCGAGCTCGTCGGCGTGCTCTCTATGCGGGACATCGTCCGCTGCTGGACGGAGGTCGGCGCGACCTCGTCCATGTCGCCGCCGTAGGGAGTCAGTCCTCGGGGATCGACACCGAGAGCGGGATCGGCGCCGTGTCCGTGTGCTGCTCGCGGGGCATGCGCGCGATCTCGGCCTTGTTGGCGCGCAGCCACCCGATCAGCCCGCCGAGCGCGATGAAGGCGCCGATCACCGAGTACGGCCACCAGGCGTAGAGCCCGACGATCACGGCCGCCAGCCCTAAGGCGAGGAGCGCCGGAAAGACGGTCGCACGGGGCAGATAGATCGACTCGGTGGGCTTCGGCGGCTGGCTCATCGCAGATAGAGGATCGCGACGTAGAAGGCCAGACCGAAGACCAGCAAGGCGAGGGAGGCGGTCACCATTCCCGCCTTGATGGTTGCTCTGGCGCGCTCGCGATCCACGGCGGGAAGCCTATAACGCGCGATCGAGGGCCATGGCCACGAAGAGCAGCGCCAGGTACGCCAGCGAGCTCAGGTAGAGCCGCCGCGCCGCCTGCCGGGAGGGGTGCGCCAGCAGTACCAGGGCGAGGCCGATGAAGCCGGCGCCGAGCACGAGCGCGGCGATCAGGTAGGCGGCGCCGAACAAGCCGGTCAGCACCGGCCCTATGGTCACCGCGACCAGGAGCAGCGCGTACGCGACGATCTGATGGCGCGTCGTCGTCTCACCGCGGACCACCGGGAGCATCGGCACCCCGGTGCGCGCGTAGTCGTCGGAGATCAGGAGGGATAGCGCCCAGAAGTGCGGCGGGGTCCAGAAGAAGACGATCGCGAACGGCCAGAGTGCCTGCGCGGTGAGGCCGCCGGTGGCGGCAGCCCAGCCGACCAGCGGAGGCATCGCGCCGGCTGCGCCGCCCAGGACGATGTTCTGAGGCGTTCTCGGCTTCAGCCAGAGCGTGTAGACGAAGACGTAGCCGAGCAGCCCTGCGGCGGCGAGGGCGGCGGTCAGCACATTCACGGTGATCGCCAGCTGAGCAACCGCGATCACGCCGAGGGTGGAACCGAAGAGCAGGCCGCGCCGCGGCTCGATCCGCCCGCTCGCCAGCGGCCGCCCCTTCGTCCGGGCCATACGGGCATCGCGCTCCCGCTCGATGTAGTGGTTGATCGCTCCGGCGCCGCCGGCGGCCAGGTAGCCGCCGAGACAGGTCCAGAGGATGGTGGAGAGGGCGGGGCCACCCGGGTCCGCGACGAACATCGTCGCCACGCAGGTGAGCAGCAGCAGCGAGATGATCCGCGGCTTGGTCAGCGTGACGTAGTCGTTGGCCACCCCGATCGCCGCGCGCATGGTGCGGGTCCGCGCGTCGCTCGGCGTGACCGAGACGTGGCCGCCGCCGGGCCGCCGCCGCTGGCCGACGCGTCCCTGCCGGGTGCCGAGATGGACGCTCATGCCGGCGCCGCCGATGCCTCAGCTCGCGGGGCACGCGGGTCCGAGCGCGCCGGACTGGGGAGCCAGGCGAGCCGGTAGGCGATCGAGATCACCGCCGCCCACAGCAGAGTCGCGACCGTGAGGTGCGCGACGATCAGCGCCGCGTGCTCGCCGAGCCAGACGTTCATGCCGCCGAGCAGGACCTGGCCGAGCAGGAGCAGGGCGGCGAGGACGAGAAGCCGGTCGCGCGAGCCCCGGGCGAAGGCCACGCTGAGCAGCACGATGATCGCGAGCGTCGCCGCATAGACGAAGACGCGGTGGGTTAGGTGAATGTCCGTAAGCCTGTTGTTGCCGAACGGGAGAAACTTCCCGTCGCCACAGGTCGGGAACTGGTGACCGCAGGCGAGATGAGCCCCGGCGATGTTCGGGCCGACCTCGTTGACGCCGCGCTCCTCGGTCCCCGCCATGTAGCCGCCGGCGACGATCGCGCAGAGCAGCAGCACGGCGGCCGTCACCGCGTATGGCTTCAGGCCCCGGACCGGTTCGCGCACCGGCCGGTCGCCCTCGAGAGCCGCCTCGGAGCGAGCCTTGTAGCTCAGCCAGAGCAGCAGGCCAAAGAGGATCATCGCCGTGCCCAGGTGTGCCGCCACCAGCCCGTCCTTGAGGCTGTGCTCGACCGTCAGCCCGCCGAGCCCCGCCTGGACCAGGACGAGCAGGCCGGCGGCGACGCTGCCACGAAACGCCCAGCTGTTGCGGTTCCGCAGATCGCGGTACGCGCGCCAGCAGAGCAGCGCGATCAGGACCACCACGACCGCCGCCAGAAGCCGGTGGGAGAACTCGATGAACGTGTTCTCGTCGCCAACCAGCGGGACCACATCGCCTCCGCAGAGCGGCCATCCCTTGGTTCCGCTGCCGCCCGGACCGCAGCCCAGCCCGGAGTCGCTCACCCGAACGACGCCGCCGACGATGATCAGCAGGAAGGTGACAAGCGCAGTCAGATCTGCCAGGCGGCGAAACCGGCGGAGCCCTGCACCGCCGCCGCCGGCACCGGGTCCGGCCATGTCGTCAGGCTACCGGCTCGCGCGTTTCTGCCGGAGTGGCGCGGGAGGCGTCGCGGCGCCTCACCGCCTCGCGGATGTCGCGCAGCGGCTCGTCGCTGCGGACGTCCGGGACTACGTCGAAGTTGTGAGGCGGCGGCGGCGAGGTCGCGAACCACTCGAGGGTCTCGCCGCCCCAAGGATCGTGCCCGGTGCGCACCCCGCTCTTGAGCGAGAGGTACGCGTTGGAGATCGTCAGCACCGCACCGAGCGAGAGAACGAACGCGCCGATCGTCGCGATCAGGTTGTAAGCGTTGAGGCTCATGGAGTTGATCGCGTCGCTCGCCTCGAAGAACTTGAAGATGTCGACTTGCTGTCCCTCCAGGCCGGCGAGGAAGAGGGGGATGAAGGTGACGTGGGCGCCGAGCACAATCAGGGTCGCGGACGACCTCGCCAGTCCCTCGCCCATCACACGGCCGGTCATCTTGGGGAACCAGTAGTAGAGGGCGGCGAACCCGCCGAGCACCGGCCCACCGACCAGCACGTAGCCGCTTGCCGCGGTCGACACGGTGGTGTCCGCGAGCAGCCAGTTGACCGGGATCACGCTCTGGATCAGCTCCAGGATCAGGCCAAAGCTGAGCGTGGAGATAGCCGCCAGCGCGAACACCAACGGCGCCCGCATCCGCAGGACGCCCCCGGCCAACGTGCCGATCCAGTTGACGAACACCGCTCCGATCGGGATCACCAGCAGAAGCGCCATCAGCATCGCGCCGTAGAGCCAGCCGATCGGGATCGAGGCGCTCATCATGTTCTGCATCCAGGCGAGCAGCCCCAGCGGCATGATCGCGGCCATTGAGGCCGCCACCGCCCGACGCGAGAGCAGCGGCTTGCCGGAGAAGACGGGCAGGATCTCCGAGATCGCCCCGATCGCGGGCAGCAGGAAGACCAGGTAGCAGCCCGTGAAGAAGATCCAGGTCAGGTGCTGGTAGTAGAGCGGCGCGCCGCCCTCGCCCGGGTCGAAGAAGACGCCGCCGAAGTGGCGGTCGATCTCCAGCATGACCATGGCCGCGACCATCGCCGTGCCGGCGATGATCATCGTCCAGCTCGACACTGCCGCCGAGAAGCTGAAGGTGGGGAGCCTGCGCCAGGCCAGGCCGGGAGCCCTCAGCTTCGAGACCGTCACGGCGAGGTTGATCGACTGGAGCACCAGGCCGAGCGCGGTGAGGCCGACCGCGGTGACCCAGACGTCGACGCCGTTGTTGGAGATGAAGACCGTGTCCGAGAGCGGCGGCCAGGAGTTGAAGCCCGCCTCGGGCGGCGTGTAGACGAATGACACGTAGAGAAGGGCGCCGCCCAGCACAAATAGCCACAGCGACAGAGACGCCAGCCGGGGAAAGGCCAGGGAGCGCGCGCCGATCTGCAGCGGGACGACATAGGTGTAGAGGCCGAAGACGAAGGGCAGGGCGAAGAGAACGATCAGCGTCGCGCTGCCCACGGAGAGCAGGCGGTTGAAGGTCACCGGCTCGATCAGGTCGTTCTCCGGCACCGCCAGCTGTAGGCGCATCAGCAGGAAGGCGATGATCCCGAGCACCAGGAAGGAGAGCGAGGCGCCGATGTAGATTCGACCGACGTCCTTGTGGTCGGAGCTCATCACCATCTCCAGCCAGCGCGGGCGGGACGGCGACGGCCCCTCGGTGACCAGCTCGGGCCGGTGCGGGGCGAGTGTCCTCGCGTCGCTGATCAGCCCGTCTCCCCGTTCACCTGCTGCACGAAGTTCTGCGCCTCCTGGATCCCCGCCGCCTGCTGCTCGAGCCAGGCCTGGTAGGTCGGCACGTCGACCACCCGAACCCGCGTCCGCATCACCGCGTAGGAGGCGCCTGAGAAGGCGTAGCTGGCCCCGTCGTAGATCCCCTCCTGATCGGCCTTGAACCAGGTCTGATTGCTTTCCCCTGGAGTCGCGTCGGACTTGCCGCTCAGGCCGGGCACGTACCAGCGGTGAACTACGTCGGTGGAGCAGAGCTTGAGCACGACCGCGGTGTCCACCGGGACCACGAGCTCGTAGTAGGAGTAGGTGCCGTCCGGGTACTCGTAGCGCCAGATCCACTGCTGGCCGCAGGCTCTGATCTCGAGCGGCGCCGTCTTGCCGACAGGAAGGGTGAGTCCTCGCTGTGCGGTGATCAGCGAGGCCGCCTGCAGCCCGTCGGGGCCGGACGCCTCCACCTTCTTCGCGTTGTCGGTCTCGATCACCCCGACCACGAAGGCCGCGAGCGCGAGGACCGCCAGCACCCCGGCCGTCCCGAACTGCGCGGGGCGGCGCACGACGAGCCGTCGCGGTTGCCGGCCGCGCGCCGACCGGAAGCGCATGGCCAGCGCGATCAGGCCCCCGTTGATCGCGATCAGCAGGACGATGCCCGCGACCAGCATCACCCAGTAGAGGGTGTTGAGATCGTCCGCGTTCGGCGAGTGGCCGCCGGGAGGGCTCAGGAGGGCTAGCAAGGCGGCGTGAGTCTATTAACTCGCCCGTTCGTCACGCCCGGTCCAGCCTGACTGGCTGGCTGGCCAAATTTGCCCCGTCGTCTGACAGAATCGCCGCTGGTAGGACCCGAGAGAGGAAGAGGGATGGCGCGAAACGGCAACACCTCTGACGGCACGACACAACGGGCGCTGCGCCGGATGGCGGAGTCCGACCCGGAGCTCGCGGCACGACTGATCGTCCAGTCCCTGCCCGCCGCGGCGGGGAGCCTCCCCGACGGGCTGAGCTATCGCCTCGAGCTCGACGGCCTCGGTGCCTGGACGGTGAGCTCGCTCGGGGGCAGGGGCAAGGTGGCGGAGGTACTGGCCGGCGCTGACCTCAACGGTGAGGCCTTCGCGATCTCGACCGATGCCGAGACCCTCGCCCGCGTCGCCTCCGGCCGCAACCCGGTTGCACCGCTGGCACGGGGGCGGCTGAAGCTTCGCGGCCGACGCCGCAAGGCGTTCGCCCTCCGGCGGCTGGCAACCGACGCGGGGCCGCGCGAGCTGGCCCGCCTCGGCCATCCGGTGGATCCCGACCTCGTCTTCCGCTCGTTGCCCTACGCGATCGAGCCGGAGTGGACGCGCGGGCACCGCTTCGCCATCGTCTACCAGTTGGTCGGCGATCAGGGCGGGACCTGGCGGGTCGAGGTCGACGACGGCCGGGTCCGGGTCGAGCGGGGAGCCGGGGAGGACGCCGATGCGATCGTTCGGATCCGCTACTCGGATTGGCTCGCGCTGCTCTCCGGAGAATTGACGCCCCCCGACGCGATGAGGCTCGGCAAGACCGAAGTCGAGGGCGCCATCCCCCCGGTCACCCGACTCGGCCGCTGGATCGACCGCGCCGAGGGGATCGACGGCCCAGAGCTCGAGCGCGAGGAGCGCCAGCGCCGCCGGCAGGCCGAGAACGCCGGCAGCTGGGGCAGCAAGGTGACCGCCAACGGCGCCTCATCGGACTCCGGCGACCCCGCTGAATCCAACCGTCCGAGGGGCGGGCTGATGAGCTACGAGCAGCTCTACGCCCTCTGGGAGCGCCAGAACTGGCGGGCCCACGAGCTCGACTTCTCCGTCGACCGCGAGCACTGGCTGGTGACCCCGGCAGAGGCGCAACGACACACCGCCTTCAGCGTCGGCAGCTTCTACGTCGGCGAGGAGCGCGTTACCGCGGATCTGGCGCCGTTCCTGCTGGCGGCGCCGAGCGGGGAGGTGGAGGCATTCCTGGCGACCCAGCTCGTCGACGAGATGCGCCACGCCGTCTTCTTCGACCGCTGGGCGAACGAGGTGATGGGGCTCGAGTCCGGCAGCTTCCGCGAGCGGCTGGACGAGATCGAGGACCGGATGCTCGGCCCGTGGCATTTTCTCTTCGACGACTCACTGCGGGAGATCGCCAATCGGATCAAGGACCGGCCCGACGACCTCGAGCTTTTCGTCGAGGGGATCGTCACCTACCACATGGTCACGGAGGGGGTGCTGGCGATGCCGGGCCAGCGGATCATGATCGGGTACACCGCTGAGCACGACCTCTATCCGGGCTTCAACAAGGGCTTCAGCCTGGTCGAGCAGGATGAGCATCGCCACATCGCCTTCGGCGTGCGCTTCCTGAAGGAGGTCTGCGACGAGCGCCCGGAGATGAAGCGAGTGATCGTGAGGCGGCTGGAGGAGCTGCTGCCCGAAGCGGCCGAGGTCTTCTGCCCGCCGGAGGCCGACGATCCTTCCGACTTCGTCTCCTACGGACACCACTCATCGCAGATCTACGGTTTCGCCTATCAGGCGCTGAAGCGCCGCATGGCGGCGATCGGGATCGAGATCCCGCCGCCCGAGCGGCTCATGCCGGGGCCGGTCGACTTCGGCGGATTGGCGGAGCGGCGGGTGCTCGCGGCCGAAGCCGCCAGCTGACCCGCCGTGCCCCACTCAGCTCAGGAGCCCACAGTCGTGCCCGCGGGCTGGCGGTAGAGGACGATGCTCGCCGCGATCAGCCAGATCGGCAGCGCGATCATCGGCAGGAAGAAGACGCCGAACAAGAGCACGACGCCGCAGATGAAGCCGAGCCAGGCGAGCCAGCGGGGCAGCACGCCGGTCCGCCAGATCACCACGGACGTGGCGTCGATCAGGGCGATGGCCCCGAACATCCCGAACAGCAGGATCGCGCCGAATCCGGCCTGGGGCAGGTACCGGCCGACGTCGGACACGGTGAGCGCGTTGGCGCCACCGAGCGATTGGCCGGCGGGGATCGCGGCGAGCAGCGAGGCGCCCGCCCAGAGGAGGCCGATGCAGAGAACCGCTCCGCCGAGCGCCACGTTCGAGAGCCGTCCCTCCGGCCCCTCCGCCACGCGAAGCCGCTGCCGCACTCCCGCTGCGAACCAGAGCAGGAAGAGGCCGCAGAAGGCGAGGATGAAGGCGCCGACGATCACCGTGACCCGATGCCCGTGATCGGCGTACCAGTCGATGATCTGCGCGTTGTTGTCGTCGCTGTCGGGCGAGTTCGAGACCATCACTACTCCGACGAGGAACGTGATCGCGGCCAGGATCCCGGCAGTCGGCGTCCAGAAGTCACGTCGCGGTGCAGCCATCTCGCCTCCTTCGTTGCCCCAAGGCCGGTAGTCGTGGCGAACTTACCCGCGGCCGCGGTCGGATCAACTTGATCCAGCCATGCGCTGATGCGAACATATGTTCGTGTCCGGGGCGGCCTCGATCCTGCACGCCGACGCCGACGCGTTCTTCGCCTCGGTGGAGCAGCGGGACGATCCGCGCCTGCGCGGTCGCCCGACGATCGTCGGCGCGGGCGTGGTGATGGCGGCCAGCTACGAGGCGCGCGCCTACGGGATCCATGGCGGGATGGGCGGTGGACGGGCGCGCCGGCTCTGCCCACACGCACTCGTCGTCCCTCCCCGCTTCTCCGCCTACACCGAGGCGAGCAGGGCGCTGTTCGACCTGTTCGAGGAGACCGCGCCGCTGGTCGAGGGGATGTCGCTGGAGGAGGCCTTCCTGGACGTCCGGGGCCTGGAGCGGATCTCAGGAAGCCCGCGCGAGATCGCCGAGCGGCTCCGGCGCCGGGCGCGGCAGCGGGTGGGGCTGGCGGTCACCGTCGGCGTCGCCAGGACCAAGGTGCTGGCCAAGATGGCGAGTCGCGCCGCCAAGCCTGACGGCCTGCTCGTCATCGAGCCTGACCGGGAGATGGCGTTCCTGAAACCACTCCCCGTCGAGGCGCTCTGGGGGGTCGGCGACGTCACCGCGGAGAAGCTCCGCGCCCACGGGATCACCACGATCGAGGAGCTCGGGCGCCGCGACGAGATGGAGCTCGCGATGTTCCTCGGCGGGCACGCGGCGCGCCATCTGCACGCGATCGCACACAACCGCGACCCGCGTCGTGTGCGCCGGGGAAAGCGGCGGCGGTCGATCGGAACGCAGTCCGCGTTCGCGGGCGGCGGGAAGTCCGGATCCCAGCTGGACGCCCTGCTCGTAACGCTTGTCGACCGCGTCACCCGGCGGGCGCGAGCGGCGAACCGAGCCGGGCGAACCGTCACCCTCCGGATGCGGTTCGCAGACTTCTCGCGCGCGACCCGCTCCCGCACGCTCGCCCATCCGACGGCCGGCACCGGCGCCATCCTCGCTGCGGCGAGGGCGCTGCTCGCCGCGGCCAGGCCGTTGATCGAGCGTCGCGGCATCACCCTGCTCGGGATCACGGTGGCCAACCTCAGCGACGAGGCCCAGCTCGAGCTGCCTCTGGAGCCGCGGCTTGACCCGGCACTGGACCTCGCGATCGACGAGATTCGTGAACGCTTCGGAACCGAGGCGATCAGGCGTGGCTCGACGGCCCCCTCCGCGCCCCGGCACGTCTCTCAGGTCTGAGCCGAGCAGCCCCGCGGAAGCAGCTCAGGTGGGGAGGTCGCCTCCGCCGCCCCCGTCGTCATCCCCGGAAGCGCATTGCCGCAGCGCCGGGGAGCGATCCGCCGCGTTCGCGAGCCCGCGCGAGCCGTCGTTGCCCACCCTCATCTGCGAGCCGCGCAGGAAGGCGGGGGGCTTTGGATCGACGATCCCGCCGGAGACCTCGTAACCGCCGCGATGGGAGTTCTCCGCCTCGTTGCATACGGTCGCCGCCTGCCCGGCCGGAGCGAGCGCCGCGAGGTAGGCGACCGCAGCCGTTCCGGCGGTCGCAATTGCCTTCGTCCTGTTTTTCACGATGACCTCCATGTCATGCGCGCGGCCTCCGTGCCCCACGCCCTTCGTTGTCTGTCGAGCGTGCGGTGCCCGAGCTTGAGGGCAATGGACGCCCGGATAGCCGGCATTAGACGGACGAACGAGAAGCGCCACCCTGACCGCAACCACATAGGGTCCCGGCCATGAGCACCGTCCGCGAGGTCGCGTTCGAGCTCTTCCGCGAGCACGGGATGACGACGATCTTCGGCAACCCCGGCTCGACCGAGCTGCCGATGCTGGCCGAGTTCCCCGACGACTTCCGGTACGTCCTCGGGCTGCAGGAGGCGGTGGCGGTGGGGATGGCCGACGGCTACGCGCAGGCCTCCGGCCGTCCCACCCACGTCAACCTGCACACGGCCCCGGGTGTGGGCAACGGCATGGGGGCGATCTTCAACGCGCAGGCCAATCACTCGCCGCTTCTTGTGACCGCGGGCCAGCAGGTCCGCGCGCAGATCACGATGCAGGCGAACCTCACCAATCGTGACGCGACTCGCGTCGTCCACCCGTTCGTCAAGTGGAGCTTCGAGCCGCCGCGCGCCCAGGACGTCCCTCACGCTCTCGCCCGGGCGATCCACACCGCCTCGCTCGCACCCAAGGGCCCGGCCTTCGTCTCCTTGCCGATGGACGATTGGACCGAGGAGGCCGATGCCGAATCCGGCCACGTGATCGAGCGCATCGCCGAGCCGCGAATGGGGCCCGAGCCCGCCGCGATCGAGACGCTGGCCCAGAGGCTGAACGCGGCGAGCAACCCCATACTCGTGGCCGGCCCCGAGATCGACGCAGCCGGGGCCTGGGAGGAGGCGGTGACCCTGGCAGAGAGGCAGAAGCTGCCCGTGTTCGCCTCGCCCGCTACCGGCGGCGGGCGCCTCGGCTTCCCCGAGGGCCATCCCCTCTTCCAGGGCGTTCTGCCGCCCGCGATCGGCCCGGTCACCGAGACGCTCAAGGGCCGCGACCTGATCCTCGTCGTCGGTTCCTCGGTGTTCCCGTACTACCCCTACATCCCCGGACCCTTCCTGCCCGAGGGTGCCTCGCTGGTGGCGATAACCAGCGACCCGGACGAGGCGGCGCGGGCGCCGATGGGCGACGTGATCCTCGCGGACGTCGGTCTCGCCCTACGGGCACTGCTCGAGGAGGTGGGCGAGGCCGACCGCTCGGAGCCCGAGCCACTTCCGGACCCGACGCCCGGCGATGAGACCGATCCGCTCACCGCGACGATGGTCCACAACACCCTCGCCCAGGTCTTCCCCGAGGACGGGATCGTGGTGCTCGAGTCGCCGTCCAGCACGCTTTCGTTTCGTAACCAGCTGCGGCTCTCGCGGCCCGGCAGCTACTACTTCAGCGCGGGCGGCGGCCTCGGCTTCGGCTTGGCGGCGGCGATCGGGGTCCAGCTGGCGCAGCCGGATCGACCGGTCGTCTGCGTGCTCGGCGAGGGCTCGGCGCAATACGCGATCACCGGCTTCTGGACGGCGGCCGCCTACGAAGTGCCGGTGACCTTCCTCGTCCTGCGCAACGACGAGTACTCGATCCTGAAGTGGTTCGCCGATATCGAGGAGGTCAAGGGAGCTCCCGGCCTCGACCTCCCGGCGCTGGAGGTCGCAAAGGTCGCCGAGGCGTACGGCGTCTCGTCGCGGTCGGTCTCGGGCCGCGAGGAGTTGCACGGCGCGCTCGAGTCCTCGATCGGGTCGGGGAAGCCCGAGCTGGTCGAGGTCCCGGTGGCGCCGGGGATGGCGCTCTTCTAGCGCCGAGCGTCCCGCGCTACCCCCTGCAGCGCGCATTGAGGGACGCTCGGCGGGGCTGCGATTAGGCTGCGGTCATGGAGTTGCTCGCGCCGGACTTCACTCGGATCGCGCCGCAGGGAAACGAGCCGGCGAAGGACCGCGCCCCCGACGAGCTGGCCTCCGGCACCCCGGAGCCGCTGCGCAGCGAGCTGATCGGGCTGCTGGGGGAGGATCGCGTCCTCACCCGGGTGATCGACCTGGTCCGCTACGCCTCTGACGCGAGCCCCTACCGGCTGCTGCCGAAGGCGGTGGTGATGGCCCGCGACGCCGACGACGTCTCGAAGGTTTTCGCCTACGGGAGGCGCAGCGGCATCCCCGTCACCTTCCGCGCGGGCGGCACCAGCCTCAACGGCCAGTCGCAGACCGACGGCATCCTGGTCGACGTCCGGCGGCACTGGAGCGGGGTGGAGGTCCTCGAGGACGCGGCCCGCGTCCGCGTCAAGCCGGGGACGGTGCTCGGCCACGCCAACCGCGTGCTCGCTCCGCACGGCCGCAAGCTCGGGCCCGACCCGGCCAGCACCGACATTGCCTGCGTCGGCGGCGTTCTCTCCAACAACTCGGGCGGGATGCGCTGCGGGGTGGTCGCCGACTCCTACAGCACGGTCCGCTCAATGACCATCGTGCTGCCCTCCGGGACGGTGATCGACACGGCGGCCCCGGATGCGGGGGAGCGCTTCGGCGAGGCCGAGCCCGAGCTGGCCAAGGGCCTGGCCGAGATCCGCGACGAGATCCGCGCGGACGATCAGCTCAGTGCGCGGATCCGGAGCAAGTTCCGGATCAAGAACACCACGGGCTACCGGCTCTGCGCGTTTCTCGACGAGGACCAGCCGGTCCAGATCCTCCGCCGCCTCATGATCGGCTCGGAGGGGACGCTCGGGTTCATCGCCGAGGCGGTGCTCGAGACGGTGCTGCAGCCGCCTAAGACGACCGTCTCCTGGCTCCACTTCGACGGCATCGAGTCCGCCACCGAGCCGGTGCCGGCGCTGGTCGAGTCGGGAGCGACCGCCGTCGAGCTGATGATCGCCCCCGCCCTGATGGTCGCCGCACAGAACATCGCCGGCGCGCCGCAGGAGTGGCTGGAGCTGCCGCCCACCTCCGCGGCGCTCCTGGTCGAGTTCGGCGCGGAGACCGACGGTGAGCTCGACGAGCTGGTGGCGGGCGCCGAGGAGATCCTCAAGGAGCACGAGCTGATCAAGCCTCCGGACTTCACCCGCGATCCGGAGCGCATCGAGGTCTCCTGGACCGTCCGCGAGGGGCTGCACGGGCTGATTGGCCGCTTCCGCGCGCCCGGCACCTCGCTGATCATCGAGGACGTCTGCGTTCCGCCCGAGCGGATCGCCGAGTCGGCACGCGACATCCAGGCGCTGCTCACCGAGCACGGGTTCCTGCCCGGCGTCGCGGGTCACACCTCGGCCGGGAACCTCCACTTCATGCTCACGCCGGACTTCTCCAAGGAGGAGGACACGGAGCGGTACGAGGCCTTCATGGAGCAGTTGGTCGAGCTGATCCTGAACAAATACGACGGCTCCCTCAAAGCCGAGCACGGCACCGGACTCAACATGGCGCCCTATGTGGAGCGGGAGTGGGGGCAGAAGGCGACCGAACTGATGTGGCGGGTGAAGGAACTCGCCGACCCGGACGGGGTGCTCTCGCCGGGCGTGCTGCTCAACCGGGATCCCGGCGTTCACCTGCGCAACCTGAAGACGACTCCCGAGATCGAGGAGGTGGCGACGGCCTGCGTCGAGTGCGGGTTCTGCGAGCCGGTCTGCCCGAGCCGCCACCTGACCACGACGCCGAGGCAGCGGATTGTGATTCGTCGTGAGATGGCCCGTCAGGCGGCCGGCTCTCCGGTGCAGCGCGCCCTCCTCGAGGAGTACGAGTACGACGGGATCCAGACCTGTGCGGCGGACGGGACCTGCCAGATCGCCTGCCCGCTCGGCATTGACACCGGCAAGCTGGTCAAGGGATTTCGGGAACGGGAGCACACCTCGCGCGCCCAGCGCCAGGCGACAAAGGTGGCCGAGCGCTTCAGGCAGGTGGAGGGCCTGGCCCGTGCGGGACTCAAGACGGGCACGGTCGCCGGGCCGCTGATGCGTGCCGCCTCGGACGCCACCCGCGCGCTCGTCAGCGACGAACTCGTTCCCGCCTGGCCGCGCAACATGCCGCCGCCCGCCCGGGCGCAATTGCCGAAGACCTCACGTAATGGCGCCGCCGCCGTCTATATGCCCGCGTGCGTGAATCGGATCTTCGGCCCAGCATCAAACGGGTCGCGCCTGGCGGCGCGCCCTCGCACTAACGGCGCGGGCCCGCACCTGCCGGAGGCGATGGTCGCGGTTTCCGCCAGGGCCGGAATGCCCGTCTGGATCCCCGACGACGTCGCCGGCAACTGCTGTTCGGTTCCGTGGACCTCGAAGGGCTATTCGGATGGCGCCCGGTTGATGGCCAACCGCACCGTCGAGGCGCTCTGGCGCTGGAGCGATGAGGGGGAGTTGCCGATCGTGATCGACGCGAGCTCCTGCGCTCTCGGCCTGGCGAGCGAGGTCGCCGACAACCTCACGGACGAGAACCGAGAGCGCCACGGCAAGCTCGAGCTCCTCGACTCGGTCACCTGGGCAAAGCGCCTGCTGCCGAACCTGTCGATTCGGCAGAAGCTCGGCTCGGTCACCGTCCATCCGACCTGCTCGACCCGCCACCTCGGGCTGGAACCAGAGCTGCGGTCGATCGCCGCAGCGATCGCGGACGGGGTCCACGAGCCGATTCGCGCAACCTGCTGCGGGATGGCCGGCGACCGCGGCCTGCTCCATCCGGAGCTGACCGCCTCGGCCACCGCTGAGGAGGCGGGCGAGCTTCGTGGATCCCGGTACGACGCCTACATCTGCAGCAACCGCACCTGCGAGATCGGGCTGCAGCAGGCGACCGGCGCCGCCTACGAGTCGTTTCTGATCCCGCTGGAGCGGGTCACCCGGGTCTAGTCAACGACGGGCGGGCTCGCACGTGAGTATCGGCACCGCCCGTGCGGCTCCTTAGAGCCGGTCCCCAGCCGTACAGGCCCTTAGACTCGCGCCGCCTTGTTCAGGAACGGCAGTGCACAGAGCCGAACCTCGCCTTGGGCCGCAGTGGTGAAGGGCGCGGCGGTGGCCGGCCTCGCCGCGGCGGTCGCCGTTCCGCTCGTGCGCAGGAAGCTCAAGATCCCCGCCGCCGCCACGGCGGCGGCCATGGCCGCGGGACCGCCCTCGCTGGCGGTCGTCGGCAGGCGGACCCGCCTCCGCGACGCCGGCATGTACGCCCTCCAAATGTGGATGTTCACGATGGGACACGAGTTGCCTTACGACGACCCGGACGCGGCGCGGAGACGACTGCGGATCCGCTACCCGATCCGCGTCGACAGGCTGATCGGTGCTGGCGAGCTGCCCAACGTCCGGCTCCAGCGGGCCCTCGTGGGGCTTGGCAGGCGAAACGCGCTCGACCGCGCCCTCTCCTGGATCCACTGGGCCTGGTTCCTGGAGCCCCACGGAGCGCTCACCTGGATCCTGACCCAGCACCCCGAGCACTTCCCCCGCTCGGCCAGGCAGATGTCGGCGGTCTTCGACATCGGGTGCGCCGTCTACATGGCGGTGCCCACGGCGCCGCCGTGGTGGGCATCCGAGCAGGGCTACACCGATGCCAAGGTGCGGCGGATCATGCAGGAGGTGGGAGAGGAGGAGTGGGGCCGCGCCTGGCCTGTGCTCTACGACGCGCTCGGTGGCAATCCCTGGGCGGCGATGCCGTCGCTGCACTTCGCCACCTCGCTGATGGCCGCGATGCTGCTCGCCGAGACCGGGCCGGCGGAGGGAGCGCTCGGCTGGGCGTACGCGGGGACGCTGGGCTTCGCGCTCGTCTATCTCGGCGAGCATTACTTGATCGACCTGCTCGCCGCGGTGGCGATCGTGATCGCGGTGCGGCGGGGCGAGCGCTTTGTCCACCCGCTCGCGCAGGCGATCAGCCGCGGCCTGCAGCGGCTGGAGCGCATCGCAAATCCCCAGCCCTGAATCGCCCCTGGCTCCGGGAGCGCCGTTTGCGAACATCCCAAGGGTGAGGGAGGAGCGCCCGCAGAGCGCTTCAGAACAGCCTGAGATGGCCCGCGAAATGGTCCGGGAGGCTGAGCCGAGCTTTTTCGCGAACCCGAAGCGGCTGATCCAGACCGCGATCGCGGTCATCCTGCTGCTGGTCGCGATCTACGTCCTGGTACCGAGGCTCTTCGACCTCCAGGACGCGCTCGACAAGATCGGGGAGGGGGATCCACTGTGGATCGCTCTCGGGGTCGTCTTCTGCATCGGGATGTTCGCCGCCTACGTCGCGCTCTTCCGCGGTGTCGTCGGCGAGAGGGTGATTCACCTCGAATGGAGCGAGAGCTACCAGATCACGATGGCCGGCCTGGCGGCGACCAGGCTGTTCTCCGCGGGCGGCGCCGGCGGGATCCTGCTCGCCTACTGGGCCCTCCGGAAGGCGGGCATGGAGCGGCGCCAGGCGATCTGCCGGATGGTTGCCTTCCTCGTGGTTCTCTACTCCGTCTATCTCGCCGCGCTCGTCGTCTTCGGCGTTCTGCTCAGGACCCATGTGCTCTCCGGCGAGGCACCCCTATCCGGCACGCTCATTCCAGCGGCCCTGGCCGGGTTGGCGATCGCCGTCGGCCTGTTGATGACCCTGGTTCCGGACGACGTCGAGCGCAGAATCGAGCGGCACACATCCGGTCGCTTCGGCAAGGTCGCCAGGCGACTCGCCACCGTTCCCGCGACCTTCGCGCAGGGCGTGCGCACGGCGATCACCTTCGTCCGCCAGCCCAGGTCCGCCCTGATGGCATTCGGCGGCGCCGTCGGCTTCTGGGGTGCGAACATCGCGATCCTCTGGGCGAGCTTCCACGCCTTTGACGTCTCGGTGCCGCTCGGCGTCGTCATCCAGGGCTTCTTCCTTGGGATGCTCGCCAACCTGATCCCGTTCGCTCCCGGCGGGGTGGGGGCGGTCGACGCGGGGATGATCGGCGCCTTCGTCCTCTTCGGCCTGCCCAGTGCAGAGGTGTTCGCGGCAGTGCTGACCTACCGCGTAATCGCCTTCTGGCTCCCGATCCCGCCCGGGATCATCGCCTTCTTCCAGCTGCGCAACACGGTGAATCGCTGGGAGGAGGAGGGTCGCGACCGGCCCAAGCAGATCGGGGTGGGAGAACCCGAGACAGCGGCCGCCGGGTCGTAACGTTCGCGGGCGGGGCGGTACTATAAAAAGTGAAGTATCGAGCTTTCCACCGAGGCTCTGGCTAGGCTCCGAAAGGACCGAGATGAACGAAAAGGCAACTGACACAGAGCGAGTCGAGAACGTGATCATCGTCGGCGGCGGTCCCGCCGGCTACACGGCCGCGCTCTACGCCGCTCGGGCCGAGCTCGAGCCGCTCGTCATCGAGGGTTTCCAGTGGGGCGGCCAGCTCCAGAACACGACCGACGTGGAGAACTACCCTGGCTACCAGGACGGCGTGATGGGCCCGGAGATGATGAGCGAGTTTCGCGCCCAGGCCGAGCGTTTCGGCACCCGCTTCATCACCGATGACGCCACCGAGCTCGAGCTCAGCGACGGCGGGATCCAGACCGTCAAGGTGGGCAAGGCCGCCTACAGGGCCAAGGCCGTGATCCTCTCGATGGGCGCGGAGCCCAAGCGACTCGGCATCCCCGGTGAGCTGGAGCTCGCCGGGAGCGGCGTGTCCACCTGCGGGGTCTGTGACGGGGCCTTCTTCAAGGGCCAGGACGTCGCGGTGATCGGCGGCGGCGACTCCGCGATGGAGGACTCGATCTTCGTCTCCAAGTTCGCCAAGGACCTCACCATCGTCCACCGGCGCGACGAGTTCCGCGCCTCGAAGATCATGCAGGACCGCGCTCGCCGCACGGAGAACATCGAGTTCCTGACGCCCTACGTCCCCGTCGAGTTCGTCCCCGGAGACGACGGCAAGATCGCCCGGATCCGGCTGCAGCACGCCGAGTCAGGCGAGGAGAAGGAGATCGACGTCGGCGGCGCGTTCGTCGCGATCGGGCATCGGCCTCGCTCCGAGCTGGTCGAGGGCCAGGTCGAACTCGACGGTGAGGGCTACGTGGTGGTCGAAGAGCCGTCGACAAAGACGAAGCTCGCCGGCGTCTTCGCGATCGGCGATCTGGTCGACCACACCTACCGCCAGGCCGTCACCGCGGCCGGCAGCGGCACCAAGGGCGCCCTCGACGCCGAGTGGTATCTCCGCGACATGCCGCCGGACCCCGAGGAGCACTGGGGCACGAACACCGGCGCCATCATCGAGGCCGTCGAGGCGTCCTAGCCGCAGCCTCCGCCAGGTGACCGAAGAGCCGATCACCGCCGAGGGAATCGAGGCGCTACGCGCCGAGTTGGAGGAGCTCCAGGGGCCACGGCGTCGTGAGATGGCGAAGCGGATCAAGGCGGCACGCGAGCTCGGCGACCTGAAGGAGAACGCCGAGTACCACATCGCCAAGGACGACCAGGCGCATCTCGAGTCTCGAATCAAGCGACTCCGCGGGCGGCTCAGCAAGGCGGTGGTGGTGGAGGCGGATACGAGCGCGAGCGTCTTTGCATTCGGCCGGACCGCTGAGGTGAAGGACCTGGACAACGGCCAGACGAACACCTGGACGCTGGTCGGGGCGACGGAGGCCGATCCGAAGCAGGGGAAGCTCTCGGCGGAGTCGCCGGCGGGGCGGGCGCTGCGGGATGCACCGATCGGCGAAGACGTGACGTTCGAGACTCCGGGTGGCGTGAAGACCTACCGGATCGAGGAGCTACTCGCTTAGGCCCTGATTGCGCGCGACCGGATGCCCGATACTCACAGACGTGTCCGCCCCACTGATCGAGTTCCCGGCCGACGATCCAGAGCGTGCCCGGCGGTTTTGGAGCGGCGTACTCGGCGCCGTGCTCGCGCCAAGGCCCAGCGAAGCCGGGGCGGGCTGGGAGGCGAGCCGTACTGACCTTCGTCTGGGACTGCATCAGCGTGGATCGGGTCCGGGTGACACTGCTTCGCTGGCCTATTTCACGGTCGCCGACCTTCCTGCCGCGCTTCAGCGCGTCCAGGACCTCGGTGGTTCAGTGATCCACCCTGGTGAGCGTTGGGCCATCTGCCGTGACTCCGAGGGCAGCCCCTTCGCGCTCTCGGCGGATAGCTAGCCGCCCGGCGTTACGGACCGAACGCCCGGCATGGCTCGCCTCGCAGGCCGGGGCAGGGCGGTAGCGGCGTCGGCGCCGAGATTCCCGGGACGAGCGGGAGGATGAGGCGCGACGGGTGCTTGTAGGAGAGCGCGATGCTCACCCTGGCGTTGTGCTGGGGCACGGTCTCCGCGAAAGCCCAGACGGGCTGATCGCCGACCGGCGCGCTCACCGTGACGCGGATACGCGAGCCGGCCCGGTACATGTGCCCCTGGTAGTAGAGCGGGATGACCAGCTTCGAGAGACGGCGCTTGGGCAGTTTCGCGATGTCCTCGCGGCGCAGGCTCAACACCGGCTCGAGCAGCGTGCTCTTGCGCGGGTCCAGGCGGCGGAAGCTCGCGCGCAGGTAACCGCTCTGCACGTAGGTCTCCTTGCCGTCGGGCCGCACCTCGGAGACCGTGACCTGGAGGTCGACGTCCGGAACCGACGTCCTCACCCAGGCGTGCACGGCCCCCGCCCCGATGATCGCCGCATCCCTGCCCAGCGGCGAGGTGACGAAGGACGCGGCAGTGCCGGCCGGAGGCTGGCGCCAGTCGAAATTCGGGTGCGCGGTCCAGAGATCGCCGCCGCCGGTGTCTGTGCCGGCGAAGTCGGTCGCGGGGCGCGCTGCCTTGTCCCAGGTGAAGCCGGCGCTGCCGCCCTTCCTGCCCTTCTTGGCGGGCTTGCGCGTCATCAGGCCATTCGGCCGGAAGAACCAGGATTCCGGCCTGGTCTTGGGGATCGGGAACCGGTTGAAGAAGCGCTCGAAGCCCGGATACGGTGTACCCGGCGCCCGCCCGGCTCCGTTGTCGAACAGGACCCGAATGGAGGGCTGGCTCTGGAACAGGTTCAGGGCAGCCTCGTAGCTCGGCTGGTTTTGGATCGGATCCGGCGGCAGCGTGACGCCAGGCACGCCCATGATCGTCTGGTAGAGGAGCGGGGCGGCGCCTGCCGAAGCCGGCGATAACTGGGGTCTTCGGCCCGCGACATAGAGCTCGAGGAAGTCGAACCAGCGGTTGAAGGTCTCGGGATCGAGCGAGTCGATGTGGAAGCCGTTGGAGAAGGTGAACCACTTGCGCTTCGTCCCGGTGAAGCGGTCGGCGAGGTTGGCACAGTGGCCGCCGGTCTGCTCGTCCTCGAACTGGCACGCCATGAAGACCGGCACGCGGATGTTGTGCACGAAGGCCGCGGGGGAGAGGGGGTTCGCGACCTTCGGCCGGTAGAAGCGGTTGCGGTGGATCTTTGCGATCAGGTCTGCGGCGGCGGTGTGGAGCGTCTGGTTCGCTTTGCAGATCGCATCCCCCTCCTGGATGCGCTTGTAGGCCCAGCCCTGGCCCTGGGTTGGCGAAGCTGGCTTCGAGTCATGGACCCGGTCCTCGGCCCACTCCAGCGCGAAGCCGGTGTTGAGGAAGCCGCCCGGGTAGAGCGTCGTCGCGGTGTTGTCGATCACCGACAGCGGGGTGATCGCAGCCAGATGCGGAGGCCTGGTCGCGCCGACGAAGAGCTGGCTGATCCCGCCGTAGGAGACCCCGGCCATCCCGACCCGGTTGTGGAGGACCCAGGGCTGGCGAGCGACGGTCTCGACCAGGTCGTAGCCGTCGAGTCCCTGAAGCGGCTCGAAGTAGTCGAAGGCCCCGCCCGAGCAGCCGGTGCCCCGCATGTTGACGTCGACGACGGCATAGCCGAGCAGGTTGAGGAGCTGGCTGATCCCGCTCTCCGCCCCAGCTGGGTTGGCGTAGCCATAGCCCGCGTACTCGACCAAGGTCGGGTAGGGACCGTCCTCGGCGGGCCCCGGCAGCCGGACGTCGAGCGCCAGGCTGGTCCCGTCGCGGGTGTAGGCATAGCCGTAGCCGCCCGCGGGCAGGGTCTGGTTGTAGATCGAGGTGTCCTTGGGCGGCCGGCCCGACATCACGGCGATCCGCCTCGAAAGGGAGCCGTCGGCGGCGCGAACGCGGTAGCCCTTGCCGGTGGGGATCCTCCGGAAGACGACCCCGCCCAGGGTCCCGACGGGCTTTCTGGAGACGACCTTGCCCTTGCGCAGCAGCCGCAGACTCGTGCCGGGCTGGGCGTTCGTTACATAGACCTGGTTGACGCTGCCGTGGACGGCGAGATCGTTGGCCGCGGAGGCGCCGCCGGGCCAGATGGCGGCGACGAGCAGAGCAACCGGCAACGCCGGCACGATCGCCCGCTTCAGGGTCCTCTCTTGCCCCGCGCAACCCATCCCGCCGCCCTTTCCTTGGCCTGCACTCCTCGCGGTAGGTCGGCAAGCATAATCCCAAGCATGGGTATCGCGACTGCTGATCGGCCGACCGCCCCGCCTGCCGCCAAGCCGGAGCTTCCACCCGGGCCCGATTGGTCGGTGCCGCGGACGATGTGGCACTGGTGGAGGCGGCCGCTCCCGACTCTCGAGGAATGCCAGGCCCGCTACGGGGACATGTTCACGATCAGGCTTCCATACGAGGGGACCTGGGTGTTCGTCTCCGACCCCGAGGCGATCAAGCAGGTTTTCACCGGCGATCCCAACCTGCTTCACGCCGGAGCCGCCAACATCGTGCTGCTGCCGGTGCTCGGCGAGCACTCGGTCCTGCTGCTCGACGAGCCGGAGCACATGGCCCAGCGCAAGATCATGCTGCCGCCCTTCCACGGCAAGCGCATGCAGGCCTACGGGGAGGTGATGGCGCGAGCGGCCGCCGAGGAGATCGACCGCTGGCCCACCGATGCCCCGCTGCGGATGCGTCCGCGGATGCAGGCGGTGACGCTCGAAGTGATCCTCCGGACAGTGTTCGGGGTAAACGAGGGGGAGCGCCTGAGGCGGCTGCGCGACGAGCTTCGAGACACGCTCAATTTGCTCGCCAGCCCGCGCAGGGCGATCTTCATGGTGATGCTCGGCCCTGAGCGCCTGCGCCGATTCCCGCCCTTCCGGCGGAAGGTCGAACGAATCGACCGCCTGCTGTTCGAAGAAATCCGATCCAGGCGCGACGCCCCGGATCTCGCCGAGCGGGACGACATCCTCTCGCTTCTGCTCCAGGCGACCCACGAAGACGGCCGGCCGATGAGCGACCGGGAGCTCCGCGACGAGCTGATGACGCTGCTTGTGGCGGGGCACGAGACGACGGCCACCGCGCTCTCCTGGGCGATTGAGCTACTCGCCCGCCACCCGGCGGAGCTCGAGCGGCTCGAGAGCGGCATCGCCGATCGCGATGACGCCTATCTCGACGCAGTGATCAAGGAGACGCTGCGGCTTCGCCCCGTGATCGCCCTGGTGCTGCGCAAACTGGTCGAGCCGATGGAGATCGGCGGCCGGCTGCTGCCGGCCGGGGTCTCGGTGGCGCCCTCGATCCACCTCGTCCACCGCCGGCCGGAGATCTACCCCGAGCCGGATCGGTTCCGCCCGGAGCGCTTCGTCGAGCATCCCGCCGGGACCTACACCTGGATCCCATTTGGCGGCGGGGTCCGGCGCTGCCTCGGCGGCGCGTTCGCCGAGTTCGAGATGTCCGTGGTCCTGCGGGAGCTGGTCGCGCGGCGCAGCCTGCGCCCGGTGGGCGGCGAGCCCGAGCACCCGGTGAGGAGGACGATCACCAACGTCCCCAGCCGGGGCGCCGAGGTGATCGCGGCCTCACGGCCAAGCTGAGTCCCTCGTTACCTTGGCTAGATGGATCGTCGCTCCTGGTTCTGGCTGCTTGCGCTCGGGGCGATCTGGGGTGCCTCCTACATGTTCATCGCCATCGGCCTCCGCGACCTCTCGGCCGGGATGGTCGCCTTCCTGCGCGTCGCGCTGGCCGCGGCAGTCCTGATCCCGATCGCCGCCGCCCAGGGCGCCCTGGCCGGGGCGCGTCCCTATGCGGGCTGGCTCGTCCTCGTTGGGGCAATCCAGGTCGCCGGCCCCTTCCTCCTGATCGCCGCCGGGGAGGAGGAGATCAGCTCCTCGCTCGCCGGGATCCTGGTGGCCGCGACCCCGCTGTGGACGGCTGTGCTCGCGATCTGGGTCGACCACGAGGAGCGCTCGCAGGGGCTGCGGCTTGTCGGGGTGCTGATCGGCTTCGCCGGCGTGGGACTGCTGCTCGGGGTGGACGTGGGCGGCGGCGGCTCCGAGCTGCTCGGCGGCCTCGCGGTTGTCGCGGCCGCGCTCGGTTATGCGATCGGCGGCCTGCTGGTCAAGCACAGGCTCGCCGGGATGGCACCGGTGGGGATGTCCGGGCTGGTGACGGGGGCGAGCGCGCTGCTCCTGCTGCCGGTCGCGTTCGCGACGCCGCCGGACTCGTTTCCCAGCCTCGGACCGGTGGCGGCGGTCCTGACCCTCGGCCTCCTCGGTACCGGATTCGCGTTCGTGGTCTTCTTCTGGCTGATCTCGACCGTCGGCCCGGCTCGGGCGTGGATCGTCAGCTACGTGGCGCCGGGCTTCGCGATCGTCTACGGCGCCGTGTTCCTCTCCGAGGAGATCACGGTCGCGACGATCGGGGGCCTCGCCCTGATCCTCGCCGGGTCCTGGCTGTCGATCGAGGGGCGGCTGCCCGGGCGGGGCCGCCGCTGGGGCCGGGAGGAGCTAGCCCCGAGCCCGCTCTCGGAGTAGCCGCGCGGGCCGGTAGGCCTCGCCCTGCAGTTCCCTGAGCTCTTCGAGCACCCCGAGCGCCCGGCTCCAGCCGAGACGCTCGCCCCACTCGAGGGACCCGACCGGCCAGTTGTAGCCGAGGCGCATGGCGGTGTTGATGTCCTCCGCTGAGGCGACCCGCTCGCCGAGCGCGAAGCAGGCCTCGTTGGCGATCGTCGACCCGAGCCGGGCGAGAACCGCGGATGCGTTGGGCCCGGCGATCCGCTCGAGCTCGCCCTCGTCGAAGATCGGGCGCTCAACCTCTGTGTCGGGATCGCGCGGCCGATGAGGCTCGCCCTTCGCGTAGGCGTAGAAGCCGCGACCGGTCTTTCGCCCCAGCCGACCCGAGGCCACCATCCGCTGGTGGATACGGCTGGGCCGCCAGCGCGGTTCGCCGAAGGACTGCTCCCAGAAGGAGCGGGCGACCGCGAAGTTGACGTCGATCCCGATCAGGTCCATGAGCTCGAACGGCCCCATCCGCAGTCCGGCACCGAGCCGGACGATCCGGTCGATCTCGTCGTGGGGTGCCACGCCCTCGCCGAGCATCCGCAGCGGTTCGAGGAAGAAGGGGCGGACACAGCGGTTGGCGACGAAGCCGACCGAGTCGCGCGCGCGGATGGGGGTCCGGCCCATCCCGCTACCGACGTCCGTGGCGCGTTCGAGCGCCGCCTCCCCGCTCTCGTCCCCGGCGACGATCTCGACCAGCTCCATCAGCGCCGGCGGGTTGAAGAAGTGCATGCCGACGATCCGCTGCGGCTCCGCCACAGCCGCGGCGATGGCCGTGACCGAGAGGGAGGAGGTGTTCGTCGCGAGCACGGCCTCCGGCCCGCAGGTCGACGCCAGCCGCTCGAACAGGTTGCGCTTCAGGTCGAGGTCCTCCGGTGCAGCCTCGATCACCACCTCGCAGTCCCGGAGCAGCTCGATCAGCGTGTCGGTGCGCAGTCGGTCGAGCGCCTCCTCCGCTTCCGCCTCGCTCCACCGGCCGCGCTCGGCGCCGCGGCGCATGCCGTTGCGGATCATCTCGAGCCCCCGCTGGAGCTGCTTCTCGTCGATCTCGTAGAGGAGGGTCTCGTAGCCGCCCAGCGCGGCGATCTGGGCGATCCCCGCGCCCATCGTCCCGGCGCCGACAACCCCCACCCGCTCGACCGCCACCTACCCCTCCGCGGTGGGAGGCACCATCGCGTTGATCCCGGTCGCATCGCGGCCGATGATCAGCTTGTGGATCTGGGAAGTCCCCTCGTACAGCGTGGTCACCCGAGCGTCGCGCAGGTAGCGCTCGACCGGGTAGTCGTCGACGTAGCCCGATCCGCCGTGCACCTGGATCGCCGCGTTGGCGCAGTCGACGGCGGCCTCGGTCGCGTAGAACTTGGCGATCGACGTCTCGACCGTGTTGCGGACGTCGCGGTCCTTGAGGTCACCGGCGCGGTAGACCAGCAGCCTGGCGGCGTCGCGCTTGACGATCATGTCGGCGATCAGCTCCTGGACCAGCTGGAAGCTCGCGATCGGCACGCCGAACTGCCGGCGCTCCTTCGCATAGGCGACGGACGCCTCGACGCAGCCGTCACAGATCCCAACGCAGCCGGCGGCCACGCTGTAGCGCCCGTTGTCGAGCGCGCTCATCGCGACCTTGAAGCCATCGCCCACATCGCCGAGCATCGCGTCCTCTCCGAGCTCGATCTCGTCGAGGGAGATCTCCGCGGTGTCGGATGCGCGCAGCCCGAGCTTGCCATGGATCTCCTGCGAGCTGTAGCCCTCGTTCGCGGTGGGAGCGAGAAAGCAGGCGAGGCCCTTGTGCCTCTTGCCCGGATCGGTCTGCGCAAAGACCAGGGCGACATCGGAGACGTTGCCCATCGAGATCCACATCTTGTTACCGGTGATCGTCCAGCCGGAGTCCGTCCTCGTGGCGTGGGTGCGCAGGCCCGCCGGGTCGGAGCCGGCGTCGGGCTCGGTGAGCGCGAAGCAGCCAAGCGCTTCTCCCGAGCAGAGCCGCGGCAGCCACTCGCGCTTCTGCTCCTCGGTGCCCCAGCGCTCGATCGAGCCCGCGACCAGCGACGTCTGCACCGAGACCACGGTCCGCGCCGACGAGTCGACGCGCCCGACCTGCTCGACGATCAGGGCGTAGCTCAGGTAGTCCAGGCTGCGGCCGCCGTACTCCTCCGAGACCGGGGCACCCAGGTATCCGATCTCGCCGAGCATCGAGGCGAGCTCGCGGTCGAAGCGGCCGGCGCGGTCGTTCTCACGCACGCGCGGGGCGATCTCCTTGTCGCAGAACTCGCGGGCGCTCTCGGAGATCAGGCGCTGCTCGTCTGTCAGTTGGAAATCCAACTCGGGTCAGCTCGAGGCAGAGGCGGCGAGCTCGCGATCGAGGATCGCGGAGAACGCCTCGGCGGCTTCCTGGGTGCGGCTGCCGGGACATTCTGGCAACTCTGTCTCATCAACCGCCGAGATGGCCTGGACCTCGCGCACGGTCGAGGCGAGGAAGGCCTCGCTCGCGCCCTCCAGGTCCTCGAGCTTGAAGCTGCCCTGCTCGACATCCAGCTCGCGGACCAGGCGGTCCCGGGTGATCGAAGCGAGGATCCCGACGTCCAGCGCTGGCGTCCGCAGCCGGCCGTCGGCTGTAACCCAGAAGATCGTCGAGGTCGGGGCCTCGAGCACGGTCCCGTCCGGACGGACGAGCAGCGCCTCATCGGCGCCGCGCGCGGCCGCCAGGCGGCTCGCCTGCATGTTGGCGGCGTAGGAGAGCGACTTGACTCCGTTGAGGATCTCCGTCGGCGAGTAGGTGACGCTGGCGAGGCTGGTCGACTCCGCATCGGCGTAGGGCGGCAGGTTCTCGGTGAAGGCGAGTCGGCGGCCACCGCGGGTCACGACCAGCCGCAGCTGGGCCTCGTGCTCACCGAAATCCGCGAGCAGCTCCGCGATCTCCTCCTCGAAGACGGTTCGCTCGATCGGTAGCTCGATGGCCGCCGCGGACCGCTCCAGTCGGTTGAGGTGCTCGCCCAGAGCGAAGGGGGTGCCGCGGTAGAGGCGGATCACCTCGAAGACGCCGTCGCCTCGGAGCAGTCCGTCGTCGTCGGCCGGGATCCGGGCCTCACCGGTCTCGGCAATTCGTCCATCGACACTGGCCAATTCCGGCGCGCTCATGCCCAAGCGAGGCTATCGGAGGCTGCACGCCGGCGGCCGGTGGACCGATGCTGGATCGGCTTCCTAAAACATGGCCGCCGTTGATGGCTAAGCCGTCTATGGCAACGCCTCGACTACCGTCGCGACGCCCTGCCCGACCCCGACGCAGAGGGTCGCGATCCCGTAGCGCCCGCCGCGGCGCCGCAGCTCCCAGACCAGCGTGGTCATCAGGCGGGCCCCGGAGCAGCCGAGCGGATGTCCGAGGGCGATGGCGCCTCCGTTCACGTTGAGGCGCTCTTCGTCGATCCCGAGCCCCTGGGCGCAGGCCAGGACCTGGGAGGCGAAGGCCTCATTGAGCTCGATCAGATCGATCTGGCCGAGCTCCAGCCCAGCCCGCTCGAGGGCCTTGGGGATGGCGACCAACGGCCCGATCCCCATATAGGCAGGGTCGACGCCGGCGACCCCGATCGAGACGATCCGCGCGAGCGGCTCCTTGCCCAGCTCCCGGGCCGTCTCCTCGGTGCCGAGCACCAGGCAGGCCGCGCCATCGTTAAGCGTCGAGGCGTTGCCCGGCGTCACCGTCCCTCCCTCCCGGAATGCGGGCCTGAGCTTCGCCAGTTTCTCCAACGAGGTGTCCTCGCGCGGCCCCTCGTCGACCTTGAACGCGCGCGGCTCCTCCCGCTTGCTCCGAGGCGGGATCTCGACCGGCAGGATCTGCTCGTCGAAGCGGCCCTCCCGGGTGGCGGCCACGGCTCGCCGATGGCTCTGCAGCGCGAACCGATCCTGATCCTCACGCGAGATCCCGTACTTCTCGGCCACGTTCTCGCCCGTCTCGCCCATCGACTCCGTCGAGTGGCTCTCGGACATCCGCGGGTTGATCATCCGCCAGCCGAGAGTCGTGTCGTAGAGCGTCTGCTCGCCGCGGGGTAGGCCGTGCTCGGGCTTGGGCAGCACCCAGGGCGCCCGGCTCATCGACTCCACGCCGCCCGCCAGATAGAGGTTCCCCTCGCCGAGGCGGAGGGCCCGGGAGGCCTGGTTCACGGCCTCCAGTCCGGAGGCGCAGAGCCGGTTCACAGTCACGCCCGGGACCTCGACGGGAAGCCCGGCGAGGAGGGCGGCCATGCGGGCGACGTCGCGGTTGTCCTCACCCGACTGGTTGGCGGCGCCCATGTAGACGTCGTCGATCAGGCTGGGATCGATCCCGTTGCGCTCGACCGCCGCGGCGACCACGTGGGCGGCGAGGTCATCCGGCCTGATCCCGGCGAGCGATCCCCGGTAGCCGCCCATCGGCGTCCTCACGGCATCGATGATCACGGCCTCGGGCACGGCCGATGAGAGTAGCCTCACCGGAGGGAGATGGTCCTCATTGCCCTCACGATCGGGCTTCTCGTCCTGCTCTTCTTGATCATGGTTGCGCTGACGCGCGCCTTCGAGCGGAACAGCGTGGCCGACATCATCGACTGGAAGCCGACTCGCTCCCCGGAGGTCGAGGTGCAGAACGAGATCGACGACGTCCGCCAAATGATCGAGGCGCAGAACGAATACCGGCGCAAGCGGGGCGCCCCGGAGATCACCGAGGAGGACGTCGAGCGCCAGGCCCGAGAGGACCAGGTGATCCGGGCGCGCGGCCGCGGGCCGTTCGCGCCGGGCGCGAACGTGGAGGACGACGGGCCGGAGCCCGAACCCCGGGGCGATTAGCCCTGGCCCGGGCGCTGATCGTCGGCTGCGGCTGCCACGGCCGCGAGCTGGGGGTCGAGCTGGCGGAGCTCGGCTGGGAGGTCCGCGGCACGAGCCGGCGGCGCGAGGGTCTGGAGGCGATCGGCGAGGCGGCGCTCGAGGCGGCGCCGGCGGACCCGGACCGTCCGGGGACCGTGCTCGAGCTCTGCGGCGATGTCGCCGTGGTCATCTGGCTGCTCGGCTCCGCCGCCGGGGGACCGGAGGCGACCTCGGCCGTCCACGGTCCTCGGCTGGAGAGCCTCCTGGAGAAGCTGGTCGACAGCCCCGTGAGGGGGTTCGTCTACGAGGCGGTGGGTTCGCTCCCTGATGCGAGCCTCGGCGAGGGGGCGCGAATCGTGGATCGAGCGGGGGAGAGGTGGCGGATCCCGGTGACGCTGCTCAGCGAGGATCGAAGCCGGCAGGGCTGGGCCCCGCGCGCGGCCGAGGCAGTCGCCGGCCTACTCGCCGGATGAGTTGCCCTGGAAGGCGTTCGACTTCGACGGCGGAGCACAGGGGCTCTGTGGCGGGATCGGATAAGGGTTCCCGGGCTCGCCGCAGGGAGTGGAGGGTGAGACCGGCTTGGCGTTCTGCTGTGCGGCCTGCACGGCGCTCGGCGGCGTGGCCGACCACGGCGCGCTGTCCTTGAAGTGCGTCGGCGGCTTGTCGAAGAGCGCGACCAGGCCCAGCCAGCCGCCGACGACGACCACGACCACGACCCCGACGGCGACGAAGAACATGATCTGGCTCCGGGCCGACGGGCCGTAGGAATGACCGACGACGGCCCGGCGCTTGTCCTGGCCCATCGCATCGACGTCGGAGGGCGCGTGGCGCTTGGCCTGCTCCGAGGGCTCCATCGGCTCGAGGTTGGTGATGTCGGCCGCGCTCGGTGCCGTTCCGCCGATCCGCTCGCCGGACGACGATGATCGACCCGTCGGCTTGCGCCTCTCCGCCATACCCGCGGGCGACCATAGCGCCGGCACCGCCGCCTCGCGCCGGGTCCGGGACGCCGATGAGCAAGTGGGTAAAATCGGATCAGAATTACAGAGTTAATTTCGAAGCCATGAGAGAGAGGCAAGCGATGGCCGACTACGCAAACGACGTGCTGGTGGAGACCGACTGGGTCGCCGATCACTTGGACGACGACGAGATCCGGATCGTCGAGGTCGACGAGAACCCGGCGCTCTACGCCGAGGCCCATATCCCCGGAGCGATCGGCTTCGACTGGAAGCGGGACCTCCAGGATCAGCTGAAGCGGGATTTCCTCGGCCCGGAGGAGTTCGGGAAGCTGATGGGCAGCCGCGGAATCTCCAACGACCACACGGTCCTGCTCTACGGGGACCGCAACAACTGGTTCGCCGCCTACACCTACTGGTACTTCCGCTACTACGGCCACGACCAGGTGAAGCTGATCAACGGCCCGCGCGAGAAGTGGATCGCGGAGGATCGGCCGACCAGCACCGAGGTCCCCTCCCATCCGGAGGCGAGCTTCGAGGCGAAGCCCGGAGACGACTCGATCCGCGCAAAGCGCAACGAGGTGCTCGCTTCACTCGACAGCGGAACGAAGCTGGTCGACGTTCGCAGCCCGCAGGAGTTCTCCGGCGAGCTGATCGCGATGGCCGGCTACGAGCAGGAGGGAGCGCAGCGCGCCGGCCATATCCCCGGCGCGGCGTCGGTCCCCTGGGCGCAGGCCGTCAACGAGGACGGCACCTTCAAGTCCGCCGACGAGCTGGGCGAGCTCTACCGGTCCAAGGGCGTGGTCGAGAACGGTACGCCGATCATCGCCTACTGCCGGATCGGCGAGCGCTCGGCCCACACCTGGTTCGTCCTCCACGAGCTGCTCGGCCAGGGCGACGTCAAGAACTACGACGGGTCGTGGACCGAGTGGGGGAACCTGGTGGACGTCCCGATCGAGAAAGACGTCTAGAGCCGACTAGCGACGGGGGCGGCCGGCAGGCGTTGATTGCCGGTCCCGGTCGCCCCGGGCGTCACCTTCTTGCCTGTTCTGGCGCTTGCCTGTTTGTAGTACAAACGGCTAGGACGCCTGGACTGAGCGCCTCCCAGGAACGGGAGGGGGAAATCGCATGGAAGCGCACCGCCGGTCATCGAGTGGCACCCGTCTCATCGACGGCGCGATCTTGCTGCTCTCATTGGTCCTGCTCGCCTGGGTGGGCCTGATCTTCGCCGCTTCCAGATCCCAGGAGGACGGGACCGGTGACCGCGCGGCGGCTGAAGCGCCTCCCCCCGGGGGACCGGGCATGCCCCACAGCGAAGGTGGGAAGCTCGTCTGGCACGACGAGTTCAACGAGGCGAGGTGTCCGAGCAGGGCGAAGTGGAGCTTCGAGCACGGCTTCGT
>DATDJZ010000017.1:0-19139 GCA_036520315.1 Solirubrobacterales bacterium | reverse complement strand
TGATCGCGCTCGTGCCGCCCACCAGGACCGTCGCGTTCGGGACATTCGCGACCGCCTCTCGTATGCGAGGCACGATGTCCAGGCCTGACTTGTCCAAGGGGTCCTTGCTCAACACCGCCTCGACCTCCCCGATCTGGCCGTCGGTCGAACGAATGCCGGTGTCCCGCGCGGACGCGACCCCGGGAACCGCTTCGATCCTCCGTGCGATGCCGCTGAGGTCGGCGGGGGTGACCGGCCCGCTATCGCTGTCCACCAGCACGGTCGTCGGCGCCAGGGTTCCTGCGGGGAAGGAGTCCCGCAGCACGTCGAACCCCTCGACGGCCTCAACCGAATGCTTGAAAAAGCTCGTGGTCGAGTAGTCGACCTTGTAGGCGAGGAGCCCGAACGCTCCTGCAATGAAGATCGTGCCGGTGACAATCAGCGCACGGACCGGGCGTTGCAGCACCCGGTCGCCGAAGCGTCGCCACAACCCCTGCCCTCCCGCCGCTGGATGCCCTGGGTCGTACGCGACCACGCTCCGACGGGGCCAGAACCCGCGGCGCCCGAAGATCGTGAGCAGGGTGGGCAACAGGGTCAGGCCGGCGATCAGCGCGCACGCCACGCCGATCGCGAACACCGGTCCGAGAGAGCTGGTCCCCTTGTTGTCGGCGAGAGAGAGCACCAGCATCGCGAGCGCGACGGTCATGCCGCTGGCGAGGATCGCCGGCCCCGCGCGCCTGACCGCCCTCGCCATCGCCTCATGCTTGTCGTCGATCCGCCGGAGCTCCTCGCGGTAGCGCGAGACCAATAACAGGCAATAGTCGGTCCCGACGCCGAACATCAGCACGATCAGGATCGAGGTCGCGTTGGTTGACACCGTCGCACCCGACTCGGCGAGCAGATAGACGAACGCCTGTGCGAGCGTATATGCGAAGAAGACGACGATCAGCGGGGTGAGGGCGACCAGCACCGAGCGATAGATCGCGCCCAGCAGGACGAGCACGAGCACAACGGTTGAGATCAGGAGCTTGGCGTCGAGGTTCTCGAAGACGTCATGGGCGTCCGTGGAGAAGCCGACTCCGCCGGTGACGAATACCTGCATCCCGGCCGTGTCGGCGTGGGTGATGTCGCGAATCGCCTGCCCCCAATCCGCCTCGTTCTCGAAGTCGGTGGGGGTGGAGTAGACGGCGGTGGCGACGTCCCCGTTCTTGGAGACGAGGTTCGGCGCGGCTCCCGGCGTGAATGGGACCTGCGGGGTCCCCACGAGGCGAATCTTGTCTGCCCCGGCCGCCTGGATCTTCTGTGCGTCTGTGCCGATCTTCTGCTGATCGGCGGCGGTCAGCCCGCCATCACGCTGGTAGACGACGATCGCATCATCGGTCTCGCCCTGGTCGAAGTCGTCATCGAGGCTCTTCACGACCTCCGTCGATTCCGCGCTCGCCGGCAGGAACGACTGGGTGTCGTCCGTCGTCTTGTCGGCGAGCTTCGAGCCGAGCGGAAACACCGCGAACACCGCGATGACCCAGACAGCGAGGATCACCCACTTGCTGCGGCGACCCGTAACGATGCTTGCGACCCTTCTCAACGGACCTCCTTGCCGGCGCCAGCTCCTGCGATCCGCCTCCCCTGACGAACGCGATAGCGCACACTAGCGAAGCTGATTGAGTGGGTCCGAGTGGCGGCGGCCGGACTCGTTTGCGACCCTGTATAGGCGGTAACCATGCCCGAGGAACTGAACCCGACAGCAGTTGAGCTCGACCCAGCCGTCGAGGAGCGCGTCCAGGGCCTGATCGAGGCCGGTCGTCCGGCGGAGTGCGTCGATCTCTCGGAGGTTGACTCGTTGGTCCAGGAAATGAACCTCTCCGAGGAAGAGGCAGGTCAGGTGCACGAGCGCATCGAGGCCGCCGGCCTGCCGATCGAGGACGACTGCGGGCGCGACGCGGACGAGCCCGCCGGCTACAAGAACGGCGAGCTCGCCGAGCAGACCACCGATGCCCTGCAGCTCTTCTTCAACGAAATGCGGCGCTACCCGCTGCTGACCAAGGAGGAGGAGATCGAGCTGGCGCAGCGGATCGAGCGAGGCGATCTCGAGGCGAAGGAACGGCTGATCAACTCGAACCTCAGGCTGGTCGTCTCGAACGCCCGCCGCTACATGCGGCAGGACCTCAACCTGCTCGACCTGATCCAGGAGGGAATCCTGGGCCTGATCCGGGCCAGCGAGAAGTTCGATTGGCGCAAGGGCTACAAGTTCTCCACCTACGCGACCTTCTGGATCCGCCAGGCTATCCAGCGCGCTCTGGAGTCCAAGGAGCGCACGATCCGCGTGCCGAACCAGGTCGCCCAGCGCGAGCGCAAGGTGATGCGGACCGAGCGTGAGCTGGCGACGAAGCTCGGGCGCGACCCGACCACCGAGGAGATCGCCAAGGAGGCCGAGCTGGAGCCGGCGCAGGTCGAGGAGATCCGCGATCTGACCCGGGTGGTGACCAGCCTCGACCGGCCGGTCGGGGAGGAGGACGGCTCATCGATGGGCGAGTTCGTCCGGGACGAGCGCGTCGGCCCCTCCGAGGAGGTCGCCCTCAGCTTCCGCGACCAGGCGATTCGACGCGCTGTCCAGGACCTTCCCGAGGACGAGCGCAAGGTGATCCAGCTGCGCTACGGCATCAACGGCGACGAGCCCACCCCGCTTCGCGAGACCGGCAGACGCCTCGAGCTGAAGCCGAGCGAGGTCAAGCAGCTCGAGGAGAAGGGGCTCAATCGCCTCGCCGAGGCCCGCGAGGTCGAGGCGATGCGCGAAGCCGCTTAGGCCGTTTGGCGCCGTATCCCGGTGGGTAGGGCGGCTCCAGAGGAGGGTTCATCAGCGTGCCGTCGTGGGGCGGCTCACAGGAGGAACGATGATGAAGCAATGGACCACACGGAAGATGTGGGCGCTCGGTCTCGTGGTGTTGGCTGCGGCATTGCTCCCGGCAGCCATCCCGGCGTCCGCTGGAGCGGCGCCTAACTGCGCAGGCGCACCGGGAATCGGCGACACCTACTACCCGACCTACGGGAACGGCGGCTACGACGTCGGCCGCTACAAGCTCAAGGTCGCCTACGACCCGGCCACGGACGTCCTCGACGGCAAGGCGACGCTGCTCGCGCGCTCTACCCAGCGCCTCTGCAGCTTCAACCTGGACTTCGTCGGCATGGACGTGCACCGCATCAAGGTCAACGGCGATCGGGCCGGCTGGTCTCGCAGCGGTCAGGAGCTGACCGTGGTCCCGCGCGACGACCTGAAGAACAACAAGGCTTTCCGGGTAACCGTTAGGTACGACGGCGTCCCGCAGGAGTTCACGATCCCGGGGACGACCATCCGCACCGGCTTCATGGCGACCCCCGAGGGCGCCACGGTCGCCGGTCAGCCGGAGGTCGCCGCCGGCTGGTATCCGGTCAACGACCACCCGCTCGACAAGGCCTCATACGCCTTCGACGTCACCGTGCCGAAGGGCTACGAGGTGGCGGCCAACGGGTTCCTGCGAGGCATCAAGAAGAAGGGCGGCCAGACCACCTGGAGCTGGCGCGCCAACGAGCCGATGGCCTCCTACCTGGCGACCATCGACATCGGGCACTGGGACGTAACCGAAGGAACCCAGGCCGGGCTGCCGAGCTATGACGCGATCTCGTCCGAGATCACCGGCGGCCTGCGAGCCGAGATCGAGGACTCGAGGAACCGCCAGGGCGAGATCCTGGACATGCTCTCCAACGCATTCGGGCCGTACCCGTTCAAGACGGTCGGGATGATCGTCCCCAACCAGGACGACCTGCGCTTCGCGCTGGAGACCCAGACCCGCCCCGTCTACTCGAAGTTGTTCTGGCTGGACAGGGAGGGCAACCCGGAGGACGGCGACTTTGTCGTAGTCCATGAGCTCGCCCACCAGTGGTACGGCGACGACGTGGCGGTCGGTCGCTGGCAGGACATCTGGCTGAACGAGGGATTCGCGACCTATGCGGAGTGGCTCTGGGAGGAGCACCTCGGCAACGCCACCCCGGCGGAGATCTTCCGCGCGACATACGAGTCGATTCCCGCCGATGACCCGTTCTGGCAGGTCGTGGTCGCGGATCCGGGAATCGAGGACCTGTTCGGCGACTCGCAATACGTCCGGGGAGCGATGACGCTGCAGGCGCTTCGCGAGCGCGTCGGCGATGACGCCTTCTTCGCGATCCTCCGCGGCTGGGCGGCGAGCAAGAGCGGTGGCAACGGCACGACGCCGGAGTTCATCGCGTTCGCCGAGCAGGTCAGCGGCCAGCAGCTCGATGACCTGTTCGACACCTGGCTGTTCACCGCCGGAAGGCCGGACCTGCCCGCGGCCGAGGCCGCCAGGGCCCGTGCCACCGCGCCGGACGCAACCTGGCTGAACGAGGTGCGCCAGCGGCTCGCGGTCGGACGGTATTGACAATGGCCGGCGCCGGCCTCCTAACCAGGGAGGCCGGCGCGCAGGCCCATGACGGCAGCGAGTGCTCCGAGCACCGAGCCAAGCTATAGGCTCGCCGGCGATGGACTACACGATCAAGAACCTCCGTGAGCCGAAGGATGTGGCCGCGGATGCCGGGCTCTCGGACTCTCTGGAGGCGCGCTTCGCGCACGAGGACCTGGAGTCCAAGAAGAGCGGCATCTCCTACCAGGTGATCAAGGCCCGCCAGCGCCAGCCCTTCGCGCACAAGCACGGGGAGATGGAGGAGATCTACGTGGTCATCTCCGGGAGCGGCCGGGTGAAGCTCGACGACGAGCTGGAGGACGTCGGCCCCCTCGACGCGATCCGAATCGCCCCGAGCGTGATCCGCGCGTTCGAGGCGGGGGACGAGGATCTGGTGCTGCTCGTGTTCAGCCCCAGGGCCGAGGGCGATGCCGAGGTCGTCCAGGACTTTTCCTGGGATTGATCCGGCGGCGGTGTTTGTGCCGCCGCTGAAGGCGAAGCCGGATCGTCCGGCCGGCTTCATAGATTGACCGCGTGCCGCCCCTGATCGGCTTCGACGAGGCACTGGAGCTCGGCGCCCTCACCGACCACGATGAGATCGGCGCTCTGGTCGAGCGCGCCTGGGAGGTTCGGCAGGACCGCTTCGGCCACTCCACCGACATGTGCTCGCTGGTCAACGCCAAGTCGGGCGGCTGCGCCGAGGACTGCGGCTTCTGCGCCCAGTCTCGCTACGCCGAGGCGGACACGCCAATGCACGCGATGATGGAGCCCGAGCAGATCCTCGAACACGCCAAGGCGGCCGAGGCGGCCGGCGCCCACCGCTTCTGCATGGTCACCCAGGGGCAGGGTCTCTCCAAGCGCGACTTCGCCAGGATCCTGGACGGCGCCAGGCTCGTCTCCGAGCACACCAACCTGAAGCGCTGCGCCTCGATCGGCCACATGTCGGCGGACCGCGCCAGGCAGCTCAAGGAGGCCGGTATCCAGCGGGTGCACCACAACGTCGAGACCTCGCGGTCCTACTACCCCGAGGTCAGCACAACCGTCCGCTACGAGGGGCGGATCCGCACCATCGACGCGGTCAAGGAGGCCGGCCTCGAGACCTGCGTCGGCGGCATCCTCAACCTCGGCGAGTCGCCGCGCCAGCGGGTGGAGATGGCCTTCGAGCTCGCCGAGATCGACCCGGACTCGGTGCCGATCAACCTTCTCAACCCCCGCACCGGGACGAAGTTCGGCGAGCGCGACCTGATGGACCCCTGGGAGGTCGTCAAGTGGGTGGCGATCTTCCGGCTGATCCTGCCGGACGCGCTCTTCCGCCTCTGCGGCGGCCGGGTCGAGAACCTCCAGGATCTCGCCCCACTGGCCGTCAAGGCAGGGCTGAACGGCGTGATGATGGGCAACTTCCTCACGACCCTCGGCGTCGAGCCCGCCGAGGACCGGGAGATGTTCGAGGAGCTCGGCCTGAACGTCGCGCGGCAGCCTGACAACGGCTCCAACCCGCGGCCGGACAACCGCTCGGGCTGGCTCGATGGCGAGACCCCCGCCACCCCGATCGACGAGTTGATCGACAGCCAGGCCCAGGCCAACTTCTGGGACCCCTCGACTCAGCTGCGTGTCGTCAAGAAGAAGGGCAAGCCTCCGGCCTATCCGGAGCGCCCCTCGGAGGAGCGGGAAGCCGCCCCGGCGGGCTGGGGCGACTAGTGCTGGATTTCAGCGAGCGTCTCGCCGAGCTCGAGGCGGGCGGCCTTCGTCGCCGCCTGCGCGTGGTCGAAGGGCCGCAGGGCCCCGAGGTGGTCCTCGACGGCCGCCTGGTCCTGATGCTCTGCTCGAACAACTATCTGGGGCTGGCCGACCATCCGCGCCTGCGACGGGCCGCCGCCGATGCGGCGCTCAGCCTCGGCACCAGCGCCGGGGCCTCCCGGCTGATCTCCGGCTCGATGTCGATCCACGCCGAGCTGGAGTCGCGGCTCGCTGAGTTCAAGGGAACCGAGGCGGCCCTGCTGTTCGGCTCGGGCTATCTCGCCAATACCGGCACGATCGCGGTCCTGGCCCGCCGCGACGAGGTCGTCTTCTCGGACGCCCTCAACCACGCCAGCATCATCGACGGTTGCCGGCTCGCGGGTGCGGAGACGTTCGTCTACCGGCACCGTGATACCGAGCATCTCGAGTGGGGGTTGCGCCGGGCCGCCGGTCGCGCGGCGCTGATCGCCACTGACGGCGTCTTCTCGATGGACGGGGACATCGCGCCGCTCGAAGAGCTTGCGGAGCTCGCCCGTCGCCACCGCTGCCGCCTGCTCGTCGACGAGGCCCACGCCACCGGCTGCATCGGCCCGGGCGGGCGCGGCTCGGTCGCGGCCGCCGGTCTCTCGGGCGAGGTGGACGTGATCGTCGGGACCCTCGGCAAGGCGCTGGGCGGCTACGGTGCCTACGCCTGCGGCTCGGCCGAGATGGTGGAATTCCTCGTCAACTCGGCGCGGCCGTTCATCTTCTCGACCGCGCCGCCTCCCCCGGCGGTCGCCGCGGCCCAGGCGGCGCTCGAGCTGCTGAGGGAGCGTCCCAAGCGGGTGGAGCGGCTGCGGGCGAACGCGGCCGCCCTGCGCGATGGACTGCGGTCCGAGGGACTCGAGCCGATCGGGTCCGAGACGCAGATAGTTCCGCTGGTGATCGGCGAGGCGGATGACACGATGGCGTTCTGCGAGCGCCTGCTCGCCGAGGGCCTGTACGCGCAGGCGATCCGGCCTCCCACGGTCCCGCCGGGGACCTGCCGGCTGCGCCTGACCACGATGGCGACCCACCGAATCTCAGACCTGCGGCGCGCGGCCAGACTGATCGGCGCGGCGGCACGCGATCTCGGCCTCGACGTCGCGCCCGCCGGCCGCGTCCCCCAGCCCGCTGCACTTCCGCAGGCGGCCTGACCGATGGAGGGGGTCTTCGTCACGGGCACCGGTACCGAGGTCGGCAAGACCGTGGCCGCCGCCGCGATCGCGCGGACGGCGCACGTCGCCGGGATGCGGGTCGCCGCCTTCAAACCCGCGGTCAGCGGTCTGGACGACTACCCGTTGCGGCCCGAGACATGGGACTGCGCGGCCGAGCTTCCCGATCATGTGCTGCTGCGGCTCGCCTCGGGATCCTCACAGGGGGATGACGAGATCTCCCCGTACCGCTACGGGCCGCCAGTCGCCCCGCATCTCGCCGCCGAGCTCGCAGGCGAGCCGATCGATCCCGACCGCCTGCGCGGCGCCGCACTGGCCGCCACCGAGGGGTGCGACCTTCTGGTCTGCGAGGGGGTTGGCGGCTTCCTCGTGCCGCTGGCGCGGGACTACCTGGTCCGCGACCTGGCGCGCGACCTGGGCATGCCCGTGCTGATCGTGGCCAGTCCTGGACTGGGGACGATCAACCACACCATGCTCACCATCGAGGCCGTTCGGGGCGCCGGCCTCGTGGTCACGAAGGTCGTGCTCAATCCCTGGCCCGCCGCACCGTCCGGGATGGAGCGCTCGAACCTCGAGACGATCTCGGCGCTCGGCGCGGTCGAGGTCGACATCCTGCCGCGCCTCGACCTGACCCGGCCGGGAAGCTGGCCGCAACTCGAGCTCAGCGAGCCCGAGCGCCGGCTGAGAGCGGCGTAGCGGAGCCGGCGCCCTCGTCGGCGCTGGTCACCACCTGAGCCTCCGCCCTCTTGGCGCGAGCGCCGCGAACGAGGGAGAGCGAGACGACCAGCCCGGCGACCACCACGATCGCGGCCAGCAGCATCGCGCTGCCCAGGGCATCGACGAAGGTCGCGCGAGCCTGCTCGGGAGCGGTGGCCAGCTGGGAAGGGTTGAAGCCGCTGCCCAGCTGCGATTGGAAGATCGCTCCCGTCGCCGCGACGCCGACCGATGCTCCGACCATCCGGGACATCTGCAGGACGCCCGAGGCGACGCCGGACTTCTGCACGTTGACCGCGTTCATCGCCGCAGTGGACATCGGCGACATGACCAGTGCGATCCCGACCCCCATCAGGATGAACGGGATGAGCAGCCCGCCGTAGGTCGTGCTCGTGGTGATCCCGGCGAACATGAACATGGCGACGGCGAGGACCGCGAGGCCGGCGCTCATCGGGGTGGCCGGTCCGAGGCGATCAGCGAGCCTGCCGGAGATCGGCGCGATCACCGCGATCACCATGGTGGTCGGCAGGAACCTGACCCCGGCCTCCAGCGCGCTGTAGCCCAGGATGTCCTGCATGTAGAGCGCCATGAAGAAGAAGGTCCCCATCATGGCGAAGGTGATGATGAAGGCGATCAGGTTGGAGCCGATGAACTGGCGCGTGCGGAAGAGCCCGAACTCCACCATCGGCGCCGCCACCCGGAGCTCGATCGCCACGAAGACGGCGAGCCCGATGGCGCCGCCGATCAGCAGCCCGAGGATGGGAGTAGAGCTCCAGCCCCAGCTGTTCCCCTCGATCAGCGCCAGGATGATCGCGGTCAGGGCCGCGGTCAATGAGATCACGCCCGGGTAGTCGACCCGGCGATCCACGGTCTCGTCGCGCGACTCGGTGACGGCGAAGACGGTGGCGACCACGGCGCCGACGGCGACGGGAAGGTTGATGAAGAAGATCGCGCGCCAGCTCACGTACTCGGTGAGGAACCCGCCGATGACCGGGCCGATCGAGAGAGCCAGGGCCGAGACGCCCGCCCAGATCCCGATCGCCCTGCCTCGCTCCGCTGCCGGAAAGGTGTGGGTGATGATCGACAGCGTCGCTGGCATCATCAGCGCCGCGCCGACCCCCTGGATCGCGCGACTCCCGATCAGCATCGCCGGGTCCTGCGCCAGGCCGGCGGTCGCGGAGGTGACCGCGAAGATGATCACTCCGGCCAGGAACATCCGGCGGCGCCCGAAGATGTCGCCCAGGCGACCCCCCGTGGCGATCAGGACCGCGAACGTCAACGTGTAGCCGTTGATCACCCACTCCAGGGCCGAGAGCTGCGCTCCGATTTCGCGCTGGATCGACGGCAGCGCCACGTTGACGACGGTGTTGTCGAGCATGACCATGAAGAGCGCGAAGCACATCGCTCCGAGCGTCCACCACTTGCGGTTGTCGTCAGTGACCAGGTGCCTGAAGCGCGTCATCTGCGTGTCTTCCTCTCGTAGGTGCGGTAGATCTCGGCGATCTCGGGGCGCTTCAGGAGCGCGTCGAGAGCCGCCTCAAGCTTTCGTCGCTCGTCGCTGCCTAGCGAGGCGGTGAAGTCCTCGAGCCCGGCAAGGCGAGCGGAGATGATTCGGTCGGCGAGCTCGCGACCCCGTGAGGTCAGGGCCAGGCGGCGAACACGGCGGTCGTCGGTGTCCTCGACCCGGGTGACAAGCTTCTTGCGAAACAGCCCGTCGGCGGCGCGGCTGGCGGACGCCGGGGAGATCCCGAGCTCGTCGGAGAGGGCGGTGACGGTGCGCGCGTCCTCATCCGGGGAATCGAGCTCGACGAGCACCTTCATCTGGCTGAAGGTGAGGCCGCTCTCGTCGATCACCCGGAAGACCTCGCTGCTCGCTCCGCCCATGCAGCGCAAAAGGAACGCGCCCAGCTTGAGTGCGAGCTCGCCATCCGTCTGCCTGGGAGTGGTCCTTCTGGTGCGGGTCGCTGCTTCCATATGAGAAAAGGTTACACGCTTGCAACCATTTCACATCTGAAAGCTTGTGTGACGTGCGTCACACGGCGGGGCGGTACCTCTACAGACGCGGGTCCATCCGGCGCCGGCCATATCTTCGCCCCAGGGAATGGAGAAGTCGGCCCGGCTCGATCACGATCACCTCTGGCACCCGTTCACGCAGCAGCGCGATTGGGTGGCCGACGAGCCGTTGATGATCGAGGCAGCGGAGGGGACCGAGCTCATCGATGTGGAGGGACGCCGCTATCTGGACGGCGTCTCCTCCCTTTGGTGCAACGTCCACGGGCACCGGCATGCGGAGATCGACGCGGCGGTCCGTGAGCAGCTCGACCGTGTCGCCCACTCCACCATGCTCGGGCTCTCCCACCCCGGCGCCGCCCAGCTCGCCGCGCGCCTCGTCGAGATGGCTCCGGCCGGGCTGAGCCGCGTCTTCTACTCGGACTCGGGGTCCACGTCGGTCGAGGTCGCGCTCAAGATGGCGTTCCAGTACTGGCAGCACCGCGGCGGACAACACGTCCGGAAGACCTCGTTCATCTGCCTCGACGAGGCGTACCACGGGGACACGATCGGCTCGGTCTCGGTCGGGGGGATGCCCCTCTTCCACCGCACGTTCGAGCCGCTTCTCTTCGAGGCGCACCGCGCGAAGCCCGGCGACGTCGACGACATCGCCCGCCTGCTCGCGATGCGGGAGGAGGAGGTGGCGGCGGTGGTGCTCGAGCCACTCGTGCAGGGCGCGGCCGGGATGCTCACCCACCCGCCCGGCTATCTCCGAGCCGTTCGGCGCCTCTGCGATCGCCACGGCGCGCTGCTGATCTGCGACGAGGTCGCCACCGGATTCGGGCGGACCGGGACGATGTTCGCCTGCGAGCAGGAGGCCGTCTCACCAGACCTGCTCTGCGTGGCCAAGGGCCTCACCGGTGGGTACATGCCGCTCGCCGCCACGCTCGCGACCGAGCGGATCTATGAGGCCTTCCTCGGCGATCACGCCGACTTCAAGACCTTTTTCCACGGGCACACCTACACGGGCAACCCGCTCGCCTGCGCGGCGGCGCTCGCTTCGCTGGACGTGTTCGAGCGGGAGCGCACCCTGGTGCGCATCCAGCCCAAGATCAGGTTGCTCTCGGCCTGGCTCGGACAGGTCGAGAAGATGCGGGAGGTCAACGAGGTCCGCCAGCGCGGCCTGATGGTGGGCATCGATCTCGGCGAGCACGACCCCGGGCTCCGCCTAGGCAACCGGGTCGTGCAGGAGGCGCGTCGCCGCGGTGTGATCGTGCGCCCGCTCGGCGACGTGATCGTGCTGATGCCGCCGCTCTCGATCAGCAAGCAGGATCTGAAGCGCCTCGTCCAGGTCGTGGCCCAGTCGATCCGAGCCGCCTACCCGGTCGCGGACCTCGACGCCGGCGCCAAGGGCCGCCTCGACGCGGCGCTGCTCGAGGCTGCCTGACTACTCCTCGTAAGGCTCGAAGTCCGCCTTGCGAGCCCCGCAGACCGGGCAGAACCAGTCGTCGGGAATGTCTTCGAAGGCGGTTCCCGGCGGTACCCCCCCGTCGGGATCGCCCTCGTCAGGGTCGTAGATGAACCCGCACGAGGTGCAGATATAGAACTGCTTGGTGGTGGTCTGCGCTTCCATCGCGCGGCAGGGTAACGAGTACGGTCTCGGCAGGTGGAACCCGCTGTCCCGCGACCGGCCGCGACGGTGATCCTGCTCCGCAGGGGCGGCAGGCACGCGGAACGCGGGCTTCAGATCCTGCTCGTGCGGCGGAATCCCGAGGCACGGTTCATGCCCGGCGTCTGGGTCTTCCCCGGTGGGTCCGTGGACCCCGGCGACGGCGACGGCGAGGCGGCCCATCGGGTCGCCGCCGTAAGGGAGCTGGCCGAGGAGGCGGACATTGAGCTCCCGGCCGACGAGCTGGTGGCGTACTCCCGCTGGATCACGCCCAAGGTCGTCCCGATCCGCTTCGACACCCGCTTCTACCTGGCCCTGGCGCCGCCCCACACCCCGCCTCGGCCCGACGGCGCGGAGACGGTCGACGCCGGCTGGTTCGAGCCGCAGGCGGCCTTGGACAGCCATCGCGCCGGCGAGCTCCCCCTGGTCTTCCCCACGATCAAGCACCTCGAGTCGCTGGTCGGGTACGCCAACGCCGCCGAGGCGCTGGAGGCTGCGCGGCGCCGAGAGGTGAAGCCGGTCGAGCCCGAGGTCGTCGGGGAGGGCGAAGAGCGCAGGATCATCCTCCCGGACGAGCTTCCGTAAGAATCAGTCGCAGATGACGAGCACCCTGCCGGCCGAGGTCCGCGAAACCTTCGAGCGGTTCATCACCTGCGAGTTCACGACCGTCGACGCACGCAAGCAGCCGATCACCTGGCCCGTCACCCCGTACTACAGCCAGGGCGGCCAGACGATCGACCTGAGCACAGGCCTCGGCGTCCCGAAGAAGGCCGACGATGCGCGCGCCCACCCCAGCGTCTCCCTGCTGTTCTCGGATCCGACGGGATCGGGGATCGACAGCGGGATCAGGGTGCTCGTACAGGGGACGGCGACGGTCGACGACGACGACCTGCAGGCGAACGCGGCCCGCTACTTCCAGGAATCGGGCGTGAAGCTCCCGGCCACGAAGAAGATGCACCCTCCGAAGTTCCTCCGGCCGGCCTTCAACTTCTACTACGTGCGCATCTACATCAAGGTGCGCCCGGAACGGGTCTTCGTCTGGGAGGGCGGCGACCCTGCGGAGGGACCGACGATTCACGACGCCCACCTCGAGGAAGTGCGCTCAGGTCACACCGAGGAGCCGGCCGAGGAGCACGGCCAGGCCGCGGGCGGCGCCCCCGCCTGGGACCGGCGGATGGAGTTCCTCGGCGAGCACGAGACCGGTGTCCTGAGCTGGCTCGGCCCGGACGGCTTTCCGATCTCGGTCCGGGTTCCGTACACCGCCGATCCGTCGAGCAGGGAGGTCAGGATCGAGGGCGAGCCCGCTGGACTGCCGGTGATCGAGGGCAGGGCCTGTCTGACCGTCCACCGGCACTCCCCGGACTTCACCTGGCAGCGCAACATGCAGGTGCGGGGCAACCTCGTCCACTCGCCCGACGGCCTGAGGCTCGTGCCGCGCAAGATCGTCGGCGGTTTCGAGATCCCGAAGGGGGCGGGCCGCTTCCGCGACTTCCTGAAGAAGGGCCCGGGCTTCTACCGGACCTACCGCCGGCGCATGCGGGAACGAACCTAGGAACCGATTTTCGGCGGGAAGGGCTCGAGTCCCGCGTTCCAGGGCCCCGGCTTGAAGATGTCGAGGTTGTTCTCCTCCATCTCGCGGTGGAGGCGGTCGAAGATGCCGCCGCCCGAGTGCAGCGCTTCCTTCAGCTCCTCCCTCGATCGCTCCCGCAGCCGCCAGTGGAAGAAGAGCTGCTGCTCGGTGATGCCGAAGTCGACCTCGACCGGGATCCTGGTGATCCAGTCGATGAAGGCGGGGCTGAAGAGCTCGCGCAGCGCGACCGGATCGTGGTCCTTCGGGACCGTGGCGATGAAGCGCTTGTTGAAATCGATGCTCTCGAACTCGACCCGGCGCCGCGAATGGCGATCGATCGTGTCCTCCGGGGTGCGCTCGATCGACTCGACGTCGAAGACGGGGACGACGGTCGCGAGGTCCGGCATGTGCGACTTGACCAGCACGGCTCCGGGGAGCACCGCCTTGCGGCCGAAACCTCCCTCCTCGTGCTCGTCGGCGTCGCACGAGGAGCCGAAGAAGCCGTCGCTGAGCTCACCGGTGATCCGGTTGGTGCCACCGGGGCAGAGCGCCACCGGCGCTCCCACCGGGTTGATGCCCCCGATCGGCTCGTAACGCAGACCCCGCTCCTCCGCCAGGCCGGAGACGATCGCGGTCCACTCCTGCGCATCTCCCTGCGCGCTCAATCGATCCGGACCAGGTCGTCGCGGCCCTGGGCCTCGAGCAGGGCCTTGTAGCGCGGGAAGACGGGCTTGGTCAGCGGCACGAGCTTGAGGATCTTGGCAACCGGGCCGCTGGCCTTGATCTGCCCGCGGGCGAGGGCAGTGGTCACGTTCACCCTCCCGAGCCAGAAGCGGTGCGCCGTGTCCGCCTCCATGCTCATCACGACGTCCGGCTCCATCTCGGTATCTCCGAAGTCGACCTCGGTGGTCTCGTCCCGCAACAGGCGCACGGTGATCGTCGACTCGGGGTCGCGATGCTGGTACTGGACGATCGTGTTCGCCTCGCGGAACTTCGGCGCCAGCTCCTCGTCGACGGCGAGCTCGGCGAACAGCTTGCCGATCGTGTCGTAGACCTCCTGGGCGTCCTTGAAGTAAGGCACGCCAGAAATCTACGGGTCGGGGAGCACCTCCGGCACCTTGCCGCCCCCGAAGGCCGCCGGGAAGTCCGGCGCGACGGTGCAAGCGGCGAACGCCGAGGGCCCGCCGGGCGGCAGCGTGCTGGCGTTCGAGTTCGAGTTCGGGTCCGGGTTGATATAGCTGGGCGTCAGAGGCGGGACGAGGGAGGAGAGGGGGAACTGGCCGCTCTCAGACTGCGGCGGGCTCGAGGCCGGGGAACGGGTCACCTGGCCGTTGCCGAGGCCGCCGGTGACCGAGCCGCCGCCCGGGAAGCTGCTGGTGTTGTCGCAGTCGTGGTTCGGGAAGATCTCGGCCTGGGTCGTCGGGAAGAAGCTGCCGATGGCGAACGGCTGCAGGTAGCCGTTGCCGCGATTCGTGTTGAGCCGCTGCGGAGAGATCGAGAGCGACTCCGAGGTGAAGATCGTCATCTGCCGTGAGAGGTGGAGCGGCGCGCCCTGCCCGGGGTGGAACGGCATGAATTCGGAGGTCGCCGAGGCCGGGTTGGAAAGGAAGTCGGTCACGACCGGCGCCTGGTAGTCGAGCCAGCGGACGACCGGGTTGAGGTTCGCGAGGAACGGGTCGAAGTTGTCCATCACCGGCCGCAGCTCGCGCAGGAAGCCGCTCAGCGACGGGAACCCGGTCGCGGACGCCTTGATCAGTGGATCGAAGTTCTTGAACAGCTTCCGCGCCTTGGGCGCGAGCCGGCGCACGTCGCGAAGCGTCGGGCTCAGGTCGCGGGCGACCGGCTTCAGGTCGTGGAAGACCGGCTGCGCGTCCTCGGCGAAGCCCTTGAGGCGGTCGAGAGTCAGGCGACCCTCGTTCTCGAAGGTCGGGAGGATCTTGAAGGTGTCCGACAGCGCCTGGCTCTGCGAGGCGAGGGCGCCGAAGGTCCGGTTTCCTCCCACGATCGCCCCCGCGAGCGCCTGGTCGTGGTCGGTGAGCGCCGCGAAGACGTCACCCGTGTCGTGCACCAGCGTGCGGAGTGACTGCTCCTGGCGGCGCAGCGTTCCGAGCACGTCGCTCGCGTCGGACGCGAAGGGCCCGAGGTTGCCGAATGCGTCGTTCAGTGAGAGCCCCTCGCCGTTGATCGCGATGCCCGCGTTCTGCATCCAGGACTGGAACGCCTGGCGGGTGGGCTCGTCGAAGCCCTGGAAGATCTCGTCGATCTGGGTCTGGTCCTGAACCTGGGTCTGGGCCAGATGACCCCCCTCGGGGATCGGCTGCGGCGCATCGCCGCCCGAGAGCTGGCCGACGTCGATCGAATTGGACTGGGCTGTCGTGTTGTCCGAGCTCTGCGCGGGCTGGACCTGGCTGCCGGTGGTGAGCTCGACATAGGTCTCGCCGAGCAGCGTCTTCTGGCGCAGGATCGCCCTCGCGTCCGAGGAGATCGGCGCGTACTGGGGCTCGATCTCGATCGTCGCCCGGGTCGTGTTGCAGGTCGCCGGATCCTTCTGGCACTCGCTGTCGGGGGCCAGGCCGATGTCCTTCACCTTGCCCACGGAGACGCCTCCGATCCGCACGTCGGCCTCCTTCTGCAGGGTGATCGCCTCGGGGAAGTCGGCCGTGAACCGGTAGCTCTCCGGCTTGAACGGAACCGGCCCTCCGAAGGTCACCCAGAGGAAGAGGAGCAGCGCGAAGCAGGACAGCGTGAAGCCGACCGCGACGAGGATGCGTCCCACCGAGGGTGCCTGCTTCTGCATTACGCGCTCGCTCCGTTCATGCGCCTCATGCCGGACACGTCGTTCCCAGGAGCTGGCCGAAGCCCGTGACCAGGGGCGCGAGCGGGCTGGACAGCGCGATCGACTTGAGCGTTCCGCAGGTGGCCACCACGTAGACGTGCCGGTAGACCCCGTGCGCGTCCTGCGAGGAGAAGGTGCTGTTGCCGACGTGCGCGAGCCAGCCGAGCCAGTACAGGTACCCCTCGTCCCGTCCCGGGGCGCCGGGCGGCTCCGCCCCCTTCGGGTTGTAGGAGGCCATGTTGAAGAGCTTGTTGAGCTCGCCGCCGACGGTGGTCAGGCGCGGGGTGGCGGCCACCAGGTTCTTCGCGGCGGGCCTCAGATTGCGAACCGGTTGGCGGGCGTTGCGGACGAACGGACGGATCTCGTCCTTGACGGGGTCGTAGGTGGTCTTGGAGAGGTGCGCAAGCGAGTCGTTGATCGGCTTCAGCTTGCGGGCGAAGGGCCGCAGGCTGTTGATGGACGGGCCGAGGACCGTGGCCAGCTGATCGGTCTTCTCGAGCGCCACGCGCGTCGTGCGCAGGGTCGGGCCCAGCAGCGACACCGTGCGCTCGACGTCAGGCGTCTGGGTCGCGATCGCGCCCAGCGCCTGGTTGGAGGCGGACACCAGTTGCTGGATGCCCTCGCCGTCCTCGCCGACCGTGCCGAAGAGCAGGTTCATGTTGTGGATCAGCGTGCGCAGGTTCTCCTTGCGCTTCGCGACCTCGGTGTTGATCCGGGCGAGCCCGCGGTTGATCGGGCCGAGGCTGCCGAGCAGCTTGCCGAGGTCCTTGCCGCGGCCGTTCAGCCCCTGCCCGCCTTGCGTGAGGAGGAGGCGGAGGTAGGCCCGCGTGTCGCCGTCGAGGGCGGACAGGATCTGGTCGATGTTCGTGTCCGGCGCCGTGTTGGCGACCGGGATCGAGTCGCCGTTCTGGTACTCGTCGTCGTTCGAGTTCGGGTCGTAGTTCGTGCCCGGATCGAGCTCCAAGAACATGTCCTTGAGGCCCGTCTTGGGGCGAAGCAGGATGGTCGCGTCCTTGTAGACCGGCAGGAACTTGCGGTCGATCGCCATCGTCACGACCGCGTGCCCGTCCTCGTAGTCGACGGAGGCGATGTCGCCGACTCGCACCCCGGCGACGCGAACGGTCTGACCCTGCCCCGGCGTCACGGCCTGGGCGGTCGCGAGATCCGCCTTGAGCTCGAACGGCTTCTCCTCCAGCACCGGGATCCGGAGCCGCTGGTTCTGGACGATGATGTAGGTCGCGACCAGCCCCACGATCAGCAGTCCGAGGATGGCCAGGAAGTCGCGCAGGTGATCGCGGATCGCCTTGCTCATCGGCCCTTACCCCCCGGGACCGGGTTCGGCACGATCGTCGGCGTCACGCCGTTGGACTTCTGGAACGCCGCCCAGTCCTTGATCCAGCCGCTGAACAGCTTCGTCGCCTGGTCCAACAGATGCTTCGCGGCGTTAGCAGAGCCGGATCCCTTGAGCTGCTTCGCGTCGGAGACCTGCTTGAGGATGGTCGCGTAGCGCTGCACCAGCGACTTCAGGTCCGGCGACATGTAGGTCGCGCTGCGACCGCTCGAACTCGTCGCCGGCGCGGGGCCGAGCGCTCCGGCGCGGAGATCGGGCGGGTCCTGCGTTTCGCAGGGCACGTCGGGCCGGAACGGCGTCTTCGCCGAGGACTGCTTCGCGGGCTGGGAGCCGAGGAAGGCGAAGGGCGCGATCCCGGTCACCTGGCCGGTGAGGTCGGGGGTGGTGAAGGGCGCGATCGTGTTGGAGCCGCCACCGCCGAGCACGCGGAACTCCTGGCCGTTCGCGTCGCCTGAGCGGCTCTCGCCCGCGACCCCGGAGAACCCGTAGGCCGTCTCCTGGTAGACCTTGGCGGCCGGCGGGTCGCTGTCACTGTCGCCCGGGCCGTTTGCGTTCGGGATCGGCGTGTTGCTCCAGGGGATGACGACGTTGTTGAAGCAGGAGGCGAGCAGGCGGCCCTGCTCGAGGAACGGCAGCGTGTCGTGGCTGAGCGCGGCGAGGTCGGGGATCGTCGGGCCGAGGTCCTTGACCAGTCCTCGCAGCTCCTCCCGCGAGACGAGCTGGCGGAGCTGTCCGATCCACGGATTCGCGGAGTCGAGCGCGGCGTTGGAGGCCTTCACGCCCGGCAGCGCCTCGCGCGCGAAGGCCCGGAGAGCCGGGAAGTCGCGGTTCAGCTTGAAGAGGGTCGGCCGGCCGGCCGCGAGGGTCCGTGGCAGCTCGATGATCGCCGCGCGCAGCGACGCCTGGTGGGCGGCGAACGCGCCGCTGACGCTGTTCAGGTTGCTGATCAGGCCCTGGAGCGCGGTGCTGTTCGAGTTCAGCTCGCGGGCGACCACGTCGAGATTCGAGACGAAGCCGGCGAGGTCCCCGGGCTGAGTGCCGAGCAGGGCCTGGTTCACCTGGGAGCTGTACTCGTAGGCCGCCGGTGACGTCCGGAACGACTCCTGGAGGCCCTTCGCCCCGCCGTACTTGTCGAGGGCGCCCCCGAACTCCTTGAGGAAGATCTGGAGGTCCTGGCGGACGGGGGCCTGCAACGAGGTGAGCACCTGGTCGAACTGAACCGAGGTCGAGGTCTGGTTCTCGGGAACCAGCGAGCCGCTCTGGAGCTCCGGAGCGCTGGGGCTGCCCGGGTGGAGGTCCACGAACAGGTTGCCCTCGAGGAAGAGCCGGGGCCGCAACTGCACCGTGGCGTCCTGGCGGACCGGCAGGGCGCTGTCCTTGAGGTCCATGGTGACCACGGCGGCGTCCTCCCCCTGCCCGTTCGCATCGGTGAGGTGCTGGACGTCGCTCACCTCACCGACGTCGACGCCCGAGATCCGGACCGGGCTCTTGGCGCGGATGTTCTGCGCATCGGCGAAGACCGCCTTGAGCTGGTAGCCGTGGCCCGCGAACGGGATCGACTTGGTGAACGCCAGGTAGAAGCCGATGAAGGTGAGCACGATCGCGATCAGCCCGATCTGGAAGTTGGAGAGTCGGCGGTTCTCGGAGCGG
>DATDJZ010000016.1:0-8736 GCA_036520315.1 Solirubrobacterales bacterium | reverse complement strand
TCCTCTTTAGCGACTTCTCTCACTTCCACGACGGCTCTGCTGAGGTGTGCTTGGCGTAGTTCCGCCAGCGCACGGACAGACACAGGACTCCGCCCTCGAAGCCGCCGGCCTGTCGGAGTACCGGGTGCGTTTCGAAGCCGCCGGGGTGTCCGAGTAGCTTCTTTGGACGAGAAGCGGCGGTCGGCTCCCCCGTCACTCAGCCGCGTCGTAGAAGAGCTGCTCGCTCGCGGTCGAGTAGGGCTGGTCGGGCGGTGGCTCCGGCTCCGTCTGGAGTGGGCCGCCGGAGTACTTGTCCCAGGCGCGCAGGTGGGGGAGGGGGTCGGTGCGGCTGCCGCCGGCGAACCAGCGGCCCTTCCAGAGCTCGAAGTGGAGGTGGCAGACGCCGCTGTCGGTGCCGGTGTGGCCGACGGAGCCGAGCCGCTGGCCCGCCCGGACCTTCTTTCCGGCGCGCTGCCAGGAGCGCCCCTTCATGTGCCCGTAGATGAAGTCGAAGCGCGTCCCCTTGCCGCCCACCACCGCGTAGAAGCCGTACCCCGTGGAGTAGCCGGAGGACTTCACGACCCCGTCGTGGGCGGCCACGATGGGGGTCCCGCAGTCGGCGATGATGTCCTGCCCCGGGTGGCGGGAGCCGTCGGCCCGCTTCATGCCGAAGCCGGTGACCGCCAGGTCGCCGTAGCTGTGGGCGCCCCTGAGCGGGTAGCGGTAGGCCTGCGTACCGAACGCCGGAGCGGCGGTTAGGGTAATCGCGGTCGCGACAGCGATGACGGGGATCAGTCGCCGGGCTCGCATGTTCACGCTGGAACACACCGAGTGGGCGGTTGTAGCACCCGCCCGCGGGGTGCCGTTAAGGCCTAGTAGCCCGCGTAGGTCTGCAGATAGGGGAGGGGGTTGATCGGGTGGCCGCCCCGGTAGTACTTGCCGAGCCAGAGCTCGAAGTGGAGGTGGCACCCCTGCGCGTTGCCCGTCTCCCCGACGATCCCGATCTGTTGACCCGGCATGACGACCTGGCCCTTGGCCACAGGTGCCCGGGTGGCCAGGTGGGCGTACATGTAGTCCTGGTGGAGCTTCTTGTTGCGGATCACGACGTAGTTACCGGCCGAGCCCTGGTACTTGACCCACTTGACCTTCGCGCGGCTCACCGCGACCAGCGGCGTGCCGCAGGCGGCGAAGATGTCCTGGCCCTCGTGCGAATGGCCCGAGCGCGCCGCCCCGAAGCCCTGTCCGATGGTGTGCGGACCGGAGACGGGGAAGATCATCGATCCGGCGGGAGCGGGTGTCGTGGTGGTTGGAGGAGGCGCCGGGGTTCCGCCGGGAGCACCGACTCCGCCGCTCTGCGCGAAGGCGAGTCCGGTCCCGAACATCGCCGAAGCCACCGCGACCACGACGAGCACCGCCACCACCCTGCGGGGCGTGCGTCCAACCGGCTTGTCGGATCCTGCCTCGACCATGCTCTCTGCGGCCTGCGGAGTTAGCTGTCGGGCTCGCGCCGAGAGCGGCGCTACGAACCAGTTGGTTGCGATTCGCCCCTGGGGGATGAACCCCTTCGGGTCCCCCGCTCCCCTCGGCGTACCGAGGGGATTTGGCCATCGATTGGCGCGGCAGTATAACGAGAGGACCGGGGGTGACCCCGGTCCTCTCAGCTACACGGCTTCGCGATCAAACGGGTTGCGCCTGGCGGCGCACCCTCGCATCTACGGCTACTGGATGTAACCGTCCTCCTTCAGGTACTGCGTCGCGACTGCAGCGGGCTCCTGCTTGTCGATGTCGACGCGGGCGTTCAGCTCCTGCATCACCGGCAGCGTGAGGCCCTGCTGAACCTTCTGGATCGTGGCCTGGTAGTCCGGCCCGGCCTTCTGGACCGTCGACTGGTCGGTCACCCAGATGACGTTCCCGGAGGGGAAGATCCCCTTGTCGTCCTGGAGCAGCACGTACTTGTCCGGGTTCGCAGCGAGCTGTGCATCCGAGGTGAACACGATCGAGGCGTCGGCCTGGCCCTTGTCGAGCACCGTGTAGCGGAGCCCGATGTCGACCGGGTTGAACGACTTGAACCGGAGCCCGTAGGTGTCCTGCAGTCCGACCAGGCAGTCGAGCCGCTGGCGGCATTCAGGCGATCCATACAGGGTCAAGTCCTGTGACTTGCCCTGCAGATCGGAGATCGTGGTGGCCCCGAGTTCGTCGGCCTTCGTCTTCAGCATCCCCAGCGCGTTCGCGTCGGCGAACGGCGTTGGCTCGAAGGCGGTCTCGCCCTTCGGCTCGAGCTCCTGCTTCGCCTGGGCATACGCGGCCTGGGCCTCGGCGGGGACCGTCTCCTTGCCGAATATCGATTGGAGGAGCGTCGAGGTGTACTCCGGGTAGCCGCTGATCTCCCCGTCCTGGAGGGCCTTGTAGGCGATCACCTCGGACCCCAGGTTGAGGTTCTTCTCCACGTTGTAGCCCGCAGCCTGGAGGGCCTGCGCGTAGATCTCCCCCAGGATCAGAGCCTCGGTGAAGTTCTTGGAACCGACGGTCAGCTGGATCCCGTTGTTGGCGGAGTTCGACTTGATCAGGTTGGCGGAGTCGCCCCCGCTGGTCCCGGTGTCGTTGTCGTCGTCGCCCCCACATGCGGCAACGCCGAGAGCCAGCACCAGCGCCGCGATCAGCGCGAACGCCGCTCTCAGTCGCGAATTACCGGTCACCACGTGACCCTCCTCTCGTCTGGGGCCAGCCGCACCCCTGGAATGGACCACATAAGCCTATGCGGCGGCACTCGCCCGCGCCAACTTCAGGCCGCGCGGGGTGAGCAGCCACTGGAGCCCGGCGAGGCCGAGCTCGAGGGTCAGCGCGAGCAGCGCGATCAGGATGGCGCCCGCCACCACGCCCGCGTCTCCGTACACGTTGCGGCCCAGGATCAGGTCCCCGAGCGTGCTCAGGCCGGCGAGGGAGGCCAGTGCCGCCGTGGCGATGATGTTGATCGCGGCCGTGCGCACCCCGGCCATGATCGTCGGCACCGCGAGGGGCAGCTCGACTCGGCCGATCACCTGCAGCCCGCGCATGCCCACGCCACGGGCGGCCTCCACCGCGTTGCGGTCGACCTGGCTCACTCCCACATAGGAGTTCGTCAGGATCGGCGGGATTCCCAGCACCGCCAGGGCAAAGGTCACATTGAGCAGGCCGACGCCGATGAACGCCGCGACGAACGCGATCAGCGCCAGCTCGGGAACCGCACGGCCGGCGTTGCCGACCGAGATCGCGACGGACTCGCCGCGGCGGTAGTGCCCGAGGGCCACCCCGATCGGCAGGGCAATGGCGGCGGAGAGACCGAGAGCCAGGAAGGTGACCTTGAGATGCTCCCAGGTCAGTTCCCAGACCTGATGCGGCCCGCCGACCATCGTCTGGCCGGTGCGCGCCTCCTGCTGGTGGAAGATGAAGTCGATCGCGTCGCCGAAGACGCTCAGGACGCCGAGATGGAGGACGCCGCTCACGCCCTCGCCTCCATCGACGGCCTTCGCCATGGTGCGAGCACCCGCTGGGCGAGCAACAGGAGCACGTCCAGGAAGATCGCCATCACAATCGAGAGTCCGCCGGCGATCACGATGTTGGTCTTGAAGTCGATCTGCTGATAGAGCGGCTGGCCGAGCGTGTTGACGTTCGCGAACACCATCAGCGTCGAGATCGCCACCGTCGAGACCGTCGCGATCCGAAGGCCGGCGATGATCTCGGGCAAAGCCAGCGGCAGCTCGACCCGCCAGAGCAGCTGGCGCTCGGTCATCCCCATCCCGCGGCCCGCGTCCTTGCTGTCCATCGGCACGTTGGAGAGCCCGGCGACGATGTTGCGGTAGATGATCTGCAGCGTGTAGACGGAAAGGACGATGATCGCCGTCGTCCAGCCGAGCCCCGTGATCGGGAGCAGCAGGAAGATGAAGGCGAGCGAAGGGATCGTGTAGAGGACGCCTGTCGCCCCGGTGAAGGTCGGGATCAGCCAGCGCTGGCGGTGCGAGAGGATCGCGAAGGCGAACGCCACCGCGAATCCGATGGCGACTGCGACCAGCACGAGCAGCAGCTGGTTGAGCAGCGGAGTGGTGTAGCGGTCGAAGTTGTCGACCGCCCACTGAAAACAGAACACCTTGCTTTCCTGCGCTTGGCAGGGAGCGTTCGCACCGGTCCGGTTGTGGATCTCCACCTGACCGACGAGAGGGGCAAGCTGGGCGACCGTCGCCGTCATTCGCTCAGCGGCCGCTCCACGGGTCGCTCGATCGCGGCGTGCTCTTCGACCTGCGCCTCGGGTGAGCCCAGGAACTCGGAGATGATCTCGACGGAGAGCACCCCGGCGATCCGCCCGTCGCGATCGGTCACGGGGGCGTACTGGGTCTCGGACTGGAGCAGGTCCGCGAGCGCGTCCCGCATCACGTCATCGAGGTCGAGGATCGGCTCGGGACCTGAGTCGGGGGTCCGCGGGACCACATCGGCCCGGAGATCCGAGCCCGAGAGCCAGCCCAGCGGTCGCCGCTCCGAGTCGACCAGCAGAGCGTGGGGGACCTCCGCGCCGTCGAGCTTTGCCTTGACCTCGGCGGCCGACTGGCCGACGAAGGCCAGGGGCGCCGTCCAGAGATCGATGTCCCGCACCCTCATCAGGGCGAGCCGCTTCAGGGCCCGGTCGGCCCCGACGAAGTCCTCGACGAAGTCGTCGGCCGGAGCCATCAGCAGCTCGGCCGGGGTGGCGAACTGGGCGAGGTGGCCGCCGCTCTTGAGGATCGCGATCCGGTCGCCCATCTTGATCGCCTCGTCGATGTCGTGGGTGACGAAGAGGACCGTCTTGCGGATGTCGGCCTGCAGCCGAAGGAACTCGTTCTGCAGGCGCTCGCGGGCGATCGGATCGATGGCGCCGAAGGGCTCGTCCATCAGCATCACCGGGGGATCGGCGGCGAGCGCCCGCGCGACCCCGACGCGCTGCTGCTGCCCGCCGGAGAGCTGGCTCGGAAAGCGGTCGCGCAGCGCCGGCTCGAGGCCGATCAGATCGAGCAGCTCGTCGGCGCGCTGGCGGGCCCGTGCGCGGTCCCAGCCCAGGAGGCGCGGGACGGTCTCGATGTTCTGGGTGACCGTTCGGTGGGGGAAGAGCCCGATCTGCTGGATCACGTAGCCCATCTCCCGCCGCAGGTCGGCCGGGTGGCGCTCGCGGACCGAGGTCCCGCCGATCAGGATGTCTCCCGAGGTGATCTCGACGGTCCGGTTGACCATTCTCAGAGCGGTGGTCTTGCCACACCCCGAGGGCCCGACCAGCACGCAGATCTCGCCGGCCTCCACGTCCAGGGAGAGGTTCTGGACCGCGGGCTCGTCCTGGCCCGGATAGCGCTTGGTGACGTCCTGATACGAAACCGAAGCTGCCTGGTGCCCAGCCTCCACCGGGCGATCCTACTCGCGGCGGTGCACGCCCGCCGGGGCGTGACAAGCTGGCTATCATCCGGCGGCCGCGGAGGTGCGCGGCTCTTTTTATGGCTACTGCGACTGCGATGAAGACCTACCAGGCGACCCCACAGGACCGTGAGCGGGTCTGGTACGTCGTCGATGCTCAGAACAAGACGCTGGGGCGCCTTGCGACCCAGATCGCGGACGTGCTGCGCGGCAAGCGCAAGCCCACCTACACCCCGCACGTCGATGTCGGTGACTTCGTGATCGTCGTCAACGCCGAGAAGATCGCGGTGACCGGGGACAAGCGGGAGAAGAAGCTCTACTGGCGCCACAGCGGCTACCCGGGCGGGATCCGCTCGCGTACCCTCGGAGACCTGCTCGAGAAGCGACCCGAGGAGGTCATCCGCCGTGCCGTCAAGGGGATGCTTCCGCGCAACCGGCTGGCCCGCCAGCAGCTCGGCAAGCTCAAGGTCTACGCAGGACCGGACCATCCCCATCAGGCGCAGAAGCCCGAGCAGCTGGAGATCGAGACTTAGATGCAAGACGAAGAGCAGCAGCAGAACGACGAGCAGCAGGCCGAGCAGGCCGGGGAGGGCACTCCCGAGCAGCAGCAGGCCGACGAGCAGGGGGCCCCGGAAGAGGCGGCGCCGTCGGAGGGCGGCAGCCCGGAGCGTGGCGAGGGCGAGGAGGCCCCCGCCGAGGAAGCGCTATCCGAGGACGCCGCGACCGAGGACGACGCCCCCGCGGAAGAGCAGGCGGGTGGCGAGCAGCCCGCCGCCCGGGAGCCTGAGGGAGCCCAGCAGCAGCGAGGCGGCAAGAAGGAGGACGTCGTTCCGGGCGCCGAGCTCGACCCGATCGCGATCGAGCCCGAGCGCGAGCTCGACGCCGAGGAGCGTGCCCGCCGCGAGGCCGAGGAGGAGGAGCGCCTCCGCCGGGAGCGCGAGCTGATCGGCGACGTCGACGAGGTCGCCCCCGTCGCAGCGGAGCCCACCAAGCTCGAGGGCGATGCCAGCTACGCCGCCACCGGCAAGCGCAAGTCCTCAATCGCCCGCGTCATCCTGAGGCAGGGCAGCGGCAACATCCAGATCAACAAGCGAGCGTTCGAGGAGTACTTCCCGCGCTCCTACCTGCAGTCGATCGCGAAGCAGCCGCTCACCCAGACCGGCTACGAGGGCAACGTCGATGTGCGGATCCGCGTCCACGGCGGCGGCATCTCCGGCCAGGCGGCGGCGGTCCGGCACGGGATCGCCCGCGCGCTCTGCGACGTCGACCCCGCGCTCCGGCCCGAGCTCAAGCGCCGCGGGATGCTCACCCGGGACGCGCGGGTCAAGGAGCGCCGCAAGGCCGGCCTGAAGAAGGCCCGCAAGCGGCCACAGTTCAGTAAGCGTTAGCGTCCGCCGCGAGGTGGCGGAGAGAAAACTCTTCGGGACCGATGGCGTCCGTGGGCCCGTCAGGGAGCTGCTCACGCCGGATCTGGCCGTGCGGCTGGGCCGCGCGGCCGCGCTGCAGGCCGAGGCCGAGCGACCCCAGGTCCTGATCGTCCGTGACACGCGCGAGTCCGGGCCGATGCTGGAGGAGGCTCTCGCCGCGGGCGTCGCAGCCGGCGGCGGGGACGCGATGCTCGGCGGTGTCCTGCCCACGCCGGCGGCCTCGGTTCTCGCCCGGCGCCTGAGCTTCGATCTCGCCGGGGTCGTCTCCGCCTCGCACAACCCGTATTCCGACAACGGGATCAAGTTCTTCGACTCGCGGGGGATCAAGCTCGACGACGACACTGAGGCGGCGATCGAGGCGCGGCTGGACGATGAGACGGAGGAGCGGGTCGGGGGCGTGCGCCAGCTGGAGGGCGCCTTCGACGACTACATCCGCGAGCTTCGCAGCGCGTTCCAGCTCGACCTGTCCAGCGCGCGGATCGCCCTCGACTGTGCCAATGGCGCGACCTTCCGGGCTGCCCCGGCCATCTTCCGGGCGCTCGGCGCCGAACTCGAGCTCACCGGCGTGGAGCCCGACGGCCGGAACATCAACGCCGATTGCGGCTCGACGCATCCCGAGGGCATGATCGAGCTGGTCCGCTCCTCGGGCGCCGACATCGGCTTCGCCTACGACGGTGACGGCGACCGCATGCTGGCGGTCGATGGCGCCGCGAAGCTGCACGACGGCGACGACCTGATCGCGCTGATCGCCAAGGACCTCCAGAGGCGCGGCGAGCTGGACGGAGGAGTGGCAGTGACCGTGATGACGAATTACGGCTTCCTGACGGCGATGCGGGAGGCCGGGATTGAGGTCGAGCAGACCCAGGTCGGCGACCGTTACGTGATCGAGGCCCTGCGCGAGCGCGACTGGCGGTTGGGGGGCGAGCAGTCCGGCCACATCGTCTGGAGCGACTTCACCCCGACCGGGGACGGGATCGCGGCCTCCCTGCTCGCCCTGCGCGCCCTGGCCGGGCGCCGGCTCGAGGAGACTGAGCCGTTCAAGCGCCTGCCGCAGCGGCTCGAGAACGTGCGCGTCTCGGATCGCGGCGCGATCGGGGATGCCGCGGGGCTCTGGAGCGCCGTGGAGGAGGAGAACGGCAAGCTCGAGGGCCGCGGTCGCGTGCTGGTTCGCGCCTCTGGGACCGAGCCGCTCCTCCGCGTGATGGTCGAGGCGCCGGACGCCGAGGAGTGCGAGGCGATCACCAAGCGCCTCGTCGACCTGGCCAAGCGCGAGCTCGGCTGACTGCCATGGCGGCGCGCCCTGGCGCGACGGTTCGGCCGTTACGCTTCCCTGAGATCAAGCGGCCGGGAGCCGTTCCATGCACGGAGGTGCCTCGCAATGGCTGAGAGAAAGACGGCAAAGAAGCCCGCGCAGAAGTCCGCCAAGAGAACCACCAGCAAGGCGTCCAAGGGATTCACGGCCGAGGAAAAGGCCGCGATGCGGGGGCGCGCCCGAGAGCTGAAGGCGGCCGCGAGCAAGGCCGACGCTGAACAGGACGTCCTCGCGAAGATCGCCGAGATGCCGAAATCGGATCGCGTCTTGGCCGAGCGGATTCATCGCATCGTCAAAGCCACTGCGCCGGCCCTCGCGCCGAGAACCTGGTACGGGATGCCCGCGTATGCCACGGACGGCAAGGTCGTCTGCTTCTTCCAGAGCGCGGACAAGTTCAAATCGAGGTACGCGACGTTCGGCTTCAACGACAGTGCCAACCTCGACAAGGGGGACATGTGGCCGACCTCCTTCGCGCTGAAGAGGCTGACCGCGGCCGAGGAGAAGAAGATCCGCGCGCTCGTCAAGAAAGCCGTGAGCTGAGGACTGGGCGAGAGCGAGACGCGCCCCCGGCTGCGGCCTCCTGAGAGGTTTCTGGCAGCCATTTGGGCG
>DATDJZ010000015.1:0-38251 GCA_036520315.1 Solirubrobacterales bacterium | reverse complement strand
CGTCGACGCCGGCGCGCGGGAGCTCCGCAACCAGACCCTGCTCCTGCTCGGCGTTGCCGGCCTGGTGATGGCCTTGACGCTGCTGCTCACCCTGCCCAGGCCGCTGCGGCTGCTGCCGCTCGGCGTGGCGGTGTCCGCGGGCGCGCTCACCCTCGGCCTGGTGGCGCTCTTCGGCGGCTCTCTCACCGTCGGCGCGATCGCGATGCTTCCCGTGCTGGTCGGCCTGGCCGTGGACTACGCGATCCAGTTCCAGGCCCGCTTCAACGAAGCCAGGTCGGAGGGCTATCCGCCCGGCCGCGCCGTGGCGACCGCGGCGGCCGGCGGCGGGCCCGTGATCGGGGCCGCCTGCCTGGCGACGATCGCCGGGTTCGCCGTCTTTGCCCTCGCGCCCAGTCCGCTGGTCCGCTCCTTCGGGCTGTTGCTCGTGATCGGCATCGCCCTGGCGTTCGTGGTCGCGCTCACCGGGGGATTGGCGGCGCTCGGGCTCTCGGCCTGGCGCGGATCGGCCTCGCCCGGGGTAGGTGCCGCGGCGGCGCCGCGGACCGCAGGAGCCACCGTCCGCCTGCAGAAGATCGGCGTTGCCGCAATCGCCATGGCGCTCGCGAGCCCCCGGCGGGTTCTCGCCGCGGGGCTGCTGCTGGCCGTCTGCGGATGGGTGGCGAGCGCCGGGACACACGTCGAGACCGACATCCGGGATCTGGCCCCCCCGAATCTGAAGGCCCTCGACGACCTCAACGAGCTCGAGCAGGAGACCGGGATCTCCGGTGACGTCAACGTCACGATCAGGGCAAAGGACCCGACCGATCCCGCAGTGATCTCGTGGGCCGAGGGCTTCCAGCAGCGGGTGCTGGCGCGCCACGGCTTCTCCGGGTCCAATCCGAGCTGCGCAGACGCTCAGATCTGTCCGGCCCTCTCTCTGACCGACTTCTTCGGCGGAGCATCGCCCTCGAGCTCGTCCGTCTCGGGCGCGCAAACCAGTCAGAGCGTCGGGGACGTGCACGCGCTGGTTCAGGCCCTGCCCTGCTTCATCTCACAGATCGTGATCAGCCATCAGGGCGGGTGCAGCCCGACAGGCGGGACGCCGATCGGCGATACGGCCGACGTCGCCTTCGGGATCCGCGCACAGCCGCTCTCGGATCAGCAGGACCTGATCGACGACATCCGAGCCCAGATCGATCCGCCGGGTGGGCCGTCGCCCCCGGCGGGCACGACCGTCGATCTGGCCGGACTGCCCGTGCTCGCGGCCGAGGCGAACACCGACCTCTCGCACAGCCGCTGGTGGCTGCCGCTGGCGGGCCTGGTCGCGGTCGGCATCGTCCTGGCCGCGATCTACCGGTCGACGAGACGGGCGCTCGTCCCGCTGATCCCGGTCCTGATGGCGACCGGCTGGTCCGGCCTGGTGGTCGCCGCGCTCGGCGTCGCCCTCAACCCGATGTCTGCGACGCTCGGTGCGCTGGTGATCGCGATCGCCACCGAGTTCAGCGTGATTCTCTCCGCCCGCTACGCGAGCGAACGCAGCGCCGGCCTTTCGGTGGGCGAGGCGCTCCGGCGCACCTACCTCCGCACCGGCGCTGCAGTGCTCGCCTCGGGGGTCACCGCGATCGCGGGCTTCGCCGTCCTCGCGATCGCCGGCCTGCCGCTACTCGATGACATCGGGCTGATCTCGGTGGCGCCGGTCCTCCGCGACTTCGGGCTGGTCACGGTCGCCGACCTACTGGTCGCCTTGGCCGGCGTGATGCTGGTCCTGCCCGCTGCCGTGGTCTGGTCCGAGGAGGGCTTCAGGCTGCCCTGGCGGGCGCGCCCGGCGCCGCTGGCGGCCGGCGAATCCGCTCCGTAGCCCACTAGGCCAAGATTGAGCCATGTCGAACGGCGCTGGAGGAGAGGGCGGCCGCGGAGGTCCGAGCGAGCGCCCGCGCAGGACGACCATCTATTCGCTGATCGTCGGGATGGCGTTCGTCGCCCTGATCGCGGTGGCGGGCGTCAACCTGATCTCGACGAAGAACAAGGGGGTCCTCGGCGCCCATAACGAGGGCGACCTCCCGCTCGCCCAGTTCGCCGTGCCGGATGCGCGCACCAGGGCGGGCGGCGACGCGAACATCGCCCAGGACGACTGCGACGCGGCCCGGATCCCGTGCCCGTCGGGGGACACGAGGACCCCTGCCTGCCGGGTGGACGTTCCCGGCGCCATTCGGGTCTGCGACCTCTTCGACAAGCCGCTGGTGCTCTCGTTCTGGTTCACCCGCGGCGGGGACTGCGAGGACCAGGAGGACGTCTTCGAGCGCGCCTACAGGCGCTACTCGCCGAAGGTGAACTTCCTGGCCATCGACGTGCGCGACTCCGACTCGGAGGTCCGCAAGCTGATCGCGGATCGCCACTGGACCCATCCGATCGGGCTCGACCGCGATGGCGCGCTGTCCAACCTCTACCGGGTCGGCGGCTGCCCGACCTTCGTCTACGCCTATCCCGGAGGGGTCCTCCAGCACACCTCGATCGGCCGGCTGGACGACCAGCGGTTCTTCTCGAACGTCGACGCCCTGATCGCGGCCACCAAGCAGAGGGACGCGACCCTGCGCTGATGGCGGACCTGCCGGATCAGTGGGAGGTCGCGCCGGAGCCGGGCTGGATCGAGCCCGCGCTGGCGGAGGAGTTCCCCGGGCTCTCGATCGTCTCGACCGCCCTCGAGAGCGCCGGCGGCCGCAGCCCCGAGGCGCTTCGGGAGCGACTGCGGACCCTCAGCGACCGAATCGGCGGTCCGCAGGCGATCCAGCTTCGTCAGCAGCCGATCCCCTGGGCGTATCGGGTCTTCTTCCGTCACATCGGCCTCGATCCGGACACGACCCGCACACCGATCGAGCAGCTGATCTTCGAGCGCATCCACGACGGGAGCTTCAAGAGCCGAAACCGCGTCGAGGACGCGCTGACGATCGCCATGGTCGAGGTGGGGGTCGCGCTGCGCGCGTTCGACGCTGATCGGGTGGAGGGCCGCGTCGGCCTGCGCCTCTCGGCCGAGGGAGAGGGGTTCGAGGGCCGCGTCTCGCCGCTGCCGAATGGGACGATCGTGGTCGCCGACGAGCGGCGACCGCTCGGGATCCTCTTCGATCGCACCGCGGAGGGCTGCGGGGTCCGCCGGGGCACGAGGCGGGTTCTGCTGGTCGCGATCGGCGTGCGCGGCGTGCCCGACATAGCCCTCGAGGAAGCCCTGTGGGTGGCAGGCAGCGCCCTGCGCGCGTAAACTGGCTAGATGCGAGGGCGCGCGTAAGCGCGACCCGTGAGTCCAAGTGGAGGCTCAGTAATGCCCGAGCAAGTGCTCGAACGCCCGGACCTCGAAGAGAGGCCGATCGTCCCGCGGGGGGAAGTCGTCCCGCCGCGTCCGCCCGAGGGCCTCGACACGGTCCTCTACGAGCACGACGAGCGCTCCGCCCGCGCCGACCTTCGCCGTCAGATCGCGGCGATGGAGCTCGCGCTCGCGAGGCTCTTCGGCTCGGCCTTCCCCCGCAAGGGGATCGAGTTCGCGGTTCCCGGGATCGGCGGTCCGCGCCTCCTCTCGGTCGACGAGCTCGAGCAGATCCGGGATGGCCTCGCGGTCCGCATCCAGGAGGTGAAAGCGGATCTGCACGGCTACGCGGTCGTCGAGCAGTCGAACCGTGAGCTGATCGAGCGGATGACCGTAGATCCGGCCTCGTACAAATGGGTCCGGGTCCACAACGAGGACATCGGCGAGCCCGGCTGCAAGAACTGGCACGCTAAGCCCAGATGGGGTCCACTGGGCATGCTGATGGGCTGGTGGCGCGTCAAGATCTCCTCCGGTTGCCCGTTAGCCGAGGGGCTGAGGCCCCCTAAGCACTAGATGGCGACGAAGCGACAGCGCCGCAAGCGGCGGCGGCGTCAGACGGATCCGCAGCCGGGACGGCAGCGGCCCCCGGCAGTTGCTCTCGACGACCAGCAGCGTGCCCGGGCCGCCCGCCGCCGAGCCGGGGCCGACCACCGGCCGTCGGCTCCGTGGGGCAGTTTTCCGCTGTCGGAGCTTGTGATCTTCATCGGAGTCGTCCTGCTGATCGCGGGCTTCTTCGTCTCGCCGCCGCAGGGCTTCGTGATGATCGCCGTCGGCTTGGCTCTGGGCTCGCTGGCCGGGCTCGAGCTCTCCATCCGGGAGCACTTCGCCGGCTTCCGCTCACACACGCTGGTGCTCGCCGCTGCGGTCGGCGTCCCCATCTTCGGCGTGCTGTTCGTCGTGACCAAGGTCCCGACGCCGATCTGCATCGCGGCGGGTCTGGTGGCGTTCGCGGGCTCCGCCTGGCTCTTCACCAACGCCTTCCGCCGGCGCTCCGGCGGAGCCCTCTTCCGCCTCCGCGGCTAATTCAGCCGGCTTGCGAACTTCGCCTCGAGGGCTGCGACGAGGATCCGCCGCTGCCGCTCGGTCAGGGTGCCCACCCGCTTGCCCTCGCTGAGGGCGGTGGACGAGAGGAGCTTCCGGGAGCGAGCCCGACCCCAGCGGCGCTGCGCGCAGAGGAGCTCGCCCAGGTTCATGCTCTCGACCTCCCATGGGGACTCCATGATCACCTCGATGATGCTGCGACGGCCGGCGGAGATGTCCCGCTTCAGGGCGGCACGGGCGAGACGGACCTTGTTGGCACGGGCGAGCGCCTCCATGCACTGAGCGCTCCCGCTCTTCTTCGTCCTGCGCTCGGTGCGGTCTGAGCCGTTCTCCTGCTCGACGATCGTCGGCTCGATCCGCCGATGCGGCACGGTCAGTGGGCGGGCGGGGGCAAGCGTCGAAGCAGCGGACATAAGTTCTCCCTCCTGCTAGGTCAGGAATTGTGTTGGCGGGTTGGTTGCGCGGGCCCCCAGTCACTCGTGTCGAGCCGGGGGAAGTGGACGGTCCTCTCCTTACTTCGTTCCCGTCCGCTCCCTGCCCCGGAAGCGCGCGGCGAGGCGAAACTTATACGCCTCTCGCGCCGACGGTCAACACCCAAGAAAACATCCCGTTCGCTAAGAGCAGATCTTTTGTCAGAAGGGGGATCGCCCGTCCATCCAGACCGGCCAATGACCCGCGGTTCCTCGGGTCGACGGAGCCGATCGAACCCCTCCGCTTACCCAGTCGGCAGGTCCGGGAAACCCTTGATGACGTCCGCGAAGATCTCGAGCGCCCGATCGAGCTGCTGGCGATCGTGGGTAGCCATCAGGCTGGTTCGGAGAAGTGCGCCCCCAGGGGGCACCGCAGGATGTAGCGCGACGTTGGTGTAGACCCCGGCCTCGAAGAGCGCCTTCCAGAGCAGCACCGCCTGCCAGTCCTCGCCGACGATGACCGGCACCACCGGAGTGTTCGCCTCGGTGCCGTCCGGCAGGGTCCCCGGCTCGACGACCTTCAGTCCGAGGTCCCGGAATCCCTGCCGCAGGTAGGCGGCGTTGTCGAGCAGGCTGGACATCAGCTCCGGGCCCTCCGAGCGGATGACCCGGAGCGCGCCGAGGGCGGCGCCCACGGCTGCGGGAACGGCGGAGGCACTGAAGATGAACGATCGCGAGGCGATCCGCAGGTACTCGATCACCTGCTCCGAGCCGGCAATGAAGCCGCCGCAGGAGGCGAGGCTCTTCGAGAAGGTCCCCATCCGGAGATCCACCTCGTCCTCCAGCCCGAAGAGCTCACTGGCGCCGGCTCCACGCTTGCCCAGCACCCCGACTCCGTGGGCCTCGTCGACCATCAGCCGGGCGCCGTAGCGCCGGCACAGCTCGACGATCGGTGGCAGGTCGCAGACGTCACCCTCCATCGAGAAGACGCCGTCGACCACCACCAGGGCGCCGCTCTGATCCGCCACGGCCCGCTCGAGCATCGTCTCGAGCTTGTCCATCCGGTTGTGGCGGAACGGGCGCAGCCGGGCCCCGGAGAGCTTGCAGCCGTCGAGTATCGAGGCGTGGTCGCCGGAGTCGCAGATCACCGTGTCGCCCGGCTCCAGGATCGCGCTGATCGCCCCCAGGTTGGACTGGTAGCCGGTCGTGTAGACGATCACGTCCTCGGTCCCCATCCAACCGGCCAGCTCTCGCTCGAGCTCCACGTGCAGCGGGGTCGTGCCGTTCAGTAGCCGCGACCCGGTGACCCCCGTCCCGTATTGCTCGAGCGCGTCACGAGCAGCCTGCTTGACCCGCTCGTCCGTGGTCAGCCCCAGGTAGTTGTTGGAGCCGAGCATGATCGTCTCGCGCCCCTCCATCTCCACCACGGGGCCGGCCTGTGACTCGAGGATGCGGAAGTAGGGAAGGAGATCCCCCTGCTTGGCGGCTTCGAGCTGTTCCGCCCGATCGTGCGTGCGGGCCTTCTCGAAGACGTCGGACACCAAACTGGTCGCGCTGTCGCGCGGCCTCGCATCAAGGGTGGAGTCGGACATGCCGGGAAAGTCTCGCACCTTGTAGGTTCCGCAGCCGTGCCAGGCGACCTACAGGTACGGCCCGTGCAGGGTCGCCGGGAGCTCACCAGGTTCCTCAAGCTGCCCTTCCGCCTGCACGAAGGCACCCCCTGGGTGCCGCCCCTGCTCTACGAGCGCCGCCACTTCCTGAACAAGGAGAAGAACCCCTACTTCGGCCACGCGGAGGCCGAGTACTTCCTCGCCTGGCGGGATGGGGAGCCTGTGGGGCGCGTCACCGCGCAGATCGACGAGCGCTGGGACGAGTTCCAGGGCGGCAGCGACGGGCAGTTCGGCTTCATCGAGGCGGAGGACGATCCGGCGATCTTCGAGGCGCTCCTGGGGACCGCAGAGGACTGGGTGCGGGAGCGCGGGCGGCAGCGGCTCATCGGGCCGATGGACTTCACCACCAACGACGAGTGTGGGCTCTTGATCGAGGGCTACGAGCGCGATCCGATGATCCTCGAGCCCTGGCATCCGCCCTATTACAGGGAGCGCCTCGAGGCGCTCGGCTACGGCAAGACGATGGATCTCCTGATGTGGTGGCTCTCCCTCGGGGAGTTGAAGCAGGGTGACCGCTTCCACGATGCAATCCACGCGGTGGCGGACAAGGTCGAGTCCGAGCACGGGATCACGGTCCGCAACATGCGCCGGCGCGACCTCGAGGCCGAGATCGGCCGATTCATGGAGGTCTACAACGCGGCCTGGGAGAAGAACTGGGGGTTCGTTCCCGTCACCGAGGAGGAGGTCCGCTTCCAGGCCCAGAACCTGAAGCAGATCCTCGACGAGCGCTGGACCTTCATCGCCGAGCGCGACGGAGAGACGCTCGGCGCAGCGCTGACTCTCCCCGACATCAACCAGGTGACGAAGAAGATGCACGGTCGCCTACTGCCGTTCGGCTGGCTGCGCTTCCTGCTCGGCAAGGGAAAGGTCGACAAGGTGCGGGTATTCGCCCTGGGCGTCAAGCCCGAACACCAGCACACCGGTATCGCGGCGAAGTTCTACGTCGAGCACGTCGAGACTGCGAAGGTGAGGCCGCAGAAGGCGGGCGACCAGGGCTGGATCCTGGAGACGAACGAGCCGATGAACCGCGCCATGGAGGGGATGGGCGGCGAGATCGTCAAGAAGTACCGGCTCTACGAAAAAGCCCTCTAGTTTCGTTCGTAGGTTCCGATGAGCTCGGCGCCGCCGAGCACGTGCCCCTCCATCGCGTCCTCGAGCTGCTCGCGGGTCGATTCGGGCGCCAGATCGAGCTCGCTGTCGAGCGCGAACAGCTCGTGCTCGTAGCGGTGGGCCCCGTCGCCCGGCGGCGGACACGGTCCTCCGTAGCCGTTCTCGCCGAAGCCGTTGGTGCCCTCCGCCGGCGGATGAGTGCCCTCCTCGAGTCCACCGTCCAAGAAGTCGATGCTCCAGGCCACCCAGTGAGTGAAGTCTCCGATTGGAGCATCGGGATCGTGGACGATCAGGGCGAGGGACCGCGTTCCCTCGGGTGGCGCGCTCCAGTCCAGCGGCGGCGAGACGTTGTCGCCCTCACAGGAGTACTTCCGGGGGATCGGCTGCCCATCGTTGAAGGCGATGCTGGTCAGCTCGAACTCAGGCATTTTGCGCTCCTTCTTCTTCGCCGGCGCGGTGAGTCAAACAGATTGGGGTCTTGACACACCCTTAGGATGCGAGCAATGGCCGATCCGGAGCCGATTCAAGAGCAGGAGGTGATCGAGGCCGAGCCGGTGCGGCCGCTGCCCGTCCGCGCCGAACGCCGCACGATCGAGCTCTGGGGCCACGAGGTCGGACCCGTCGCTGTGGCCGCGGCCGGCGGCGCCGTGGCGGGCGTCGCGGTGGTCGCGATCGCCCGCGCAGCCTCTCGGGCCCCGCGCCGCCCGCCCCGGCGCGGACTCTTTCGACGGCGCGAGAAGGTCGTCGCGAGCCGGAGCTTTCTGGTCGACGTTCACGTCCTCGGACGCTAGGCACTCAGCGGTGCCGGCCGTAGTCGAGGAGCGGGTGATGCCTCGCTGGCCCTACCGGCTGCCGCGCAGCAGCGGTGGAGACGGGGTGGTGCGCTCGCGCGACAAGGTGGTTGAGCGCCTCCTGCATGTCGGGCACGCCCCGGTCCGGGTCAGGGCCTGGCGTACTCGGGAGGGCTACGTGCACATTCGGGCGGAGCCGATCGATCCCGCGGCGGTCGTTCGCCCGATAGTCCCCGAGGGGAACCCGGCCGCCGAAGAGATCGCGCCGGCGGGCGAGGCCGAGCTCGGCATCGCGATCGATCGGGTTCGATTCTCGCTCGCCGTCGAGGACGACATGGGGGAGTTCTTCCAGGCCTTCAAGCGGGATCCGCTGCTCGGCCCGGCCATCCATCACAAGCCCTGGGTGCGGCCGAAGCGCAGGCCGTGGCCGTGGGAGGCCCTCTGCTGGGCCATCACGTCACAGCTGATCCAGGCTTCGCGCGCCATGGAGATCCAGCGGCGGATCGTCCGGCGATGGGCGCCGAGCTACCTTCCGAACCAGCCCGCGCCACGCCGGCGGCGCCAGCGCGCCTGGCCCCTCCGCGATGTGCCGTCCGCCGCGGTGATCGCCGGGAGGGCGCCCGCCGAGCTCGCCTCCTTGGACCTGAGCGCCGGTCGCTCCGTCGCGATGACCCGCTGCGCCCGCGAGGTCGCTCAGGGACGGGCGATGCTCGACGATCCGCGATCCGACCGCCGGCTGCTTCAGATCAGCGAGATCGGTCCCTGGACCGTCCAGTGCCTCGGCCTGCATGGGCGTGGTGACCCGGACTCGCTGCCGGCGGGCGACCTCGCCTACGTGAAGCTGGTCGGCCATCTCGCCGGCCTCGGCCGCCGCGCGACCGTCGAGGAGGTGGAGGAGTACTTCGCTCCCTACGCGCCCTTCCGCGGGCTGGCCGGCGCCTTCGCGCTCGCCGGTTGGCACAAGGCGATGGGGGCGGGCCCGCCCGCGCGATTGGCCGCCTAGAGGACGCGGTTGGCCGCACCCCCGCCAGCGAGGTGCTCCCGGTGCTCGCCAAGGCCCCGGCGCGCTAGGGGCGGGCACGTGCCTCCTCGGCGAGCATCCCGATCAGGCGGTCGACGTCCTGGCGCTCCCAGGCCTCCGCGTGACGCTCGACCCGCTCACGCAGCCGGCGGTCCTCGAGCGAGCGGACTGTCTCCTCGCTCAGGTGGTCATCCACCGCCTTCAACCTCGCGCGGGCGCGCTGCAGGCAGCTATTCGCCGCCGCCACGCTGGTATCGAGCCTGACAGCGGTCTCGCGCGCGGAGAACCCGAGCGCCTCGCGGAGGATGAGAACCGCCCGCTGGGTCGGAGGGAGCAGGCGCATGGCAAGGGTCAGGGCGCGCTCGAATTCCTCCCGCGTGAGACAGCGCCCCTCGGTCCCCGGAGCCGTCGCCTGGACGTGCCCGTGCTCCTCCGGGATCCCGCCGCTCAGGTCGATCGCCACGACCCGTTTCGGACGGCGGTGGGCCTCATCCAATGAGGTGTTGGTGACGATCCGGTAGAGCCAGCTTCGCAGTGAGCTTCGGCCCTCAAACTTGGGCAGTGCTCTCCAGCCCCTGACCAGCGCCTCCTGGAGGGCGTCCTCCGCGTCCTCCGGCGAATGCAGGATGCGCCGGGAGTGGGCATGGAGCTCGCCTCTGTGGCACTGGACCAGCTGCTCGTACTCCTGCTCGACGACCCTGCGCCGTTCGCTTACGTCTGTCCACTGTTTTGACAACGGATCGGCACCGTAACACAGCGTTACCGGTGTATGCCTTTTGATGGTGACGCACGCTAGACTCCCGGGCGACGTCGTGACCCAGGCCACTCCACCTTCGAATCCTCGCTCCGCCGAGCGCCAACCCGGAGACAGGGCGCCGGCACCCGGCGACCTGGGGCTCGTTCAGTCGTTCGTCAACACCAGCTGGGACCTGGATCACGATGGTGAAGAAGAGCTTCAGAGCCCCCGGGAGCTCGCGGCGTGGCTCTCCGGACGTCGCCTGCTCGGATCCGACACAAAGCTCACGACGGCGGATCTGAAGCGTGCGCTGGACGTCCGCGAGGGGCTGCGTGCGCTGCTTTTCGTCAACAACGGCGCAGCGCTCGACGGGGGGGCGATCGAGCGGCTCAACCGCGCCCTTGGCCGCACGGCGCTCGCGGTCCGCTTCGACGCTGACGCCGGGCCCGAGCTTGCCTCCAGAGGACGGGACCTCGACGCCGCCCTGGGCTCGCTCGCGAGCATCGTCGCCGTGGCTCAGATCGATGGAAGCTGGTCGCGCCTCAAGGCCTGTCGCGGCGTTCATTGCGGCTGGGCGTTCTACGACCATAGCCGCAACCAGAGCGGCCACTGGTGCTCGATGTCCGTATGCGGCTCGCGCTCCAAGGCCCGCGAGTACCGTCGCCGGCAGCACTGAGGGAGAGGAACCCGCGCCTCAGGGCAGCATCTCGTTCGTCAGCACCTGATCGGTCGGGCGCGCCTGGGAGATCAGGTCGTGCCCGGCCATCCACTCGGCGTAGGCGCGCCAGGCGTTCGGGTCCACGTAGCCGTAAGGCTTTCCCTGCGGCGGCGCGAGGAGCGGCAGCGTCGCGGCGACCTCGGCCCTGGTCTGCATCGGGTCGAGGCCCATGCCGGCGGAGATCACGGCGTTGGCCGCCTCCTGGGGATGAGCCCGGGCATAGTCGGTGCCGCGCGCAAGCGCCTCGATGAAGGCGCGAATCGCGTCGGGATGGTCGTCGACCGTCGACTTCCGGGCGACCAGCACGAGCTCGTCGTAGCTCGGGACGCCGAGCTGATCCACCGGCACCACCCGCGGAGCGAGCCCGCGGAGCTGGAGGTCGACGCCCTCGATGTTTCGGAAGCCGCCCAGGATCGCGTCGACTCGGCCGCCGATCAGCGCCGGCAGCAGATTCAGACCGACATTGACCTCCTTCGCGGCCGAATCGGCTAGTCCGGCGGTCTGGAGGATGGTCTCGAGGTAGTCGCTCTGGTACGGGATGCCCGCCGTGCCGACGGTCTTGCCGTCGAGGTCGGCGGCGCTCGCGATCCCGGCGTCCGGCAGCGAGATCAGCGAGGTGAGCGGCGAATCGACGATCGCGGCCACCGCCTCCACCTGGAGCCCCTGGTTCGCGGCCAGCAGGACCTCGGGCTCGTAGGAGACCGCCAGATCGACGCGCCCGGCGGCGACCTCCTTGATCGGCGCGGACGGGTCCGAGGGCACCTGCGGCTTGACGTCCAGGCCCACCTGCCTGAAGAAGCCCCGCTCGATGGCCGTGTAGATCCCGGCGTGGTCGGGATTGACGTACCAGTCGAGTGCGAGTGTGAACGGCTGCGGGTTGGAGGCGGAGCCGGTGGTCGCGTCGTCGCCGCCACCGCAGGCGGTCAGGCCCAGCGCAAGCGCGGCCGCCGTTGCCAGTACCGCGGGGAGGCGCGCGGAAAGCGATCCGCGCCTCACGTCCGAGTCACCCCTCGGCTGTCCCAGGTGACCACCCTCCGCTCGATCAGTGTGACCAGCGCGAAGAGGGCGAGGGCCATCGCGGAGAGCACGACGACGGCGGCGAACGAGCGAGCCGTCAGCAGCTGGGCCTGCGCCTGGTTGATCAGGTGGCCGAGGCCCTCGCTCGAGCCGACGTACTCGGCGAATACGGCGCCGATCACCGAGACCGTGATCGCGACCCTCGCTCCGCTGAAGGCGTACGGCAGCGCCGTGGGGATCTCCACCCGCCAGAGCCGCTGGAAGCGTCGCGCGCCGAGCGCCCGCATCATCTTGGTCAAATCGGGATCCACCGAGCGCAGGCCGTCCAGGGTGTTGACCGTGATCGGGAAGAAGCAGATCAGGGCGACGATCACCAGCTTCGGCGTCAGCCCGAAGCCGAACCAGACGACCAGGATCGGCGCCAGGATGACGATTGGGACCGTCTGCGACCCGATCAGCAGCGGGTAAACAGCGCGCCGGGCGAGCTCGGAGAGATGAATGAGGATCGCGAACGCCATGCCCGCTACGGCCGCGATCAGGAAGCCCAGCAGGACCTCCTTCAGGGTGACCCAACCGTTCGAGAGCAACAGCGAGCGGTCCTCCCAGAGCGATTTGGCGATGTCGCTGGGCGCCGGGACCAGGAAGTCCTCGATGTTGAGCGCGTTCGCGATCCAATCCCATTGGGCGGCGAGCTCCCAGGCGCCGAGCAGGATCACGATCACCGCGACCGGGGCGAGGTACGTGCGTGCCGCGCTCATCGCGCCGCCTCCGCGAGGCTGCGGAGCGCCCGCTCCTTCAGCGCGGTGAACTCGGAGGAGGTCACCGCGGCGGCGCGGTCCGCCGCGCGGGGCGCCGTGATCTCGATCCGATCGGTGACGCTGGCCGGGCGCGAGCTGAGCACCAGGACGCGGTCGGAGAGGTAGAGCGCCTCCTCCACATCGTGAGTGACCAGCAGAACCGTGTGCCGGTCGGGGCCCAGCACCGCCGCCAGCCAGGACTGCATCTCGGCGCGGGTGATCGCGTCGAGCGAGGCGAAGGGCTCATCGAGCAGCAGGACGGGGCGACCGGCCATCAGCGTCCGCAGGAAGGCGACGCGCTGGCGCATCCCGCCCGAGAGCTCGCCAGGCCGGGCACGTTCGAAGCCCGCCAGGCCGAGCCGCTCGAAATGCTCCCCGGCACGCTCCCGGGCGGGCTGCCGTCCGATGCCGGCGATCCGGAGTGCGAGGGCGGCGTTGTCGAGCGCGGAGAGCCACGGCAGGAGCAGGTCGCGCTGCGGCATGTAGGCGCAGCGCTCGAGGCGCTCGCTCGCCTCGGTCCGCCCGCCGACCGAGATCGTGCCCGAGTCCGCCGGTCTCAGGCCCGCGACGATCTCGAGCAGAGTCGTCTTGCCACACCCGGACGGGCCGACGATCCCGACCACCTCACCGGGCTCGGCCTCGAGATCGATCCGCTCGATCGCCCGCAGCTCGCCGAACGAATGGCCGAGCCCCTCGATCCGAAGCGGCGCGCCGGCCGCGTCCGCGGTCGCGACATCGGCACGGCCTTCGCGGGCCGCGTCCGGAGTGCCTTCGCGAAGTCTCGTCAGCATGCTCCCTCCGCGCGCATTACCGCACAGGTTCAAAGGGTCAGCGGAGGGTTGGGGTAGTCCGCTATCTCAGCCCGCTTGCCCGCGAGCCCCCCTGTCGGGTTCGTTCTGAGTCTACGGTGTTGGGGTGGAGGTCGAGCGCAAGTTCCTGGTCCCCGAGCAGCCCGACCTCGCCGGGACGGATTCGAATGAGATCGAGCAGGGCTACCTCGCGGTGGGCGCCGAGGGCGAGGTGCGGCTTCGCCGCAGGGGCGAGGCCCTTCTGCTGACCGCCAAGCGCGGCGCGGGCATGTCGCGCGACGAGGCGGAGGTCGAGCTCGACCGCGAGTCCTTCGAGAGCCTTTGGCCGCTGACGGAGGGACGTCGACTCCACAAGCGGCGTCACGTCATTCCTCACGGCGACCTGAAGGTCGAGGTCGACGTCTACGAGGGAGGTCTCGAAGGCCTCGTGGTTGCCGAGATCGAGTTCGACTCCGAGGAGCAGGCGCGGAGCTTCGAGCCGCCTGGCTGGTTCGGCGAGGAGGTCACGGGCGACGAGCGCTATCTGAACGAGACGCTCGCCACACGGGGACCACCATGAAACGGGTTGCTCCTCGCTCCGCTGCGGAGCACCCTCGCATGACAACCGCGTTTTCACATCCCGGCCGTTACTTACGCGCCGATATGTGGGAGAAAGCATGAGATGACCAGGTCACGCGAGCAGGTCGAGAAGACCGCCCGAAGGGCCCTCTCCGAGGTCAAGGATCCACGCAAGGCGGCCGGCCTGCTGGCCGCCGGTACGGCGGCGGCTGCAGGATTCGGCATCCGGAGGCTGCGCGGCCGTGACGGAGCCGGGGCGGATTTCGGTTCCGACGCCTATCGCCTGCTCGCGGGCGAGCCGGTGGCGGCGGGCATGAAGCGAATCCTCACCGCCCAGGTCGATGACGCGAGCGCCCAGCTGCGCGGTGACGCCGGCACGGAGGCCGCCGAGGCCGTTCACGAGGCCCGCAAGGACGTCAAGAAGATCCGCTCGGCGCTGCGCCTCGTCCGCGACCAGATCGGCGACGAGATCTGGCGCCGCGAGAACGACCATTACCGCGAAGTCGCGAGGACCTTGAGCAGCTTCCGAGACGCGGAGATCCTCGTCGAGGCGCTCGATGGGCTGGCGGGACGCTTCGGCTCCGAGGCCGAGGGCCGCTTCGATGCCCTGCGCCAGCAGCTGGAGAGCGAGAACCGTGCGGCCCACGACGATGGCTCACTCGAGCGGGCGATGGCGGAGGCCGCCGCGGGGTTGGCGGCCGGCAGAGGCCGGATCGCGCAGTTGCCGCTGGAGGGCGACGGCTGGGATCTGATCGGGCCCGGCCTGCACCGGACCTACCGGCGCGGGCGCAAGCGGCTCCGAGCCGCCGAGGACGAAGCGAGCGTCACCAACCTGCACGAGTTCCGCAAGCGGGTGAAGGACCTCTGGTACCAGCTGCGACTGATCCGGGACGCGGACAAGCACATGCTGGGAGATCTGGCCGATCACGCGCACGATCTCTCGGATCACCTCGGGGACGACCACGATCTCGCGCTGCTGCGCGAGGTCGTGCAGCGCCGCCGCGCCGCCTTCGCGGACCCGAGCGACAAGCGGCACCTGATCGAGGAGATCGACCAGCGCCGCGGCGAGCTGCAGTTCGCGGCCATCTCGCTCGGCGAGCGCATCTACGCCGATAAGCCCAAGCGGTTCAGCAAGCGCCTCGAGAAGCGCTGGGAGACTTGGCGGCAGCGCAAGCCCGCGGCGGCGTAGGCTGTTGTCACAGGGTGCCGCGGTGCCTCGTCTCTTCTTCCGATAAGCGGAAAGGAGGCAACCATGAAGGTCTTCGTAGCGGGTGCGACTGGGGCACTCGGGCGACAGCTGGTCCCGATGATGGTGGAGCGCGGCCACGAGGTGACGGGAATGACGCGGACGCCAGCGAAGCAGGATCTGATTCGTCAGCTCGGCGCCCGGCCGGCGGTCGCGGATGGGCTCGACCCGGAAGCCGTCGCCCAGGCCGTAGCCGAGGCCGAGCCCGAAGCGGTGGTCCACCAGCTGACCGCGATCGACACGGGTGCCTTCTCGCGCAGCATCGACAAGATGTTCGCCCTCACCAACCGCCTGCGGACGGAGGGGATCGACCATCTGCTCACAGCGGCGCGGGCGGCCGGAGCGAGGCGCTTCATCGCCCAGAGCTTCGCCGGCTGGCCCTTCGAGCGCACCGGCGACGCGGTCAAGACCGAGGACGCCCCGCTCCAGAAGTCACCGCCGAAGACGGTCAGCGAGACGCTCGGGGCGATCAGGTATCTGGAGAGCACGGTCACCGGCGCCGAGGGAATCAAGGGACTTGCGCTGCGATACGGCGGCTTCTACGGGCCCGGCACTTCGGTTGCCCTCGATCCTGATGGGGACCAGGTCGAGATGCTCCGAAAGCGACGTCTTCCGCTGATCGGCAGCGGCGAGGGCATCTGGTCGTTCGTGCACATCTACGACGCCGCGTCGGCGACGGTTGCCGCCCTGGACCGTGGCGAGCCCGGCCTCTACAACGTCGTCGACGACGAGCCGGCGCCGGTTCGCGTGATCCTGCCGGCGCTCGCGGAGGCGATCGGCGCGAAGCCGCCGTGGCGCCTCCCGCGCTGGCTGGGCCGGCTGATCGCCGGCGAGGGAAACGTGATCATGATGACCGAGGTGCGCGGGGCGTCGAACGCCAAGGCGAAGCGCGAGCTCGGCTGGGAGCTCCGCTACCCGAGCTGGCGGCTGGGCTTCCGCGAGGGGCTCGAGCAGCACGAGAGCGAGCCGGTGCGGAGCGCGGGATGAACGAGGCCTTTGATGCGAGGGCGCGCCGCAGGCGCGACCCGTTTTATGAAGACCTTCGGCCTCGCGCCTTCGCCATCGCCTACCGGATGCTCGGCTCGGTGAGCGAGGCCGAGGACATCGTCCAGGAGGCGCTGCTGCGGGTGCACGCTGCGCTCGAGTCGGGGGAGGAGATCTCCTCGCCGCGAGCCTATGTAGCGACGATCACCACGCGGTTGGCGATCGACGAGCTCCGCTCGGCCCGGGCTCGTCGCGAGACCTACATCGGGGAGTGGCTGCCCGAGCCCGTGACCGAGCGACCGGAGGACGATCCCGCCAGGCAGGCCGAGCTGGCGGACTCCCTCTCCCTCGCCTTTCTGGTCGTCCTCGAGTCGCTGAGCCCCGAGCAGCGGGCGGCCTTCCTGCTCCACGACGTCTTCGACTACGACTACGAACGCGTCGCCGAGATCGTGGGGACGAGTGAGCCGAACGCTAGACAGCTCGCCTCACGCGCACGACGGCATGTCGACGAGGACCGGACGCGATTCGACGCCTCGGAGGAGCAACGCAAGGAGCTGGCGGCGAGCTTCTTCACGGCGGCCGAGCAGGGCGACTTCGAGGGGCTCGAGGCAATGCTCGCCGAGGATGTGGAGTTGCACGGGGACGGTGGCGGAATCGCCCCGGCGATCAAGCACCCGGTCTTCGGCCGCGCGAAGGTGGCGCAGATGCTCCGCAACTGGTTCGGGCTGATCGGGCGAATCGAGGGCCTCGGGATCCGGCGCGTGACGGTGAACGGCCAGCCGGGCGCGGAGTTTGTGGACGACCGCGGCAGGCTCCTCGGCGTGTTCGCGCTGGACATCGCGGACGGCCGGATCCAGGCGATGCGCTCGATCGTCAACCCGGAGAAGCTCGCGCATCTCGGGCCCGTGGGCGATGCGAAGGAGTTGCTGCAGCGCCTGCGCGACTCGCGGTGAACGTCAGTCCGCCGCGCGCGGCGCGCCGGCGATCACGTTGACGAAGTTCTCGAGGTGCTTCGTCGTCCAGCACTCGAAGGCGCCGTCGCAGTAGGGCTCGTAGGCGGCCATCACCGAGTCGCCGTAGTTCCAGTAGAGCTTCGGCTCCGGGTTGAGCCAGAAGGTGCGGCCGGCGTGCTCGGCGATCGCACCGAAGGTCGCCGCGTGCGGCTCGCGCCCGTTGGTGCGTGCGTCGCCGAGCACGATCACCGTCGAGCGGGGGCCGAGATCCTCGGCGATCTCCTCGCCGAATTCGAGCCAGACGCGGCCGTAGTCGGTGTAGCCGGACACGTCGGCGACGCCGCCCTCCGAGGAGACCCGCTCGGAGATCTTCCGGAAGTCCCGCTCGTGCTCGAAGATGTCCGTCACCTCGCTGATCCGCTCGATGAAGACGAAGCTGCGCAGCTTGCGGAACGAGTCGTGCAGCGCGTGCAGCACCGAGAGGAAGAAGACGCTGGCGCTGCTGACGCTGGTCGAGACGTCGCAGAGGACGTAGATCTCCGGGCGCCGCGGGCGCTTCGGCCGGTAGCGCAGGCGGAGCGGGACGCCACCCGTCTCCAGCGAGGCGCGCATCGTCCGGCGGACGTCGACCTGTTGGCCGCGAGCGCGGCCGCGAGCCTCGTGGCCGAGTGTGGCGATCCGCCGCTTGAGCTGCGCGACGGCGCGGTGAACACCCGCGAGGTCCTGGGCCGGGCTGGTGGGGAGGCTACGGTCGAGCTCGGCGAGAGGCCGTGACGGGGGCAGCTTTCCCGTCCGCTCGATGGTGGTCCGCTCGAGCTCGCGACGCAGGTAACGCTCGAACCGCTTGACGTTCTCCGGGTCGAGGGCCTGCCCCGAGCCGTCGTCGCGCCGGCCGCTCGCCTGCAGGTCGAGCGCCCGGCGGATCCGTTGGACGTCGACACCGATCACGCCGGAGCGCTCGCCCCGCCGGCCGAAGGCCGTCATCGCCAGGCGCGCGAGATCCCGCATTTCACCGTCGTTCCCGGCTGTGATGGCGCGGCGGATCGCCTCGCGCAGCTCGTCCAGGTCGATCCGGTCGCCGTCGCCCTCGAAGCGCTCGTCCTCGATCCCGCGCTCGAGCGCCTCGGTCTCGGCTGCCCGGAAGAAGTGGCGGTCGAAGAGCAGCTCGAAGATCCGCCGGTCCTCCTGCGACTTGGCGATCGTCGCGGCCAGTGACTCGCGGAAGTCACGCTGGTCGGTCCAGCTCACCTCGTCGAGCGCTGCGAAGGCATCGAGGATCTCGGAGGTGCCGACGGCGACGCCCTCCGAGCGGAGGTCCTCGAAGAAGGCGAGCAGGCTGCTCGCGGTGGTGCTCATCGCTCAGCTCCCGGTGGAGGGGGGCGGAGTGAGGCCCCCGGTCACGCCATCGCCCTCGAGCTTGACCGCGACGCGCTCGGCGACCAGGTCGATGTCGGAGCGATGCTTGACCAGGATGCTCATCGACTGCTGGAAGGTCTCGCGATCGATGTCGTCGGCGCCGATCAGCAGCAGCGTCCGCGCCCAGTCGATCGACTCCGCGATCGAGGGCGGCTTCTTGAGGTCGAGCTGGCGCACCATGTGGACGATCTCGACGAGCCGCCGCGCCAGCCCCTCGTCGAGCTCCGGAGCATGCAGCCGGACGATCTCCAGCTCGCGGTCCACCGAGGGGTAGTCCAGCCAGAGGTAGAGACAGCGCCGTTTGAGCGCCTCGGTCAGCTCACGGGAGTTGTTAGAGGTCAGCACGACGATCGGTCGTGTGCGGGCCTCGATCACGCCGAGCTCGGGGATCGAGATCTGGAAGTCGGAGAGGACCTCGAGGAGCATCGCCTCGAACTCCTGGTCGGTCTTGTCGATCTCGTCGATCAGCAGTACGACCGCGTCCTCGGTGCTGATCGCCTCGAGCAGCGGCCGGGTGAGCAGGAACTCCTCGCCGAAGATGTCGCCGCGGGTTGCCTCCCACGAGCCCTCGGCATCGTCGCCGGACTCGGCCTGGATCCGCAGCAGCTGCTTGCGGTAGTTCCACTCGTAGAGCGCCTTGGCCTCGTCGAGCCCCTCGTAGCACTGCAGGCGCACCAGGCGGCGGTCGGTGGCCCGGGACAGTGCCTTGGCGAGCTCGGTCTTGCCGACGCCGGCCGGCCCCTCGACCAGCACGGGCTTGCCCAGGCGCTGTGCGAGGAAGGAGACGAGGGCCGCCGCCTCGTCCGCCAGATAGCCCACCTGGCCGAGGCCCTCGCGGACCTGCGCGACCGACTGGGGCTCGGGCTCCGGCATCTCGGGGATGATAGATACCGCCTCATGGTCGCCCTCGCACTGCCCGACTCGCTCGGCCCTTATGCCGTGCTGCTCGCCATCGGATTCCTGGTCGGCTGGTACGGGCACGGTGCCAGGAACAACTGGATCATCGCCTTCGGGATCGTGGTCATCCTCGCCGCGATCGGGCTGCTCCAGCTCGCCATCGCCACCCACAACGGCCGGGCCCCGACCGGTTTCTGAGCATGGGCGAACTCGACAAGCTCGATCTCTCGCTGAAGCTCTCCAAGGAGGAGGAATCGGAGCGGCTCGACGCCGCTTGGACCAGGCTCAGCCAGCTGCGGCTCACCCTCGGCGGGCTGATCGGAGACGGGGAGCTGGGGCCGCCCGTGTGCGTGGTCTTCGAGGGCGGCGACGCCTCGGGCAAGGGCGGAGCGATCAAGCGGCTCGTCGCGCAGCTCGATCCGCGCCACGTGCGAGTCGTGCAGTTCGCCGCGCCCACTCACGACGAGAAGCGGCACCATTTCCTCTGGCGCTTCTGGCCCTCGCTTCCGGGGTGGGGCGGAATGGCCGTCTTCGACCGCTCCTGGTACGGGCGCGTTCTGGTCGAGCGGGTCGAGGGGTTCGCGACGCAGGAGGAGTGGCAGCGCGCCTACGACGAGATCAACCACTTCGAGCGGGGCCTGGCGGAGGAGGGGACGATCCTGATCAAGTTCTGGCTGCAGGTGTCGCCGGATGAGCAGCTGGAGCGGTTCGAGAAGCGGAAGGACGACCCGCTGAAGAGCTGGAAGCTCACCGACGAGGACTGGCGCAATCGTGACAAACGTGACGCTTATGACGCGGCGATCGAGGAGATGGTCGCCCGGACGAGCGTCGAGCCCCACGCCGTCTGGCATCTGATCCCGGCCGATTCCAAGCGCTACGCCCGAGTCGCGGTGATCGAGGCCGTGATCGCCGAGATCGAGGAGGGCATGCGGCGGCACGGGATGGAGCCGCCGCCGCCGATCGAGGGCGACGGCTGAAATGGATCAGTCCGGGGCCTGCGGGCGCTTCGCCCGCTCCCGGGGTCGCATCCTCAGCCCCGCAATGACGATCACCACGGCGCCGGCCAGGGCGACGAAGATCGCGTAGTGGAGGTCGTAGGGCTCGTCGTGGCCGGCGAGCGTGAAGCGGGGCCGATCGGCGATCCGGTAGAGCACGATCAGGACCGCCCAGCAGCCCGCCACCACGAACAACGCCCACTCACGCAGCGGCCGGGGCGGGACATAGCCGCCGCCCCCCTGCAGGGCGAGGAAGGCGGTGGCCGCCGCGATCAGCACCAGCGCCCCCTCTGCCCAGCCGAAGGCGCTGATTCCCGTCACGACCAGATCGTTTGAGATCGGCGACTGGTACCAGGGCAGGACCAGGCTGCCGATCATGACCGCGGCGCCGATCACGGCGATCCGCTCGTTCCCGCCCAGGCCGCGGAGATCGCGCAGCAGGTTGCCCGGGAACGAACGCTGGTCAGTCGAGCGGCTCGCGGCCACCGTAACCGCCCTCGAGCTCGTGCCAGCAGGCGACCTCGTCCTCGCCGAGCTCCCAGCACAGATAGATCTCCCGGTCGTCCAGGAGCGCGGGGAAGTCGACCAATCCCCGGTCGACGTCCCGCAGGACGATCCCCGCCCGCTCGACGGTCTCGAGCAGCTGTCTCACCTCGAGAAAGGCAACCCCGACCTGCCGACCCTGCTCCCCGCCGCCGTTCGTCGGCGCTGCCTCGGAGAGCGCCTCGTGAGCCTCCGCGTCGGTCAGTTCGTCCTTGGCCTCGCGAAGGCGGGTGAGCAGCGTGGTCAGCTGCGGCAGCAGCCCGTTCGCCTCCTCCTGGGTGAAGTGGCGCTCGTGGACTAGTTCGATGCCCTCGCCGGTCACGCCTGTGCCGCCGCGGTCTGCGACGAGAGACGATCCAGGAGCAGCTCGGCGTCCTCCCCGCCGATGATCCGAAGCTGGCCCTGGAAAGCGAGGTGCCAGTGGTCCGCCGGCCACTTGCGGACGTGCTCGAGCTCCGTGGCGAGCTCCTCGGCCGGCACGAATAGCTCCTCGGGAAGGACGAGGACCGGCTCAGTCTCGACGCGCCACGGGTACTCCTCGGGCTTCTTGCCCTTCGGGGGCCGGCTGCCCCTGTATCCCGGCCAGATCGGAGTGCGGTCCTCCAACATCTCCGACTTCACGCGGGCGATCCCCCCGAACGCCTGGACGCCGGTGACGTAGAAGAAGATCTCGTCGCCGGGCTCGAATTCCTTGGCCTGCCGGCGGCGGCGCTCCTTGAAGCCGATCACGTCGAAGCCACGCTCGACGTTGATCCGGAAGTTCTCAAGAGACCCGGTGAGGATCCAGTTGGCGGGGCGCTCTTCGGACACGGCTCGATTCTATGAAGCGCTCGCGCGCTCGCGGGACACGGCGCCTCGCAAGCTGTCCAGCAGCTTCTCGACCTGGCGCCTCAGGAAGCTCTTCGTATGGAGTGCCGCCGCTGCACGTCCCAGGAGCGGTTTTTGCTCGACGGGCTCGATGCCGAGCTCGACCTCCGCGAACGTCCCCTCCTGTGCTTGCGTGAGCAGCCAGTGGACATAGAAGCCCGAAACCTGGCACGTCATCTTGAGCTCGTGCATGTCCTCGAGCTGCTCGACCTTGAAGGTGGTCGTCGACTTCATGCCAAGCGGACCGCGACCAGTGACATCAAAGGTGGAGCCCTTCTCGATCTTCGCCGGTGCGCCCGTCACCGCGATCACGTCCTCGTCCCAGTCCGGACCCCGGGTTGGATCGCAGAGCAGGCCCCAGACATCCGCCACCGGTGCCTGGATCAGAGCCTGCTGCTTCCAGGAGGCCATCAGGAGGGGACCGCCTCGCGCGCCCGGGCGGCGAGGGCCGGCGCGCCGAGCCCTTCGTACTCCGACGCGGCCGCGTCGAGGAGCTCGCCCGCGGCGTCTGGGTCTGACTCGACGAGCAACTTGCCGCGCAGCATGGAGCAGCGCGCCGCATCGAGCGGGCGGCCCAGCTCGACCCAGCGCCGGCGCGCCTCCTCGAAGGCGACCTGGGCGGATGCCGGCTCCTCGGCTGTGGCGCCCGCCGCCTCCGCCTTGGCGGCCTGGCCGACCGGATAGTGCAGCCTTCCCGCCAGCCGCTCGGCCTCTTCCGCCGCGGCGCGGGCCTGCTCGTCGCGGCCGGCCAGGGCGAGTGCGATGGCGCGAGCCGAGATCGCCTCAACCGACTGGGCGATCAGGCCGGCCCGCTCGCAGATGTCGAGCGCCTTGGCGAGCTCGGTTTCGGCGCCACCAAGGTTGCCGCTGTCCCGCAGGGCGGCGGCGAGCCAGAAGAGGGCCGAGAAAGCCACCTCGGAGCGCCCCACCTGCTCGCCCTGCTCGTGGGCGCGCGTGTAGTAGCGGATCGCGTCGTCCCAGCGGGCAGCGCGCCAGCTCAGGATCCCTCGCATCAGGTCGGGGAAGCAGAGCTTGCCGTGCAGTCCCTCCCGCTCGGCCAGCTTCGCGCTCGCCTCGGTCGCCCGCTCCACCTCGTCCCAGTCGGCGCCGTGGACGGCGAGCTGGGCGAGCGAGGCGTGGAGCTCGACCTGGGAGGGGAGGTCACCGACCTCCTGGGCGATCTCGAGGGCCTCGCGATAGGCCTCGGTGGCGCCCGCGTAGTCGGCCTCAGAGACCTCCAGGTGGTAGCCCAGGGTGAGCAGCGCTCGAACGGCCTCGGCGCGGTCTGATTCCCTGGCCAGCGCGACCGAGCGCTCCAGATTCTCACGCGCCTTCTCGGCGTCTCCGATCCTCCCGAAGACGCGGCCGAAGATGCCGTGCGCCCGGCTGGCCGCCCGCGCCTCGTCGAGCCGCTCGGCCAGGCGCAGCGCCTTCTCGGAGGCGTAGATGGCGAGCATGTTGTCGCCGGTGTGCATATAGAGGGAGGCGGCCTCCTCGTAGAGCCGCACCAGCTCGATGCATGGCGGGCCGTCCTTGAGCAGGTCGATGCCTCGCTGGTAGTTGTCGATCGAGGCGCGGCGCTCGCCCTTGTGCCAGAGGGCCGCCCCGATCTTCCGGTGCAGGTCCGCGACGCGGGCCAGGTCCTCCTCGGCGCGGTGGTAGGAGAGGCAGCGCTCCCAGACGTCGACGGCGGCGTCCACGCGGCCCATTCGCAGGGCCACGTCTCCCTGCTTCTCGCCGATTCGGGCGACGACGGCCGGATCGAGCGACTCTGAGATCTGGAGGGCGGCCGTGTAGCGGTCGAACGCCTCGGCGTTCGAGTAGAGGGCTGCGGCGGCGTCGCCGGCCGCCTCGAGCGCGTCGAGCGCCTGCCCCTGGAGCGCCGCGAGCTCGTCAGGCTCGAGCCCGGCCTCGGAGCCGAGCGCCGACGCCCTCGCGAAGTGCTCCGCGATCAGCCCGATGACGCCCTCGCTGCGCTCGCCCGCGCGGAGGTACTCAGCCACCTGGACGTGCTTGTGGCAGCGAACGGACTTGGGGAGCATCGAATAGGCGACGTCGCGGATCAGGACGTGCTTGAAGGCGTACTCGCGCTCGCCGGCGAGGCGGCTCCCGGCGCTCGGCACGAGCAGATCCTTCTCCTCGAGGTTGGCGAGGGTCTGCCCCAGGTCGAGCCCCTCCTCGGTGGCCGTGGGAGCCAGGGCGCCCTCCCAGAAGGTCTGCCCGATGACCGAAGCGGACTGGAGCAGCCGGCGCTCCAGGCGCTCGAGGGAATCGAGCCGGGCGGCGAGCAGCGACTGAACGGTTCTCGGCAGCGCATCGGCCTCCGTGGTTTCGTCCTCGAGCAGCCGGTTGACCATCTCCTCCGCGAACAGCGGGTTGCCGCCCGACCGCTCCGCCACCTGGGGCACGACCTTGGTTGCGCCATTTGTGCGGCGACGGTTTTCGGGGTCGCCGTTCATGGGGGTCATCAGCGCCTCGACCAGCTGACGGGTCTCGTCGTCGGTCAGCGGCTCGAGTGAGATCGTCGTCGTGTTGCGGCGACCGCCGCCCCAGTCGGGGCGCCGCTCGAGCAGCTCGTCGCGGCTCAGGCAGACGAGCAGGAGCGGCGCTCGAACCCAGCGGGTGAGGTGATCGAGCAGATCGAGCATCCCCTCGTCCGCCCAGTGGATGTCGTCGATCGCGAGCACCGTCGGCCTGCGCCGGGCGATCCCCTCGACGACCGCGCGGGCGGCGGAGAAGAGCGCCTCGCGCATCCGCTGAGGGTCCTCCTCGGAGGGCCGCTGCTCGCTCGGGGGCTCGAGGCCGAGCGGGATCGCGAGCAGGGCCGCGTTGCGCTCGCCGGACGACTCGTCGCCGAGCTCGTGCATCAGCTGGGTGACGCCGGTCCGGAGCTTCTCCCAGGCCGCCTCCGGTGTGTCGGTGTCCCGGATCTCGAACTCCTCATTGAGCACCTCGGCCAGGGCCCAGTACGCGATTCCCGCTCCGTAGGGAGGGCACTGACCGCGCCGGATGGTCGGCGGGTCGTCCGAGGAGCCCAGGTTCGACATCAGCTCTCGGAGCAGGCGGGATTTGCCGACACCGGCCTGACCGATCACGGTGACGAGGTGCGGGCGGCCCTCCCGGTCGACCCGTTCGACCAGGGAGGACAGCAGCCCCGTCTCCTCCTTGCGCCCGATCAACGGTGTCTGCGCCCGGCCGGTGCCGCGCCGCGGCTCCGAGAGGACTCCGGTGGCCTCCCACGCGGGGACCGGCTCCTCCTTGCCCTTCAGGGTGAGCGGCTCGAGTCGCTCGTAGGCGATCGCGTCCCCGGTGGCTCGGTAGGTGGGCTCGCCGACGGTGACGGTGTCGGACCGTCCCGCGGCCTGCAGCCTAGCGGCGACGTTCACCGGATCTCCCATCACGGTGTAGCGGTCGCCCACGGCCCCCGCCATCACCTCGCCGGAGTTGATCCCGACCCGGAGCGAGAACTCGACCCCGTACTTCTCCTGGCTGTCGCGGTTGGCGTCGCCCATCGCCCCCTGCATCGCGAGGCCGGCGCGCACGGCCCGCTCGGGGTCGTCCTCGTGCGCGGTCGGCGCCCCGAACACCCCCATCACGTTGTCGCCGATGAACTTGTCGATCGATCCGCCGAACCGCTCGATCTCCTCGCCCAGGCGCCGCAGCGTCCGATCCACGAGCGCCTTCACGGCCTCCGGGTCCATACGCTCCGCGGCCGCGGTGTAGCCGGACAGATCAGCGAACAGGATGGTCGCCTGGCGGCGCTCCTCCGGCGGTGCCTCGGCCGGAGGCGCGGCCACCGGTTGCGCCGGTGCGGCGTCGCCGAGCGCCGTGCCGCACTCCATGCAGAACTTGGCGCCGGCGGGATTCTCAGCCCCGCAGCTCGGGCAGAGTGGAGCGAGCTCGGCACCGCACGACATGCAGAAGCGGGCGCGCTCCGGATTCTCCGCTGAGCAGTTCGGGCACGTTCTCCCCTCCATCGGTGTGAGGATAGGACGCTTGAACCGCGCCGTCGGTTAAAGCGCTTGCGCTACCCTGCGGCGCCGCTTGACCCGGATTCGCCTCTCAGCCGCGCTCGCGCTCACCCTCATCTCGGCCCTGCTGCTCGCGGCCTGCGGCGGCGGTGGCGAGAAGAACGAGGACCCCCAGCAGGTCCTGACGGAGACCTTCAGCAACCCGACTCCGATCAAGAGCGGGAACTTCGACGTCGACCTCAAGGTCGACGCCAACGGCGGCGACAGCCCCGGGTCAATCGAGGTCAAGCTCGGGGGCCAGTTCCAGAGCCAGGCTCCTGACCAGTTCCCGCAGTTCGACTTCGACGTCTCCCTGAGGGCGGAGAGTGGCGCGCAGTCCTTCTCCGGCAGTGGTGGCCTGACGGTCACCGGCGATCGAGCATTCGTGAACATCCAGGGCACCGACTACGCCGTGCCGCAGCAGCTCTACGACCGGTTCACCTCGAACTACGCCCGGCTGCAGAGCCGGAACGGCTCGAACCCGCAGGCCGGCCTCCTGCAGAGGCTGAACATCGATCTGGCCAGGTGGCTCACCGACCTGAAGAACGAGGGCACCGAGGACGTCGAGGGCCAGAAGACGATTCACATCTCCGGCGAGGCGAACGTGCCGCAGATCGTCAACGACCTGAAGACCATCGCCAAGGACACCGGCAAGTCCGTCGGGAACGTCGACGTCAGCCAGCTCGACCAGCTCAACAGCACGATCCAGTCCGGCGAGGTCGACGTCAATACCGGGGACAGCGACAAGCTGCTCCGCAGGCTGGGGCTCGCCTTCCAGCTGGAGCCGCCACCCGGCACGCCGGGCGCTCCGGACTCGCTGGATTTTCATTTCCAGCTCAACTTGGCGAACGTCAACAAGCCGCAGACCATTCGGGCGCCGGCCAACGCCCAGCCCCTGACGGCGAGCGTCCTCCAGCAACTGGGGATCAATCCGTCGCTGTTCGGTGACGCCCTTCGCGGCGGGATCAGCGGCGGCGGCGTGCTGCCGGAGTCCGGCGGATCGACGACGGCGCCGAGCCAGTCCGCGACCCAGGCCTACGAGCAGTGCCTCTCGCAGGCGGCGGGTGTGGCGGAGCTCCAGCGCTGCGCGCAGCTCCTGGGCCAGTAGCTCCGCGTAGGCCCACGTAAGCTGCGGCGTCCGTGGATGCGGGGAACACAGAGCGCTCCGGCACGCCCTCGTTCGGCTGGGAATTTCTGAAGAGCCCGAACGGCTGGCCCTATCTGCTGGCGCCCCTCATCCCGATCGCGATCCTCCTGAGGCTGATCGACGCCGGCGCTGGGTTGATCTTCTTCTCCGCGGCGCTGGGCGTGATCCCGACGGCGGCGCTGATGGGGAGGGCGACCGAGGAGGTTGCGGCGCGGTCCGGGCCTGGCATCGGCGGGCTGCTCAACGTCACCTTCGGGAACGCCCCGGAGCTGATCATCGCCCTGTTCGCGCTGGAGAAGGGCCTGCACGAGGTGGTCAAGGCCTCGATCATCGGCTCGATCCTCGGAAACATCCTGCTCGTGATGGGCGCCGCGATGCTCGCGGGGGGCCTCGTCGGCAATCGCAAGGTCCAGCGCTTCGACCGAACCGCCGCGAGCGTCCAGTCCCTGATGCTGATCCTCGCCGTTGCCGCACTGGTCATGCCGGCGGTCTTCGAGCTGGTCGAGGGCCAGGGGCTCCCCCCGATAGACCAGGAGCGGGTCAGCTTCGACAGCACCGTCGAGCACCTCTCGATCGCCGTTGCGATCGTCCTGATCCTCACCTATGTCGCCGGGCTGGTCTTCAGCCTGCGGACGCACCGCGAGCTCTTCAATCCGCACAGCGACGAAGAGGAGGACGACGATACCTGGGGCTGGTCCGTGCGGACGTCGGTGATCGCTCTCGCGATCGCGGGGGTTGCGGTGGGGGTGATGTCGGAGATCCTGGTGGGGTCGATCGAGTCGGCGTCCCACACGGTCGGACTGAGCGAGTTCTTCATTGGCGTGATCGTGGTGGCGATCGTCGGCAATGCCGCCGAGCATTGGGTGGCCGTATTGGTGGCGGTCAAGGACAAGATGGACCTCTCGGTCAACATCGCGATCGGTTCGAGCGCCCAGGTGGCGATGTTCGTCGCACCCGTGCTCGTGCTGATCTCGTTCGTGCTCGGGCCGGGACCGATGCCGCTGGTCTTCAACGGCTTCGAGATCGCCGCGATCTTCCTCGCGGTCCTGGTCGCCTACCAGGTGACGAACGAGGGGGAGTCGACCTGGTTCGAGGGGGTCCAGCTGCTCGCCCTCTACGTGATCCTCGGGCTCACCTTCTACTTCGCCTAGCTGCGCGATGGACTTCGTCTATCTCGTCGCGAGCTTCACGGTCATCCTGGCCGGGGCCCTGCTGTTCACGAACGCCGTCGAGTGGATCGGGCACCAGCTGGGGTTGGGGGAGGGGGCCGTGGGAAGCCTGCTCGCCGCGGTGGGCACCGCGATGCCGGAGACACTGATCGCGATCGTCGCCCTGATCGGCGCGTCGAAGAGCGAGGACGTGGCGGTCGGCGCGATCGTGGGCGCCCCCTTCCTGTTGGCGACGCTCGCAATGGGCCTGGTCGGGCTGACCGCCTACATCTACCGGCGCCGTCGCCCGCAGGGCATCGAGCTGCGCGCCCACGTTCCGACGCTCGACCGCGACCTGATCTTCTTCCTGGTCTTCTTCGCGCTGGCGCTGGCGCTCGGCTTCGGCGCCTCCGAGGAGATCAGGCTCGTCGCCGGGATCCTCTTCTTCGCCTCGTATCCGATCTACGTCTGGCGCACACTGGTGCGCGGCGGTGAGCTACAGCCCGAGGAGACGCTCAATCCGCTGATCATGGAGCGGCGTCCAGGTCGCGCGGACGATCCGAGCATGGGGATCGCCGTCCTCCAATTCCTGGTGGGGCTCGGGGCGATGATAGGCGGCGCCCACCTGTTCGTGGAGGAGCTGCTCAACGTCGCCGAGGACATCGGCGTCGAGGCGATCGTCCTCTCCCTGATCCTCGCCCCCCTCGCCACCGAGCTTCCGGAGAAGGTCAACAGCTTCTTCTGGGTCCGCGATGGGAAGGACTCGCTGGCGCTCGGCAACGTCACCGGCGCGATGGTCTTCCAGTCGACGATCCCGGTCGGGATAGGCCTGATCTTCACGGACTGGGACCTCGGCGGGAACGCAGCCGTCTCGGTCGCGCTCGGGCTGGCCGGAGGGGTGATCGCCTACTGGGCGCTCCGTCTCCGCGACCGCTTCGAGCTCCCGGCGGTGCTCGCCTGGATCTCGCTGTACGCGGCGTTCATCGTCGTAGTCGCGGTGTAGCCGAGCCCCGATCCGCGGCGCATTTGTCGACTTCGCTCCGCTATGCGGAGCAAACGCGACAAGCCGGCCCCTTTCGCAGGTGGCTACGGCAGCTCGTAGACGAGCGTCAGGGTGTGTTGCCCCTCTTCGTCGGCGAGCATCGTTCCCTCGCCGGTGATGCCGTCCAAATCGCCCGTTCCTGTACCGGGGACGATCAGCCCGGTGTTGGTCACACCCTCGGGCCCCATAACGCCGGTGTGCTGGAAGACGAACCCGCCGGTCTTGCCCTGGAGGGTGCCCGAGATCCGGTCGTGGCCGACGTATCCGCCGCCGCCCTCGGACTTGGCGATCAGCAGCTCCGCGGCGCTCTCGCCTTCGAGGTCACCGGTGAAGGTCCGGGCGATGTGGACGCGGCTGACCTCGGCGCCCTCGGTTTCGCCGTAGGGCTCCTCGTCGTAGCGGTCGTTGGTGAAGGCGGCGGAGGCGTTCACGCCGAGGCGAGCTGGCCCAGCGCCTCCAGCACGACCTCGTCGTGCGTTTTCGGCGAAACCTTTGGGAAGACCCTGGCCACCTGGCCGTCGGGGTCGATCAGGAAGGTCGCCCGGTTCACCCCCATGTAGGTCTTGCCGTACATCTTCTTCTCGCCCCAGACGCCGTAGAGGTCGGCGACCTCGTGATCCTCGTCGGCGAGCAGGGTGAAGTCGAGCCCGTACTTGTCGGCGAATTTGCGCTGCGCGGTCACCGTGTCGGGCGAGACGCCGACGACGCGTGCACCCGTGTTCTCGTAGTCGTTGCGGTGGTCGCGGACGCCGCAGGCCTGGGCGGTACAGCCGGGGGTATCGGCCTTGGGATAGAAGTAGAGAACGACCGGGCGGCCGCGGAGCTGGCTGAGCGTGACCTCGTTTCCGTGCTGGTCCGGGAGGGTGAAGTCGGGGGCCTCCTGCCCTTCGGCGACCATCAGTCCTCTCGTCCCGGGTCCTGACCTTCCTCGTCAGCGTCGAGCTCGTCGTCACCCTGCTCGAGCGCCGTCTCCGACACCGATCCGCTGGAACCGGGGTGGTACCGGGTCTGGAACTCCTCGAGCAGCCGGTCACGCTGCTCCTCCTCGACGGGGACCTCGTCCGAGATCCGCACCCAATTCGCGCCCTCGTAGGCCTCCAGGTTGAAGACCTCCTGATCGATCGACGCCGAGTCGTCCACCACGACGAGGACCTCGGTCTGGGGGTTGAAGTAGGTGCCGGGGACGTCCGCGAGCTCCTCGAGCTCCGTCACCCGGCTCTCTGCGTCGCTGGCCTCCACGGTGTTGGATCTTATTGACCGAGGTTCTCGAGCTCGCGGAGCTGGCGCTCGATCTCCCGTTCCACGTCGAGCGGTTCCTTCCCCTGGCGCTGGCGACGCTCATTGCGCGCGATCACCAGCTGGCGGACCTCGTCCCGGAGCGCGCGGTCGTCGGCGAGGCTCGGCCCGCCGGTGTCCACGGCGAGCAGCCTCTCCACCTCGGCGTCCACGTCCAGGGCCGCGCGGCCCTTGGCGACTGCGCGATCCGAGCGGGCCTGGACCATCTGACGGATCTCCTCCTCGCGCACCTCCGCCGAGACGGCGTGGATGGCGCCCTCGGAGCTCTGCGGGAAATCCTGCTCGAGGGCGAAGTCGCCCTTGCCGATCTTCTGCAACGCGTTGCCGGCACCCATCGCGAACACCAGGGCCCCGAGCGGCAGGGCGACCAGCACCACGATGATGAAGATCGTGCCCAGCTGAAGCGATGCGAGCAGGGGCATGCACACACCTTAGATGCGAGGGTGCGCGTCAGCGCAACCCGTTTCATCTGATTCGTGCGTGGCTCAGGCGTGATCGCACCGAACCTGCGCTCGGCGGCCAGGGGATCGGGTACTCTTTGGAGACTGGCTGACTGACCAGTCAATCAGTCGCCGAAGACCTCCAACCCAGCAGAAGGAGCAGGCATCAGTGGTTGACCTCACCCTCACCGATGAGCAGCAGGACCTCCGCGAGCTCGCGCACAGCTTCGCCGAGAAGGACATCCGCAAGGTCGCGTGGGACTACGACAAGGACGGGACCTGGCCCCAGGACATCATCGAGAAGGCCTGGGAGATCGGGCTCATGAACACGCACGTGGCCGAGGAGTACGGCGGCCCGGGCCTCGACTTCCTCTCCGGCTGTCTGATCGAGGAGGAGATGGGCTGGGGCTGCTCCGGCATCGGCACCTCGCTGATGGCCAACGGCCTCGCCGCCACCCCGGTCGCCCTGGGCGGCTCCGACGAGGTGAAGAAGGAGTACCTCGGGATGCTCACCGAGGCACCCAAGCTCGCCTCCTTCTGCCTGACCGAGCCCGACGCCGGCTCCGACGTCTCCGGCATGAAGACGACGGCCGTCAAGAAGGGCGACAAGTGGGTCATCAACGGCTCCAAGTGCTTCATCACGAACGGCGGCTACGCCGACTGGTTCACGGTCTACGCCAAGACCGACAAGGACGCCGGCCATCGGGGCATCTCGGCGTTCGTCGTCCCCAAGGACGACACGGTCACGGTCGACAAGAAGGAGGACAAGCTCGGTCAGCGCGCCTCCAACACCGCAACCATCACCTTCAGCGACACCGAGGTTCCCGAGGCCAACCTGCTCGGTGAGGAGAACCACGGGTTCAAGCTGGCGATGATGACCCTCGACCGCACTCGGCCCGGCGTCGCCGCCATGGCCGTCGGCATCGCCCGCGCCGCCCTCGAGTTCGCCTCGGACTACTCCAAGGAGCGCGTCCAGTTCGGCGTCCCGATCGCCATGCACCAGGCGGTCGCCTTCATGATCGCCGACATGGCGACCAAGGTCGAGGCCGCCCGCCTGCTCACCTGGCAGTCCGGCGTCCTGCTCGACCAGGGCAAGCGCAACACGCTGGCCGCCTCGCACGCGAAGCGGTTCGCCGCGGACTCCGCGATGGAGGTCACCACGGACGCCGTGCAGGTCTACGGCGGCTATGGCTTCATCAAGGAGTACCCGGTCGAGAAGCTGATGCGCGACGCCAAGATCATGCAGCTCTATGAGGGCACCTCGCAGATCCAGCGCCTGGTGATCGCCAAGGAGCTCCTCATGGGGCGCCAGGCCGACGAGGAGACCCCCGAGGCGAAGGCGGCAAAGGCCAAGCAGAACGGCACCGCCCAAGATGAAGCGGCGGCCACAGACACCGCCGCCGGATCCAAGGAGCCCGCCACCGCCTAGGGCACCTCTCGCCGATCCTCTTCACGAGCGCCCCGGACACCCGGGGCGCTCGTCGTTTCAGGGCCAGGCAGAATCAGCGGATGCCAGAGCAGCGGCTCAGCGACCGCCTCGAGCGCTGGTTCCGGAGCCCCGAGCCGAAGACCGTCGGCAGCCTGATCGAGCTCTTCGGCGAGAAGAGCTTCGCCGTGCTCTTCCTGCTGCTCCTGGCGCTGCCCGCACTGCCGCTACCGACGGGTGGCATCACCCATCTCTTCGAGCTGATTGCGATGGTTCTCGCCCTGGAGCTGATCGTGGGCCGTCGGACGGTCTGGCTGCCCGTGGGCTGGAGGCGTCGGGAGCTCGGGCCCGCTGCGCAGAGGCGCTTCTCCGAGGTCCTCCTGAGGCGAATCAGGTGGCTGGAGCGACATTCGCGCCCGCGCCTCGTCTTTCTGCTCACCCACCGCCTCAGCGGGGTGGTCTTCGGAGCGCTGGTCCTGGCCCTGAGCCTGACGGCCTTCCTCGCCCCGCCCTTCACCGGCCTCGACACGCTGCCTTCGCTGGGCGTGGTCGTGCTCAGCGTCGGGGTCCTGCTCGAGGACGCCCTGCTGGCGCTCGCCGGCCTGGTGATCGGTCTCGTGGGCGTGGCGGTGGTGATCGCCCTCGGCAGGGTCGCCCTGCACGAGGCTGGCCGAATCTTCTAGCTCTCCACGTCCAGCCGCATGCCGGGCGGCACCCAGGCGGACATCGAGTAGCGCGCGCTCAACCGGGGCACGATCCGAACGGGCCTGGCGTGATCGGTCCGTAGACTCGCGCGCCGTGGGGCGTGGCCGGCCATCCGATGCCTTCGGCGGGGACATCAGGCGGAGGGATGTCTTTCCGCTGCTCGTGCTGCACCTGCTCGCCGGCGAGCCGACCTACGGCAACCGGCTGATCGAGTCGATCGAGCAGCTCACGCAGGGGGCCATCTCGGTCAACCCGAACACGATGTATCCGCTCCTCCGGGAGATGGAGGAGCGTGGCCTGGTCGATGCTCGCTGGGAGCATCCCGACCGTCGGACCCGCCGCTACTACTCGATCACGCCCGCCGGGCGGCGCGAGTACAAGCGGCTCAAGGTCGAGGTCGAGCCTTTCCTCGACTCGGTGATCCGCTCGGTCTCGCTGCTCCGGCGCGAGATCTACGGCGAGTGAGCTCCTCGAGCTCCCCTGCCCGAGGCCGGCCACGCGGTGGCTGCTGCGGATCAGAGCTCCCGCTCATAGAAGAACATCACCGGCCCGTCGGGGCCCCCCTCCGTGTTGATGAAGCCCAAACTCTCGTAGAGGCGGCGGGCCGCGACGTCGTCCTCACTGGTGCCGAGCTCCATCTGCTCCGCCCCTTCCGCACGCGCGGTCTCAATCGCCGCCTCGAGCAGCGCCCGCCCCAGGCCGTTGCCCCGCAGCTTGGGGGCGACGTAGAGCTCCTCGAGGTAGGAGTGCAGTCCCGCGGAGTAGACCCAAGGCCGGAAGCGCAGCTGGGCGAAGCCGTCGGGGCCGTCCCCGACGAGCAGGACGATCATCTCCTTGTTGCGGATCAGCTCGCCGTAGCGCTCCTCGAGCATCTCGACCCCCGGGCTCGGCTCGTCGTACTCCGCCTGGAAATCGAAGAGCAGGCGGGCAACGGCGGGCGCGTCGCCGGGGGTGGCGCGGCGGACCCGCGGGTCGCTGGCGGCGTCTGGCTGGCGAGACGGCATCTTCCCGAGGCTAATACCCTGCTCCGGCCAACCGACCTTCGGAGGAACCTCTCAAATGTTCGTCTTCAAGGCCGCCGTGCTCGGCGGCGGCACGATGGGCGGCGAGATCGCCCAGGTCATCGCCAATGCCGACATCCCCGTCGTCGTCAAGGACGTCGAGCAGGAATTCGTCGACCACGCCCTGGAGAAGTCGCGCCAGGTGACCAAGTCGCAGCTCGACAGGCTCGTCTCGAAGGAGAAGCTGACCCAGGAGCAGGCCGACGCCCGCCTCGACGAGGTCATGGGCCTGATCACCGGGACGACCACCTACGACGAGTTCGGGGACGTCGACTTCTTGATCGAGGCGGTCCCCGAGCGGATGGAGATCAAGAAGGCGGTCTACCGCGAGCTCGACGAGGCGACGCCGGGCCGGGCGATCCTCGCCTCCAACACCTCCTCGCTCTCGGTCACCGAGATGGGTCGCGAGACCCTCCGGCCCGGCAAGGTCGTCGGCTTCCACTTCTTCTTCCCGGCCTCGGTGATGCCCCTGGTTGAGATCATCGGCGGCGAGGACACCTCTCGCGAAACGGTCACCTCTGCCTTCAACTTCGCGCAGAGGATCCGCAAGCAGCCGATCACCTGCGAGGAGGTACCGGGATTCGTGGTCAACCGGATCCTCAACTCCGGCGTCGGCGAGATCTTCCGCGAGCAGGAGGAGAGGGGCCTTTCGATCAAGAAGATCGACGAGGCGATCGCCGGAGCGAACGTCGCCCCAATGGGACCGTTCTTCCTGATCGACATGCTTGGCCTCGACACGGTGCTGCACGTCGCCGAGTACCTGAACGAGTCGTACGGCGACCGCTTCTACGTTCCCAAGGGGATGCAGAAGCTGGTCGCCGACGGGAAGCTCGGCGCCAAGTCCGGAGGCGACGGCTTCTACAAGGGTGGGGAGCCTCAGATCCCGGGCGACGCCGAGCCGAACGCCGGCGAGCTCGCTGACCTGCTCATGCTCAAGTCCTTCGGCGAGGCCTGCAAGGTGCTCGAGGAGGGGATCTGCACGGTGCGTGAGATCGACCTCGGGATGATGGCCGGCGCCGGCCTGGATCCGCGGCGTGGGCTCTTCCCGCCGTTCTGGAAGGCGGACCTCGAGGGACTCGACGCCATCCTCGAGAAGCTCGAGCGATACGAGGAGAGCCACGGCGAGCGCTTCGCGCCCCCGCGAACCCTGAAGCGCCTGGTCGCGCAGGGCCGGCTCGGCCTCAAGTCCGGACAGGGTTTCTACGCCTACCCGCAGGTGGAGGGCGAGGGCACGGTCAAGCTCGAGAAGCGCGGCGAGGTTGCAATCGCCTGGCTCGCCAACCCGCCGATGAACGCGATCTCGCCACAGGTGATCCAGGACCTCGGCAAGGTCTGGGAGCAGGTCAAGTCCGACGAGGAGGTCAAGGCGATGGTCGTCTACAGCTCTCTGCCGGTGGTCTTCTCCGCGGGCGCCGACATCAAGGCCTTCACCTCGATGGACGAGGCTGCCGGCGCCGAGCTGATCAACAACGGCCACGCGCTTCTGCGCGAGCTCGCCCAGAACCGCAAGTCGACGGTGGCCGCCGTCAATGCGATCGCCTTCGGCGGGGGCTGCGAGCTGGCGATGGCCTGCGACTTCCGGGTCGCCGCTCAGTCGGCCGTCTTCGGCCAGCCGGAGATCAACCTCGGGATCATCCCTGGGTTCGGCGGGACCCAGCGGCTGCCCCGGCTGGTCGGCCCTTCGAAGGCCCTGGAGATGAACCTGACGGGCGACGCGGTGCTCGCGCCCGAGGCGAGGTTCCACGGCCTTGCGGACGACCTGGTCCCCGACGAGGAGCTCTTCGACACCGCCGTCGCCTGGGCCCGCAGGCTGGCCGGGCAGGCGCCGGTCGCGGTCGAGCAGATCAAGCAGGTCTCGAGCAAGGGCGATCTCGATGAGGGGATCGAGGCCGAGAAGCAGGGCTTCGCGACCGCGTTCTTCTCCGAGGACGCCAAGGAGGGAATCTCGGCCTTCCTCGGAAAGCGATCCCCCAAGTGGCAAGGCAAGTAGCGACAGATCAAGCACAGCGGCTCGCCGAGCTCATCCGCGAGTCCGAGCGTGCCGTTGCCCTCACGGGAGCGGGGATCTCGGTCCCCTCGGGGATTCCGGATTTCAGGAGCCCGCGGGAAGGGCTCTGGGAGAAGGTCGACCCGATGGAGGTCGCGCACATCGACGCCTTCCGCCGCGATCCCGCGAAGTTCTGGAGCTTCTACCGGCCGCGCTTTCAGGTGCTCGGTGACAAACAGCCGAATGGCGCCCACCGGGTGATCACCGAACTGGAGCGCCGCGGCCTGCTCGAGGCGGTGATCACACAGAACATCGACCAGCTCCACCATCGGGCCGGATCGGAGCGCGTGATCGAGGTCCACGGCTCGATCCGCACCTCCAGCTGCCAGTGGTGCGGCACCGTTTTCCAGCTGGAGGACGTCGACGAGCTCTTCGACGACGAGGGTGTCGCCCGTTGCTCCGATTGCTCGGGACCCGTGAAGCCAGACGTCGTGCTGTTCGGCGAGCTGCTGCCCGCGGACGCGATCGCCGAAGCGGAGGCGCTGGCGGCCGGCGCCGACCTGATGCTCTGCGTCGGCTCCTCGCTGGAGGTCCATCCGGTGGCCGGCCTGCCCTCCGTCACACTGGCCCGTGGAGGACGTATCGCGGTGGTCACCAAGGGGCCCACCCCCTTCGACCAGGACGCGGCCGTGCGGATGGACGGCGACGTGGTCGCTGACCTGGACGCGGTGCTCGCCGCGCTGTAGGTTCGAATGTAGTCCCGTAGCAGATAGTTTCTTTCGCCACCTACCGTGCTACGGTTATCTCGATGGCTGTAGCGACCAAAGAGCCGGCCCCCGAGGAGACCAAGTCCGTCGACGAGTGCCCGGAGTGCCTCGCGGGCAACCTTGGCTGGCTCCTCACCCAGGCTCACTTCAATCTGGTCAGTGAGGTCGGGGCCGCTCTCGAGCCCCTCGGTGTGTCGAACCGGGGCTATCACGTCCTCGCCACCGCGCGGACGGGGGAGTACACCCAGAAGGAGCTCGCCGAGCAGATCGGACTCGACAAGACGACGATGGTGGTCACCGTCGATGAGCTCGAGGAGAAGGGACTCGCCGAGCGCAGGCCGTCGAGCACCGATCGCAGGGCCCGAGTGATCGCCGTGACCAAGGCCGGCGAGCGCAAGGTCGCCGAGGGCCAGAAGATCATCGACCAGATCCAGTGCGACGTGCTCGAGAGCCTGCCCGCCAAGGAGCGGAAGGTCTTCCTTGAGTCCCTCGGCTCACTCGTCCAGGATCGCCTTGCACAGCCAGCGCCGGACGCACCCCCTCTGCGGCGCCGCGAGCCCCGACACTAGCTCGCAGCGTGTTCCCCGTTCCTGGTCGCACTCGGTCGTGTGACGAGGCGCACATAAGTCAGTACAAGATGATCTTGTACGAGACTATTTGCTACGGTTCCCATTCAGACTTTCTATCAAGCCGACCCGAGGGGGAACCGGGATGACAGATATCGCAGCAGTAGACGGAGCACAGGCCACCGCAGGGGCGCAGAGCGACCGCTCGCGCTGGATCGCGCTGGTCGTCCTCTGTGTCGGGATGCTGATGATCGTCCTCGACCAGACGATCGTGAATGTCGCTCTCCCCTCGATCAAGGACGACCTGGGCTTCTCGCAGTCAACCTTGGCGTGGGTCGTGAACGCCTACCTGATCACCTTCGGAGGGCTTCTCCTCCTCGCGGGCAGGCTGGGCGACCTGATCGGCCGGAAGACGATCTTCATGAGCGGCCTGGCGCTGTTCACGGCCGCCTCCGCGCTCTGCGGCATCGCGCAGAGCCAGGAGATGCTCATCGGCGCCAGGTTCCTCCAGGGCATCGGCGGCGCCACCACCTCCGCCGTGATCCTCGGAATGATCGTCACGATGTTCCCGGAGCCTCGGGACCAGGCCAAGGCGATCGGCATCTACAGCTTCGTCGCCGCGGCGGGAGCCTCGCTCGGCCTGTTGCTGGGCGGTGTGCTCACGCAGGCCCTGAGCTGGCACTGGATCTTCTTCGTCAACCTGCCGATCGGTGCGGTGACGGCATTTGCCGCCAGCCGCGTGG
>DATDJZ010000014.1:0-5130 GCA_036520315.1 Solirubrobacterales bacterium | reverse complement strand
GATCGAGCGCCTCGGTGGCGCGGACGAACTCTCGCCAGCGCTCGTGCTCGGTCGTGCGCCAGCTCTCTTCCCGCTCGGGCTCCACCCTGCGCTCGGCGGGCAGCATCTCGGGCAGCTCCGTGAGCGAGCCGATCACGCCGGCGCCCACCCCGCCCAGCGCGCCGCCCCGAGTACGGTCGCGTCGGCTCCGGCGGCCTCGACTGGCGCGGCGATCGAATTCGCCTGCAGCTGCAGCACCGGTGGTTCGTTGGTCAGACCGCCGTCCACCCGGAGGGCATCCACCGGAGCCGTCTCGCGAGTCGCCGCGACCACGTCGGCCACCCGCCAGGCGATCCCCTCCAATGCTGCCCGCGCGACGTTCTCCGGCGTCGTTCCGCCATAGATCCCCGAGATCACCGCCCGCGCATTTGGTCGCCACCAAGGCGCCCCCGACCCGTACGACAGAGCCGCCGTTCGACTTCGACAACAGCTCCCTCTTTCTGCGATTTTCCGCTGCGTGCCGAGACGCTGCGGAACAACGTGAAGATCACCACCTTCAGCGACGGTCACCAACTCGTTACCGGCAGCCATACCTATCGCCTCACAAACCTCGCCACTGGCGAGCCGCTGGTGCTCACGGAACTGGCGACGATCGCCACGGCAAGAAAGACGCCCATCTCGTCTCAAAGTATGGCCTCCGCGCCGGGCCGGGCCGGATAAGCACGGCCCCCTGCACGCGTATCCTCGAAGGGGCTGTCATGGCTCGACGGATCCCAAGGGACGAATCGCTGGCGCGCGTCCATGGCGTGGGCGCGCTCTTCTCGGCGGCCTACGGCAACGTGGGCTCGTCGATCTACTACGCCCTGGGCGTCACGGCGGCCTTCGCCCTCGGGCTGACCCCGGTCGCCTTCGTGATCGCGGGCCTGATCTTCATGGCGACGGCGGCCACCTATGCCGAGGCGACCGTGATGTACCCCGAGGCCGGCGGCTCCTCGAGCTTCGCCCGCCACGCCTTCAACGAGCTGATCAGCTTCTTCGCGGCCTGGGGGCAGATGCTCAACTACATCATCACGGTCGCGATCTCGGCCTTCTTCGTGCCGCACTACCTCGCGGTCTTCTGGTCGCCGCTCGGCGAGTCCCCCGGCGACATCCTCGGCGGCATCGCCGTGATCGCCTTCCTCGCCGCGCTCAATATCAAGGGAACGCAGGAGTCGACGCGGCTCAACTTGATCCTGGCGATCGCGGACCTGCTCACCCAAGCCATCCTGGTGGTGATCGGGCTGGCCCTGGTCTTCAACCCGAGCATCCTCGTCGATAACGTCGATCTCGGCGTCGCTCCCAGCTGGGGCGACTTCCTGCTCGGGATCGCGGTCGGGATGATCGCCTACACGGGCATCGAGACGATCTCGAACATGTCCGAGGAGGCGAAGGACGCGCCGAGGACGGTCCCGAAGGGGGTGGGCCTGACCGTCCTCGCCGTGCTCGGCCTCTACGCGCTGCTCCCCCTGATCGCCCTCTCCGCCATGCCGGTGCACGAGACCGCCGGTCACTTCTCGACGGATCTGGGCACCAAGTTCGCCGACGACCCGGTCCTCGGGATCGTCGAGAACCTGGGCCTGAGCGCGGGCCTGACCGACGTGCTGCGCTACTACGTCGGCGTCCTGGCCGCGGTGATTCTGCTGATCGCGACCAACGCGGGGCTGATCGGCGTCTCTCGGCTGACCTTCTCGATGGGCCACTACCGTCAGCTGCCCGAGCGGCTGCGCCAGATCCACCCGAAGTTCCGAACCCCCTATGTCGCGATTCTGGTCTTCTCGCTGGTGGCCGCGATCACGCTGATCCCGGGCGAGACGGAGCTGCTGGCGACGCTCTACTCCTTCGGCGCGATGCTCTCCTTCACGATCGCCCACGTGGCGGTGATCAAGCTGCGCCAGCGCTATCCGGACGAGCAGCGCGAGTGGAAACCGCCCGGCAGCGTGCGCGCCTTCGGCTTCGACCTGCCCCTGACGGCGGTGTTCGGAGGCCTGGGCACCTTCGCGGCCTGGATCGTGGTGATGGCGCTCAACCCGCGGACGCTGGTGATCGGGGCCATCTGGATGGTGCTCGGTACCACGATCTACCTGCTCTACCGGCGCTCTCTGGGCCTCTCCCCCACCCAGACCCACAAGGTGCTGCTTCCGGAGCCGCTCGGGGTGGAGGAGATCGAGTACCAGAGCGTGCTGGTCGCCTTCGAGGACGACGAGCCCTTCAACGAGCAGACGATGGTCACCGCGGTCAAGCTGGCGGGCAAGAAGAGGCGCGCGGTGCACGTGATCGCGATCGTCACTGTTCCGAGCAACCTGCCGCTCGACGCCCCGCTCGGACCCCAGGAGGAGGAGGCTCAGTCGAAGATCGAGCAGGCGAAGCTGATCGGGGGGCTGCGCGTCAGCGGACACATCCATCGGGTGAGGACCAACCAAGCCGGCCACTCGATCGCCGAGGAGGCGCGCCAGCTGAAGGCGAGCGCCCTGGTGATGGGCCTGCGCTACCGGAACGGCCAGCCGCTCTACGGCAAGACCCTCCAGACGGTGATGGCCGAGCGGCCCACCCGGGTAATCGTCGTCGGGGAGCCGGAGCGCGCCCGGTCCGGCGCTTCGGTGGGCGGGCCACCCGTCTCCCCGCCCGCCGGGGCCCCCGTCTAGATCTAGCCCCCCTTCACCGCTTAGAGGTGTGATATCGGGGCGCGCCGAGCTACCGCTTTGCATGGAAAGCAGCACCCTGGCTGACGCTCCTGCTTCTCGCGCAAAGCAGAAGCGGCGTCAGAGCTGAAACTCATTTTCAAAGGATGCGTTGGAGGACGAGCATCTTCCGACTGGAGACCAGATGCGCCAAGTCATCCTCCAAGCTCTGAACCCGTGCCTCCGCCTGTTGCTGCCAGTGCTGGATGTTGTGAATCTCTGCGATCAGCACGTAATCGGCTGATTCACTCGCCTGTCCGGGCAAATCCATCGGTCGCGTCAATCGCCAATCCGACATCGTGTCCAGCGAGCCACCGACCACGTCGCGGTCGCTGGCCATCAGACGCTCAAAGTCCTCGGCTAGCTCCGGCGAGCGCAGGGAAAACCACATGAGTAGTGTCGCCGCGGCCGCCATCGACGGAGCGTAATGCAAAGCATGCCGACGCCATCCGTGGCGTCAACGGCACGTCGGCAACCCTTAGTCGAAGATCCTGCTCGAGCCCGTAACGGCAACCAGCTGCCTGACGATGTCGTACTTCGAGGGCAGGATCCTGATTCGGTCTCCGTCCTGTTGGCTCCGGGTGTGGGCTCTGAGCAGCACGTTCAGGCCCCTGCAGTCCATGAATCGAAGGTTGGTGAGATCGATAACGATCGCTCGCGCGGTGGCCTTCTCTGCCGCGCGAATCGCCTCTTCGAGCTTGTCCGCCGAGCCCAGGTCCAGCTCCCCCGAGACAAGAACGCAGAGGGAATCGCCCACCTGGACTGAGTGGACTTCTAACATCCCGTCCGGAAGGGCGGAGTGCCCGGTTTCATGATGATCGCTCGGGGCCAGTCGCGTCCTCTCTTTTCGAAGACGCAAGCCGAAGACTCGTCCCCAAACAGCAGTCCGAGTGATTCGTCTCGCTGCCCGTGCCAGCGTAGCGGGTTGCGACGCGCATTCGCCTGAGTTCGACTGGCCCAAGCGAGGGTATTTCTCGGGTGGGAGCCGGACTGCTAGGTATCTCTCGAGCAGGCCCTCGATGCCGCCGGGCTGTGGGAGTGCCGCTCGGTATCGCTTGGACGAGAAGCGGGCGCTTCGCATGAAAGCGGGCCGCGGGCCCGGGGGCGATCCGGACCTGCGGCCCGACACCCGGGGAGCGCACTGGCTGGATGCTCTTTGGCCCCGATGAATTCTGGGACCCCAGCCGCTCTATCTAGCTAGGACCCCCAGTGAGATAGGAGAGAGACGATGGCGGAGCACAAGGTCGGAACCCAGGAGGAGTGGCAGGCAGCGCGCAAGGGGTTGCTGCGACGCGAGAAGGAGCACACCCGGATCGGCGACGAGCTCGCGCAGGCGCGCCGCGAGCTGCCGTGGGTGCGGATGGAGAAGGAGTACCGGTTCGACACCGACGACGGCACACGGACGCTTGCGGAGCTCTTCGACGGTCGCTCTCAGCTCCTCGTCTACCACTTCATGTTCGGGCCGAGCTTCGAGACAGCCTGCCCAGCCTGCTCGTCGATGGCCGACACGATCGACGGCGTCCTTCCGCACCTCCACGCGCGCGACGTGACGATGCTTCTCGTCTCGCGCGCACCGCTCGAGACGCTCCAGGCATACAAGCGGAGGATGGGCTGGAGCCTTCCCTGGGTCTCGACCGCCGGCAACGACTTCAACTTCGATCTCGGTGCCTCGTCCACCCCCGAGCAGGTGCGCGAGCAGTTTGGTTCTGCGCTCGACGACCCGCAGACGGGCCTGCCTGAGATCGCCGCCTCCGCGGGAACGGACGTCCCCAGATACGTCGCGGAGGCGCCAGCACCGATCGCCACCGCGTTCGTGCTCGATGACGGAGCCGTCTACCAGACCTATTCGACCCAAGGTCGAGGCGTGGAGTTCCTGATGGGCTACTACCCGATCCTCGACCGGGCGCCGAAGGGGCGCGACGAGGGGGACGCGCGGGCGCCGGCGTCAATCCTCTGGCTCCGGCGACACGACGAGTACGAGGACGCTGGTTCCGGGGCGACGAGTTGACACCCGATGACCCCCCTTCGGCGCTTCCGTGCGTTCTGCGGAAGCCCTCGGCCACTAGTCCGAGACTCGCGAAGTAGGCCCTTTGGACGAAAAGCGGCGGAATGCGACTCGCCGCGTCATGGTGAGATTGGCTGCCGCGAGTTCTCCAACTCACTGCTTTTCGTGACCGACGGAGTTCCAGAGCTCGACCGCTTCATCCATGCGATCTGCAGGAAACGCGGCCAAAAGGCGTGAGCTGAAGCGCCGTTGTTCAACGACCCACACCAGGTGGCCGGTAAGAGACTCCTCTCTCGCCCAGAGCACGGCATCGGTGAACGACTCGAAATCTTCGTCCTCCCACTCCCCATCGATGGCGATGCGGAACGTACCCACGACTTACGACCATATGGAGCAAGGCGGGGGCCGATGGGGGAAAAAAGTCTGAAA
>DATDJZ010000013.1:0-2564 GCA_036520315.1 Solirubrobacterales bacterium | reverse complement strand
CCGTAGATGTGGGCATCGGTGAGGAACGACCAGCGCGGCTGACCGCTGTCGGGGTCGAGGGCGTAGAGCCGACGATCGAAGGACCCCACGTAGACGGAGCCGTCGGATCCGAGCGCCGGAGACGAGGTGACGTAGCCCGGGGTGAAGGTCTGCCAGCGGAGCCCGCCGTTCTGATCGAGGGAGAACGCGTACAGGTCCACCGAGCCCCAGAACGTGTTGCCGGACTCACTTCCCTGGCCGAAGGCCGGCGTCGTCCACACAGACTGGCCCCGCGGTGTGGCCCAGCGCTGGGTGCCGTCCGGGTTGATCGCATACGCGGCGCCCCCCGTGTTCCCCACGTAGATCGTCCCTCCCGGACCGATCGCCGGGTTCCCCTCCCACCAGCTCACCTCCTGGCCGCCGACGGGGGGCAGGGTCGGCTCGAAGGTCCACGCGATCCTTCGCTTCCGCGGCAGGTGCGGCGTGGTCCGCAGGTGGTAGAGCCGCTCGTCACCGGATCCGAACGTGATCGGGGCACTGCGCCCCTTCTTGGTGCGGCTACCCAGGGCCGCCGCGGAGTCGATGATCCCCCCGGTGCGAAAGCGCCAGAGGACGCGGCCGTCGGAGCGCAGTGCGTAGAAGTACCGATCGGCCGACCCGACGTAGACCGTCCCGTTTCCGCCGATCACCGGCGTGCTGAAGATGCCCCTGGCGGTCGCGAACGACCATGGCCGGTCGCCGCGGTACCGCCCGTGGATCGGGCTGTTCGCGGTGTTCCGGCTGTCCCGTCGCATCTCCGGCCAGGGTGACTTCGCCTGGACCGGGACGGCATAGGAGAACGCTTCAGCCTGGCCGGCCGCAACCAGGACGGTGGCGATTGCCGCGGCCCCCAGCGCTACGCGAGGGCGGCGCATCGAGCTAGGTCGTCTTCACGATCCAGACGTCGCAGGGCGCGTGGTGCGAGATCTTGTTGGGCACGCTGCCCAGGAGGAAGCGCCGCGCCCCGGTCATGCCCTTGTTCCCGACGAGAACCAGGTCGGCGTCGTTCTCCTCGGCGACATCGAGGATCGCGTCGGCGGGATCGCCCTCGCGCGGGTGGGTGACCACTTCGACTTTGGCCTTCTTCGCCTGGGCCGCCGCCTTGTCGAGGACGAACTGCACGTCCTCGCGGGGGTTGACCGCGTGCGAGACATCGCCTGAGATCCCCTGCTCCTCATCACGCAGGCGCGACTGCGGCACGGGCTCGTAGGCGCTAACGATCTCCAGCTTCGCGTCGGTGAGCCGGGCGAGCTCGACGGCGGTCCGCACCGCCTCGGTGGCGGTCTCCGAGCCATCGGTTCCTACCACTATGCGGTCGAACATCGATCCTCCTCGCCCACATCAGACGGGTCGCGCTGTCGCGCGCCCTCGCACTATGCGCGCGCAGTCTATCCGGGGTCGCGCGCCCTAGCTGAGCTTGACGATCGCGATCACCATCGAAGCGATCAGGCAGGCGACGATGATCGCCATGCTGGCAATCCACAGGCGTGGCATAGGGCGATCGTAGTCAGTCCTCGGGCGCGGGCTGCGGATGCGGGGCGGGGACGCCGCTCAGCGCGCTCGCCGGGGTACCGGGCGCAACCTCGTACCAGTCCACGTAGCGGGCGCAGGCACGCCGAAGGGGGACCTGCTCGCGCGGTGGGTCTGCCCGGGTGGCGGCCAGGCCGGTCAGGTAGGCCTTGCTGTCGGTTCCCAGCAGCCGGCCGACGGGCGGCGGGTCATCCACGCTGACGTTGAACACCACCTCTCCAGGCCGCTTCACCTGCAGCGACCCGACCGGGTAGTACGGGGAGGGACCCCGGAAGAGCAGGTTGGTGCGGAGCGTCGTGTCGAAGGGCGCCGCGAGCGGACCGCCGCTCGCCGTGACGTGCAACGCCTGGGTGCTGGCGTACTGGATCGAGATCTCCCAGCGGCCGGGTGTCAGATAGAGCCGCTGCTGCGCCGGCTTGGACTGGGTCAGCTCGGGGCTGGGGTGCCAGACTCGGCCGACCACCGGCTGGACCGTGAAGGCGGTCGCGGTGCCGTCCACCCTGCGGAGCTTTGCCTCACCGGGATCGGTGCAGTCGAGCGGGGCGCCTGGGTTGATCGGCTCGAAGAGGGTGCGGCGCTGCCCGACCGGATGGTCTCGGTGCCACAGGATGAAGTCGTGCGTCCGGAGCCTCGGTACGAATCCGACCGGCGCCTGGCTCTGCATCGCGGCGCTGGTCGTGATCACCCAGGCGAAGCGGTTCATCACCGGCGGCGGCACGTTGTCCCAGTCGAACTTGGCGTTCAGGTCCGTGGCCCGGTAGAGGGCGGGCACCTCCTCGACGTCGTAGTGGTTGGTGATCGGCGCGAAGACCTCCGAGCCGATCAGCTCCCAGGAGACGAAGTTGTCGCGGCCGAGGAAGAGCACGTCATCGCCGTCCACGATCGGCCGGATTTCGAGCATCTCCTGAAGGTGGTAGTCGGGCCCGACGGCCGCCTGGCGCAGGGGCAGGAGCGTCGAGAAGGCCGCGGCGGCGGCGAAGGCGACGGTGAGCAGCGGGATCGCCAGCGGGACGAGT
>DATDJZ010000012.1:0-2625 GCA_036520315.1 Solirubrobacterales bacterium | reverse complement strand
TCGGCGTGGCGGTAGGGTGGGCGCTCGCCGAGAGGCTTAGCGAGCAACAGGAGGAGTAGATCGAATGCCAGATGTCGAGTTCGAGGCGAACGGCGGTACCGCGCAGGGCTACCTGGCCGAGCCCGAGGATGAGGGCCCGGGGCTCGTCGTGCTGGGCGAGTGGTGGGGCCTTGACGACAACGTGAAGGGGATCGTCGACAGCTTCGCCAAGGAAGGCTTCGTGGCGGTCGCGCCCGACCTCTACCACGGGAACACCACCGAGGAGCCCGACGAGGCCCAGAAGCAGCTGATGGCCATGAACATGGAGGAGGCCGAGAAGGAGATGCGGGGCGCGGTCAACTTCGTCCTCGATCATCCGAAGTGCAACGGCCAGGTCGGCTCGGTCGGCTTCTGTGCAGGCGGCGGGCTCTCGGTGTGGGCGGCCGCCTCGAATCCGCAGATCGGCGCGGCCGTCACCTACTACTACGTGATGCCGCACGGCAAGCCCGACTTCTCGAACGTCAACGCTCCCGTGCTGGGTCACTTCGGCACCAACGACGACTTCATCCCGGTCGACGAGTCGAAGGCGCTCGAGCAGGAGCTGCAGGAGGCCGGGGTGGACGCGGCCTTCGAGTACTACGAGGGCGGCGGTCACGCATTCGCCAACGACCACAATCGTCTCGGCACCTACGACCAGGGCCATGCCGCCAAGGCGTGGGACAGGACGGTGTCCTTCCTCAAGCAGCACCTGGGTCGCAACGGCTCGAGCTAGTCGCGGCGAAAACTGGCCAGCCAGCCAGTCTCTTCGCTAGGCTGGGCCGGTACCCAGAGCGAGAGGAGATCAGGTGGAGCCAGCTGAGACGAAGACGCAGACCGGTCCGTCGAGGGCGCAGCGGGACGACTTCAAGGCGACCTCCGATCCCGCCCTCCAGGAGGGAGACCGGAGCGACGTCAAGCTCCTCGACTACACCCAGCTCTACAACCTCTGGGAGAAGCAGCAGTGGAAGACCCAGGACCTCGACTTCTCCCGGGACAAGGTCGACTGGCACGAGCGGATCCCGCCGGACGAGCGTTTCCAGCGCATGTACGGGCTCTCGAGCTTCTTCATAGGCGAGCAGAAGGTCGCAGACGAGCTCGGCCCGATCATGCGCGCCTGCCCGACCGAGTCGCAGCGGATCTTCCTCTGCACTCAGATCGCCGACGAGGCCCGCCACGTCCGCTTCTTCGACCGCTTCTTCAGCGAGGTCGGCGTGCTGGAGGGAGCGGACGAGCTTCCACAGCGGCTCGAGGCCCTCGACCAGCACATCAACGACTCCTTCCGGACTCTCTTCGACGATCTGCTGAAGAGCCGCGTAGACCGGCTGGCGCGGGAGCCCGAGGACCGCGATGCCCTGGTCGAGGCCATCACCCTCTACCACATGGTGATCGAGGGGATGCTGGCCCTCACCGGGCAGCACTTCATCATCGAGTACAACGAGCGCGTCGGGACGCTGCCCGGTTTCGTCGAGGGCTTCTCCAACGTCGCCCGCGACGAGCACCGTCACATCGCCTTCGGCGTCCGCTTCCTCACCGATTGCGTCCGCGAGGACGACCGCTGTCGCGAGGTGATCCAGAAGATGCTCGAGCAGTCGCTCCCAGTGGCGGACGGGGTCATCGAGCCGCCCTGGCCCGAGGAGGAGGACAACGACCTGTTCGGAGCCAGCCGCGAGGAGACTCACGCCTTCGCGGCGCAGTGCCTCACCCGGCGGCTGAGGGTCATCGGGCTCGCGCCCGCTGCCGCTTAGGCTCGCGATCAGGGCTGCTTAGGCCCTCGCCCGAGGCTGCTCAGGCGCTGGCGCGCGGCTGCTTGGAGCGCTTCTTCGGCGTCGACTTCGTCGACTTGCCGGTCGAGTTCTGCTTGCCCCCGGACTTGCGGTGCGAGCGGGAGCCCTGCTTCAGCGGCACCGAGTAGACCGCCGCCGCCGGCGATGAGCTCTGGTCGCCAGTGGTCGGGGAGCTCTGGTCGCCCGTGGTCGGCGCGGTGGAGCCGGGTGAGCAGCTGGCCGGGGCGCCGGGATCGGTGACCCCGTCCGCGTTCGCGTCACAGGTGCTCGAGGGCTCGACGCCGGTGGTGACCGGGCCGGTCTGCGGGGTGGTGCTGGCGCCCTTGGAGTCGGTGTTGGCGATGTTGTCGTCCTTGTGACGCTTGCGCTTGTCGCCGAGCGGCAGGACGCCGGTCGCCGTTCCGCCGGTGGTCGCCTCCTCGCCGGACTGCGGCGGGACGGTCACCGTCTGCGTGGGTTGTGGCGGGGTGCCGGTTGAGGGGGCCGGTGCGCCTGCGGCGGCCTCGGCCGGAGGGGTGGTGGGCGCCGGCTGGGCGGGGACCGGCGTCACGGCGGGCGGACTCTGGACCTGGGCGATCCGCTCCTTGGGCGGCGGCTTCGAAGAGGGGTGGGTGGTGACGTGCTGGATCTCGGCTGCACCACCGGCGAGGATCGCGGCGGTCGCGATACCGGCGGCGGCCTTGGTCCCGATCGCGGCGGCTGCACCTGTTGCGGCGGCGGCTCCCGCGCCACCCGCCGCGGCTCCACCGGCCGCGGCAGCTCCGCCGACCGCGGCACCGGTCATGGCCGTGCCGCCCGCGGCCGCTGCGCCCGCTCCCGCGGC
>DATDJZ010000011.1:0-2821 GCA_036520315.1 Solirubrobacterales bacterium | reverse complement strand
CGTATCTGACTGGCCGACTGGCCAGTCAGGCTCAGCCGACGACGAACGTGTAATCGGGCTGGACTCGGCCGTCCTCGGCGAGGATGAGGAAGCAGAGCCCGACGGCGAACCGCTCACCGCCCTCGGCGATCGCCTCCCAGTCCAGAGCCGGGCGATCATCCGGCGGCGCTGTTCGGCGTCGTGCTCGTTCCAAAGCGCCACGTAGCGGTCCGCCAGCTCGCCTGCCCCGGGGAACGGTTCCGCGTCGATTGCCTCTCGTGTAACGCGCTGTGTTTACGTGGCAGGTGATGGAGCCCGGATTGGATGCCGCGCTACCTTCAATCGGGTGGTCGTTCAGACCGAGCGCGAACCGCAGACAGCCGGTGAGCTGATCCGGTTCTGGCGGACCCAGCGCCGCCTGACCCAGCTCGAGTTGGGGCTCGACGCCAACGTCTCGACCAAGCATCTGAGCTTCGTGGAGACGGGCCGCTCCAAGCCCAGCCGGCAGTTGCTCATCCACCTCGCCCAGCATCTGGATCTGCCGATGGCCGATCGGAATCGACTGCTCCTCGCAGGCGGCTTCGCCCCGCCCTATCTCGAGCAGCCGTACGACGGCGAGGTGATGCGGCCGCTGCGCGAATCGCTGAGTCGTTTGCTCGATGCCCACGAGCCCAATCCCGCTCTCATCGTCGACGGCCTCTGGAACATGATCGAAGCAAATCGCGCCGCGGAGCTCCTCTGGCGGGAGGTTGACCCGGAGCTGCTCGAGCCTCCGATCAACATCCTGCGACTCGCAGTGCATCCGGGTGGTCTGCCGAAGATCTCCTCGATGACCGCGGCGTGCAGCGCACCCCTGATTCACCGACTCAAGCGGAGGAGCCGCGAGGACGCCGACGTTGTCCTCGGTGAGCTGATCGACGAGATCGAGACCTATTTGCCCGACGACCCGCCGCCTGGAGCCACCCAACCAGTGGTCTCTCTCGAGTTGCGCACCCCATTGGGCGGTGTACGTCTCTTCACCGTGATCGCAACGCTCGGGGCACCGCTCGAGGTGACCGCCGCCAACCTGGCGATCGAGACCTTCCTGCCGATGGACGAGGAAAGCGCCGCTCGACTCGCGGAGCTCAGTGGTAGATCGCGAGCAGGATGATCACCGAGGCGACCCAGGTGACCCCGGCGCCGATCATGCCGTAGTCCTCGAGCAGGATCGCGTCGGTGGAGCGGGTGTCCTTGCGGTCATAGATCAGGTAGAGGTAGCGGAAGATCCCGTAGAGGACCGGCGGGAGGGTGGCGAGCATCTTCGAACCGATCAGCGGCGAGTTGACCGCGTAGATCGCGTAGCTCATCACCGTCGCCGCGGTGACCAAGGCGACCATCTGGTCGAGGAAGGGGATCGAGTAGTGCTCGAGCACCGGGCGGCTCTTGGTTCCCGCATGAAGTTCCGAGGTGGCCTCCTGACGCCGCTTCGTGAAGCCCAGGAAGAGCGCGACCATCCCCGTACAGAGCAGTAGGAACGCCGACGCGTCGGCGCCCACCGCGACCGCTCCCGCGAGCACCCGCAGCACGAACAGCCCCGCGATCGTCATCACGTCGAGAATCACCTCGTGCTTGAGCACGTAGGAGTAGAGAGTGGTGCCCACGCCGTAGGCCAGGACGAGCCCGCCGACCTCCAGGCCCTCGAGCAGGGCTGAACCGGCGAGCGCAACGACGGCGAGAACGATCGCCAGGCCGATCGCGGTCGGGATGGCGAGCTCGCCCGCGGCGATCGGACGGAAGCGCTTGGTCGGGTGCTGGCGGTCCTCGTTCACGTCATGGGCGTCGTTGATGAGGTAGCCGGCCGAGGCGACCATGCAGAAGGCGGCGAACGTGACGGTCGCGTCCACGACGGCGTCGAAGTCCCTGTACTTCGCCGAGAAGAGGAGTCCGGCGAAGACGAGCAGGTTCTTCACCCACTCCTGCGGACGCAGGGCGACGATCACCGCCCGCAGTGGACCGCGGCGGGGCTTGGAGGCCGGGCCGGCGGCGGCTACGTCGGCCACCTGCGGCTCGGGCCTCTCCCTGGTCAGGGGACCGGCCATGGACGCGAAGGGTAGTGGCCGGAATCGACGCTGGAGGGCGTCGCTATTCGTCTCGGTCCGGATCGATGAGCACGCCCGGATTGAGCACGGCGCTGGGATCGAGCTCGCGCTTGGCGGCCCGCAGCGCGTCGGCGAAGCGGTCAGGCCGCTGACGGTCGTACCAGGGCCGGTGGTCGCGCCCGATCGCGTGGTGATGGGTGATCGTCCCGCCGGCGTCGATCACGGTGTCTGAGACCGCGGCCTTGATCTCGTCCCACTGCGCGACCTCGTCGCCGCGCCGCGCCTTCGCCAACACCGTGTAGTAGGGCGCCGGCCCGTCCGGGTAGACGTGGGTGAACCGGCAGCTGATCCGCGGTGAGCCGGGGCCCTCGGCGGGCCCTCCACTCGCCTCGGCGACGGCCCGGCTCGCCGTCTCCATCACCTCGGCGTGGAAGTCGGGGAAGCGATCCCAGGTGATCGCCGTCTCGAAGGTGTCGGAGAGGATCCCGCAGGCGACGAGGGAGTCCCGCAGGTAGGGCGCGAACAGGAAGGCGTTCCGCCAGGCGTTGACCGGATCGTCGCCGGGCGCGGAAGACGCCCCCTCCAGCTCCACGGGCTCGCCTCCGTGGGCGACCGCGGCGTCGATCGCGAGCGCAAGCGAGTCCTCGACGGGATGGTGGGCGGATTCGAAGCCGAGCACGAGGATCGCCTTGCCCGGCGGCCCGGCCGACGAGGTCTCGGATTCGACCGCGTCGAGCAGGCGGCAGTTAGAGGGATAGAGGCCG
>DATDJZ010000010.1:0-26973 GCA_036520315.1 Solirubrobacterales bacterium | reverse complement strand
CGACCGGCAGGTCGTGTCCCGCGTCGCGCCAGGCGAAGCCGGCGCCGACGAGAGCCGCGACGCCGAGCAGCCCGAGGATCGTGGTGGGGGCGTGGGCCTCGGCGATGAACAGCAGCACGGCCACCACCAGCAGTGCGATGGCGAGTTCGGTCATGGACCCATTATCCGCCTGTGTAGTGGTCGACGTCCGCGATCAGGTGCTGCTCGTCCTGATATTGGCCGGGGTGTGTGTAGACGAGCTTGCCCGAGCGGTCATAGAAGGCAGTAGTGGGCATGTATTGCGGCGGTCCGCCAAGCTCCTGGGCGATCTTGAAATCCGGGTCCGTGTAGGACGGATAGGGGAGCGGCAGCTCTGAGAGAAACTGCTCGGCTGAGCCGTCCGAGTCATTCGAGTTGACGCCCAAGAAGGCGATCTGCCCGCCGCGCTTCTCGGCGAGCGACTGAAACCAGGGGAACTCGAACCGGCACGGCCCGCACCACGAGGCCCATTTGTTGACGACCACCGGGATCCCGCGGAGCTGATCGAGCCGGCCGCCGAAGGCCTCGGTGCCTCCGCCGAGGAGCTGGTTGGCCTGACTGCGGATCGCCGCGAGCTGGGGCGGCGCCGCGGCCAGGGGGTCCTTGGCCTGCTCCGGGGTGAGCCGGGAGTCCGGGTTGCCGTTGCCCGAGGCGCCGCAGCCGACGAGGGCAAACGCGGCTAACAGAGCTGCGGAGGCGACGGTCCTACTGACCGCTCGGTTGATCCGTGAATCGGATTTCACGCTTAGGGAATACGGGTCGGGGATCAAGAGTGCTTTAATTCCTACCGGTCCCTCAAGTCCCTGGACCCAGGGAGAGCCCGGAGCGGAAAGCCGTATCTCGGGTGTCCCCCCGTGATCAGGCCAAATGCGCCTCGCCATTCTTCCGATTGGCGGGGAGCGGCGGATCAGAGAGCCTCAGATGGCTGAAGACACCAAGGCGGCCGCCAGAGCGGCAAGGGCGCCTACGAGCGCCGACATAGAACGTGCTCGCGAGTTTGCGCGAGAGCCCTTCCTGCTGGAGGGTGAGAAGCCCAAGGACCTCGCCCCGGGCACCCCCCGGCGCAGGGCTCTCGACGCTGCGCTCGCTGAGATCGCCGACGGCCTGGAGGCCCCGTCGATCGAGTGGCGGCGCGACTTCTCTCTCATGCTCGGCCTGGAGCGGCTGCTCTCCGAGGAGACCCCGCATCTCGCCGACGCCGCCGAGCTCTCCGCCCATCAGGTCGACGCCCTCTCCGGGACCCTCGCCGCACTGATCGCCGACGTTCAGGAGCGTCTCAACGGGCACGCGTGGACCGGCAACGGGAACGGCATCGCTCCTTCGCCGACCGCCACCAAGGACGAGGCCTCCGGCAACGGAGCAGGGGCCGAGGTGGATGAGGAGGATCTCGAGGAGGAAGAGGAGGAGGCCACCGAGGAGGAGGAGGCCGAGGACTGGACGGGCGATGAGGACGCGGACGTCGTCGAGGAGGCCCCGGAGGACCCGGGCGCCAACCGCCGCTTCTGGTTCGAGCACGCCACCGGCTCCGGCAAGACAGTCGCCGCCGTCGGCTTCGTCGAGGCCTCGCGGACGGGCGGCATCCTGATCCTCACCCACCGCCGCAACCTGGTCGATCAGTTCATCGGCGAGATCTCCGACCGCGGCTACGCCGACCGCCTCTCGCCGCCCCTGCTCGACGGGGCCGACCATCCATACGGCCCGGTCACCGTCGAGACCTACCAGTGGTTCGTTCGCAACGCGGGCCGGATCTCAGACGCCTACTGCGTCGTGATCTGCGACGAGGCCCACACCGCGCTCGGCGAGAAGACCAGCGCCTGCATCCGTGCCTGGCCCGGCCCGGTGTTCATCGGCATGACCGCGACCGGGGCGCTGATCGCCCGCCACGTCACCGATCTCTTCCCCACACAGACTTCCCGCTTCGATCTCGCCCAGGCGGCCCGACGCGGGGTGATCGCGCCGCTGCGCTGCGTGCGCATCCCGCCGGGTCCGGGTGTGAGGACGATCGCCAAGGTGCCCCTGCGCAAGGGCGAGGTGGACCAGGACTTCGACCAGGAGGAGCTGGCCAAGCTGCTGGACCAGACGCCCTTCAACGTCGCGATCGCGGACCTCTACCGGTCGCGCTTCCGCCGGGTGCCGGGAGTCGTCTACACCGCCGGTGTCAAGCACGCGAACAACGTCGCCAAGGCCTTCCAGGAAGCCGGGATCAACGCCCGCGCGGTCTCCGGTGAGACGCCGAAGCGAGAGCTCGCCGAAATCTTGGCTGGCTTCGAAAGAGGCGAAGTGGATGTGCTGTGCAACGCGATGCTGCTCGCCGAGGGCTGGAACAGTCCGCGAGCGACGATCTGCATGCACCTCGCGCCGACCGCCTCCCGACGTGTCTACCAGCAGCGGGTCGGCCGTGTCACGAGGCGCAACCCGGGCAAGGAGGCGGGCCTCGTCATCGACTTCGTCCACCCGGCCACCACCCACGACGAGACGATCGTCACCCTGCACAGCCTGCTCGACCGCGACGTCTACCGCGGCGGCGCGATCGTGGTCGGTCCGGTGAGGCGAGGCCGGGGCCGCCGCGTCCGGGTCGAGAAGCGCGTGGTGCCCGTCTCCGACGATTCCAACCGTCGCCTCCGCGTCCTCGAGCGCGAGCTCTGGCGGATCGCGGTGGAGAACCTCAACCATTCCGAGCAACACGTCTGGGCGGCTCTCGCCGGGGCGCGGGTCAACCCCTCCGGCTGGCGGCGCGCCAAGGCGATGCTCCAGCACGACCAGAGCAGGGAGCTGCGCCGCCGCTTCCTGCTCACCTGCGTGCAGCGCAACCGCAACCAGCAGCTGCGAATCAAGGCGCTCTCCGAGATCGCGACGCTGCGCGACCCGGATGCCCTCGACGATGCGATCGACACGGTCGGCACCTGGTCGCGAGATGACCGCCGAGCCGGGACCAAGGTTCTGCTCGAGGCCCTCGCCGAGCGGCGGATCGGCCGCCGCGACCAGGCCCAGGCCTGGGTGTGGCGTCTCGCCGACTACACCCGCGACCTCCACGAGGAATACGCGGTCCAGCGCTGGCCGGAGACCAAGCGCCTTCTCGGCCTGCTGGTCAACTCATCCGGCCGCGCCCACGGGCGCAACGCCCGCCGCCTCGTGCACGCGGCGCGCAACCAGGACCGTCGCCTCTCCGCGGCGCTGCTCGCCGCGGGGATCGCGCATACGCCTGAGGGCGAGGAGGTACTGCGCGGAGCACGGATGCGCGCCGCGCGCAAGCCCTCGGCCGTCGCACGCGAGCTGCTTCGCAACTTCCCGAAGTCGGGTGGCCGCCGCCGGCGCCGCAGGCGCAAGGGCGGCTCCCAGGACGGCGGAGCGCAGCAGAAGAACGGGGCGGCCGCCGAGGCGAACGGCGAGCAGGCCGAGGAGCTCGAGGCCCTCAGCGAGAACGGCGCAACGCCGGAGGGCGACGAGCTCGAGGCAGCCGAGGCGGCCGACGAGTCCTAGCCAGGTGGCTCGGCAGGCTCCGTTCTGGGACGTGATGGAGGGGCGCGCCGCGTCAAGGCCAAGGGGCGGAAGCGCCAGCGGCTCCAGCGCGCCGGCAAGGTGCGGGTGAAGGTGTCGATCACCTACACGCCGACGGGCGGCTCTCCTGGGTCTCAGACGCTGAAGCTGAAGCTGCGCAAGGCCTAGCCTCGGGGCACCCACCGCTTGCTGCCGCTCGGGGTCCTAGCGCTCTAGGGCGAGGTGCACCTCTCCGGCGCCAAGCGCGACGCGTGTTCCGTCCGCCTTCTCGATGACGAGGTGGCCGCCTTCGTCGATCTCCTCGGCTACGCCCTCGCCGCCCTGCCATGAGATCCGTCGGCCGCAGAGGGTGTCACGAGCGCGGAAGGCCGCAAGCACCTCATCGCCGCTCGCGGCGACCCAACGCCCGAGTGACTCGTTGAGCGCGCCGAGCATGCGCCCGACGCCGGGCGCGCTGCCGGCGGGGACTCCACCCTCGGCTTCGGTCGGCAGCAGCGAGACCGCCGTCTGGCGCAGCTCCGCCGGGAACTCATCCTCTGGGATCGCCACGTTGACGCCCACACCGATCACCGCCCAGCCCTCATCTGGCCGCGCCTCGACCAGGACCCCGGCCACCTTGCGCTCGTCGACCCAGACGTCGTTCGGCCACTTCACCTGGCAGCGCACCGGTGCGACGGACTCCGCCGCCTCGCACACGGCCACCGGGATCGCCAGCGGCAGGAGGGGCGCCCGCTCGGCCGAGAACGGGCGGAGGATCGCCGAGTAGACCAGGGCGGAGCCTGGCGGCGCGAACCACTCGTTCCCGCGGCGGCCTCGGCCGGAGGTCTGTTCGTCGGCGGTGATCACCAACCCGCCGGGCGCGGCAGCCAGCGCCAGCTCCTTGGCACGCTCGTTGGTCGAGTCGGTGCGACGGAAGTGGCGGTGCGGGCTGCCGAAGCCCACATGGGCCTCACCGGTTCCAGGTCGGGCACTCACTTCAGCGGCCGAAGCGTGACCTCGCGGTCGGGCTCGAGGTCCATGAGCCCCGCGGCGTCGCCGCCGCTCACCGCCATGGCCAGCCCGCCGGAGGAGTCCTCGAAGAGGAGCACCTCGCCGGGGTCGACGTCGGCGAAGGTGCGAGCCCAGACGGCCTCGAAGCGGCCGTCGGGTGCTCGGACCTCAAGAGTCCCTCCGGGCTCCAGGGGCCCTTCGGCGAGCATCGAGGCGTCGAGGTCGAGGGTGACGTTGCCGTAGCCGTCCACGTGGATCGCGTGGGCGACGATCTCGTCGCCCGCGATACGCGGGGTGGGGAGGTCGAGAGTCACCAGTGAGGCCGGATCGATCGACTGGCCCGCCTCGTCGATCCGCGCGCCGAGCGACAGGTGCGCCGCCACCGGCGCGAACAGGTCACGGCCGTGGAAGGTCGCCGACACCGGCTCGAGCCGGAATGGGGAGCGCGAAAGCTCGACCGCCTCGAGCGCCCCGCCGAGCCGGTCGAGCGCGCGCGAGAGCAGGCCGTTGTCGGGGCCCACCAGGAGGCGGCCCTCGGCGGCGGCGACCGCAACCGCTCGCCGCGCCGAGCCCACGCCCGGATCGACCACCGCCAGGTGCACACCGGGCGGGCAGGAGGGAAGCGCGTTGGCGAGCACGATCGCTCCCTGCCGCACGTTCTGGCGTGCGATCCCGTGGCTCAGATCGATCAGCGGCGCGCCGGGCGCGATCTGCGCGATCACCGCGCGGCAGACGCCCGCGAACTCGTCCTCGTAGCCGTAGTCGGAGAGGAAGGTGACCGGCCGCGGGGTAGCCATGGACGGATCCTATTTCGGTCGCCTCAGCCGACTGCGGTGAGCAGTGCCTCGACCAGCCCGTCGATGTCGTGGCGTTCGGCCTCGACGTCCACTGAGAGCCCCGCCTCTCGAATCGCCTCGCTCGTCACCGGCCCGATCGAGACGATCCGGGCTCCCTTCGGGATCCCATTGCCGACGGCCTCGACGAAGTTGCGGACAGTCGAGGAGGAGGCGAAGGTGATGAAGTCGGCATCGCGGGCGCGCTCGAGGGCCTCGGGCTCGGGCTCCTCGGCGACGGTCTCGTAGAGCGTGACGACGTCCACCTCGGCGCCCTTCTTGCGCAGCGCGTCGGGCAGGACGTCGCGGGCCTCGGCGGCGCGGGCGATCAGCACCGGCTTGCCCTGGAGCTCGAGCTTGTCCAGTGCCTCGACGAGCTCTTCCGCAACGAAGCGTTCGGGGACGATGTCGGCGAGCACGCCGTACGAGCCAAGCGCGGCCTCGGTGCCGGCGCCGATCGCCGCGACGCTGGCGTTGGCGAGGGCGCGGGCGTCCCGGCCCTGTGCGGCCATCGCCTCGAAGAGCAGGTTGACCCCGTTCGGACTGGTCAGGCAGACGAGCGCATAGGCGTGCAGGCTCTCGACCGCACGTCGGACCTCGTCGGAGTCGATGCGGGGCTCGATCCGGATCGCGGGCAGCTCGATCGGCTCGCCCCCGAGCGCGTCGAGGCGGCGGGCGAGCTCGCTCGCCTGCGCCCGGGCGCGGGTCACGACGATCCGCTTGCCGTGCAGCGGCCGCCCCTCGAGCCAGGCGATGCGCTCCCGCCGGGCAGCGACAGGGCCCACGACCGTCACCGAGGGCGGCTTGATGCCGGCCTCCTCAGCAGCGGAGGCGATCCCCTCCAGGGTCGAGCTCACGGTCCGCTGGCCGGGCAGCGTGCCGCGCTCCACGACCGCGGCTGGCTCGGAGCGGTCCCGCCCGGCTTCGATCAGCGCCTCGGCGATCCGAGGCAGCGCCTTGACGGCCATGTAGAAGACCAACGTGCCGGGGAAGCGGGCGAGCGCCTCGTAGTCGAGCGCGGAGTCATCCTTCTCGGGATCCTCGTGCCCGGTGACGAAGGCGACGGCGGAGGCGTCGTCACGATGGGTGACCGGGATGCCGGCGTAGGCGGGCGCCGCGACCCCGGCGGTCACCCCTGGGACGACCTCGAAGGGGATCCCCGCCTCGGCGAGCGCCTCGGCCTCTTCCCCGCCGCGGCCGAAGACGAAGGGGTCGCCACCCTTCAGCCGTACGACGATCTTCCCCTGGCGGGCTCGGTCGATCAGCAGCTCCTCGATGCCCTCCTGCGGGACGCTCGCCTCCCCTGGCTCCTTGCCGACGTAGAGGATCTCCGCCTCCGGCCGAGCGGCGACAAGCGCGTCGCGGGGGATCAGGCGGTCGTGGACGATCACGTCGGCGGCCACGATCAGGTCCAGGGACCGGATCGTCATCAGGCCCGGGTCACCCGGGCCGGCGCCGACCAGAAAGACGATCCCGGGGCTCTGGTTCACTCCGCCACCGCCATCGACTCCGCCCTCCCAAGGATGTCGGCTGCCCCTACGGCCTTCATCCGCTCGGCGAGGGCGACTCCGAGGCCCTCCGGGTCAGACGCGTCCTCGTCCAGCTCGTCGCGGAGCCACTCGCTTCCGTCCGGCAGCCCGCAGAACGCACGCAGCCGCATGCGACCGCCCGCTTCGAGCGTCGCGTTCGCGCCCAATGGCGTGTTGCAGCTCGCCTCGAGGGCCGCGACCAGGGAGCGCTCGGCCGCCAGCAGCCCGAGGGTCCCTCGGTCGGTGATCGACTCGGCCGCCGTCGTGGCGCGGTCATCGGAGTGCCGGGACTCGATTGCGATCGCGCCCTGTCCCGGAGCCGGGACGCACTCGTCGGGCTCGATCGCGAAGGCGATCTCCTCGGCTCTGCCGAGGCGGCGCAGCCCGGCCACGGCCAGCACCAGCCCGTCGAAGTCGCCGGCCTCGAAGCGGCCCAGGCGGCTGTCGACGTTGCCGCGCAGCTCGACCACCTCCAGATCGGGCCTCCTCGCCAGGATTTGCGCGCGGCGCCGCAGGCTGGAGGTGCCTATCCGGGAGCCCTCCGGCACCTCGCCCAGCGAGCTCACGCGGCCGACGTAGGCGTCGCGCGGATCCTCCCGCTCCGGAACCCCGGCGATCTCGAGCCCGTCGGGAAGATCTGTGGGCAGATCCTTCGCAGAATGCACTCCGAGGTCGACCTCTCCCTCCAGCAGGGCCCGCTCGATCTCCCTGACGAACCGCGCCTTGTCACCACCGGCCTCGGGTGATCGGCCCGAGGTCTTGATGGGCACCACTTCGGCTCCGCCGATCGCCTTGGCGACCGCGTTTGCCTGCGCCAGGGCGAGTGCGCTGCCGCGCGTCCCGAGCCGCAGCGGCCGCTCAGCCACTGTCGTTGCGACGACGCCTCTCGTCGAGGGAGGCGACCTCCGCGCCCTCGCCGGGCTCGGCCTCGGGCTGGGTGCCGGCGTCGAGGCCGAAGAGCTCACGGAGCGCGCTCACCTGCAGATAGGCGTCATCGCGGTCGGCCGCGCCCTTCAGGCGCACCGTCGGCTCGTGCAGGAGACGGTTGGCGATCGCTCGGGCGAGCATCTCGACCCGCTCGCGATCCGTCGCCGAGAGGCTCTCCCAGCGGGTTGCGTTCTCGGCGATCACCTGGGAGACGATCGCGTCAGCCCGTTCCCGCAGGGCGGTCACGGTCGGCATCACCTCCTGGGATCCCAGCCAGCGCTCGAAGCGGGAGAGCTCGGAGTCGAGAATCGCGCCGGCGCGGCGGGCCTCCGCCTCGCGGCCGGAGGCGTTGCGCTCGACGATCGCCTGCACCTCGTCCACGTCGTAGAGGCTGACGCCCTCGATCTCGCGGCATTCCGGGTCGATGTCGCGGGGGACCGCGAGGTCGATGAGCAGCAGGGGCGCTCCGTCGCGCTGGGCCATGATCAGCCCGAGCTCAGAACGCTCGATCAGGTGGTGCGGCGAGTTTGTGGTGGAGACGACGATGTCGGCGCTCGCCAGCTGCACAGGAAGCTCGTCGATCCGCACCGCGTCGCCGCCGAAGCGCTCGGCCAGCGAGATCGCTCGCTTGTATCCCCGGTTCGCGATGAAGACGGCGTCCGAGCCGCGCGCTGCGAGGGCCCGGGCGGTGAGCTCAGAGGTCTCGCCGGCCCCGATCAGCAAGACCCGTCGCGCGGAGAGATCCCCGAGGTTGCGCTGGGCCAACTCGACGGCGACGGAGGGGATCGAGACCCCCTTCTCGCCGACCGCTGTCTCGGTCCGGGCTCGCTTGCCGGCGGCGAGGGCACCGCGGAACATCCGGTTGAGGATCGGCCCGCTGGCGCCCTCGACCAGCGCCAGCTCGTAGGCCCGCTTCACCTGACCCTGGATCTCGGCCTCGCCGACGATCATCGACTCGAGCCCTGCGGTCACCCGGTAGAGGTGGCTGGCTGCCTCTGCCTCCCGGAGGGAGTAGAGGGGGCCGAGCAGCTCGGTCGGAGGGATTCCCGCCTCCCTGGCGAGCACGCCCAATCCGGCGGTCTCGGCCTCGACCGAGTCGGTCGCCACGAGGTAGAGCTCGGTGCGGTTGCAGGTGGAGAGTGCAGCGGCCTCGCTGATCGGCCCCTCGGAGACCAGGGCGTTGAGGACGCCGGCGGCGCGCCCCTCGGTGAGAGCCAGTTGCTCGCGCAGCGCCAGTGGCGCGGTGCGGTGCGAGACGCCGAGAGCCAGCAGCCCGGTCACCGCTCCCCCTGCCGAACGGTCTCGATCTCGTGCTCGCGCTCGTGGATCTCCCCGACATCGTGGCTGGACCGCGGAGTCGGGCCGCGATCGGCGAGGTCCGCAAGGGAGCCGAGCTCACGCTGGATCCGGCTCAGCTTGCCCGCCATGATCGCGACGTAGACCAGCAGCAGGAGCAGGAAGACCAGGTAGGCGCCACCCACGTAGCGATCGGCGCTCTCGATCGCGAGCAGCGGGATCACGCCGTGGCCTCCATGGCCCGGCGGATCCGCTTCAGGTTGGCCGAAGCGGCCTTCGAGTCCAGCTCGAACCAGACCAGGGTCGCCCACAGCAGTGCCATGCCGACCAGGCAGACCAGGAAGGGGAAGAGCATTGAATCCGGCAGGCCGCCGGTGGAGGAGAAGGTGCGCGGGTGGATCAGCGGCTCCGCGAGCCGGACAGCCAGGAAGTTGAGCGGCACGAAGGCGCCGGCGGTGATCGCGAAGACGGACGCGTAGCGCGCCTGACGGTCGCGGTCCTCGATCGCGTAGCGGAGCGGGTAGTACGTCGCGTAGAGCAGGAAGACGATCAGGAAGCTGACCAGCGTCGGCTCCTTCCACTCCCACCAGACACCCCAGGAGCCCTTCGCCCAGATCGCTCCGGTGAGCAGCACGCCGAGGCCGAAGATCACCGAGATGTGGATCGAGACGTAGGACCGGGCGTCGTGCTTCGGGTCGCCCGTGCGCAGGTGGCGGATCGCGTGGATCGCGGCCACAATCCAGCCGCCCAGGGCAACCGTCGCCAGCGGCACGTGCAGGTAGAAGATCTTCTGGATGAAGCCCTGATCTGCGTCCTCGGGGGCGGCGAAGAACGCCAGCGCGTAGCCCGCGCCCATGACCAGGACCGTCGCGATCGCCAGGCGGCGAAGGGTTATCGATTTGAGGGCGTCAGCCATCCAGATTTGGTCACTTAGTCGTCCAGCAGGAAGTCGAAGGTCGCGTAGCCGACCAGGAGGAAGATCAAATCGTAGAGGCCGAGCAATCCAAGCCATGTACCGAAGCGCCCGTAGTCCGGTCCGCCCGCCGCCAGCAGGTGCTCGCCCGCTCCGGCCGCCGCGATCACCAGCGGGACCAGCAGCGGCAGCAGGATGAGCGGCGCGAGCAGGTCACGCGCGCTCGACATCGTGGCGATCGTCGAGATCAGCGTGCCGGTGGCGGCCAGCCCGATGTCGGCGAGGAGCAGGATGAGGGCGAAGGGGAGGAGCCCCGAGGCAGAGTCCAGGAAGAAGAGGGCGAAGATCGGCACCGCGATCAGCTCGAGGACCACGAGGTAGATCACCAGCGCACTCGCCTTGGCCGCGAAGAGGACCGTGCGGTCGACCGGGGCCAGCCGGACGAGGTCGAAGCCGCCCTCCTCACGCTCGGCGACGAACAGTCGGTTGATCGCGAGCAGTGCGGCGAACAGCAGTGTCGGGACCAGGACTCCGGCGGCGAGCTCGCCGTCGAGGCTTGTCCGATCGAGCCCGAAGCGGAAGATGACGAAGGCGGTGACCGCGAACAGGGCCATCGCCGGCAGGGAGCGCAGCGTCCGCAGCTCCACCCGCAGGTCCTTGCTGAGGAGCGCGGCGAACGCCGTCATTTGAGCTCCAGCGCGAAGTCGGCCGCCTCGGTGGCGGCCCCTCGTTCGTGACTGACCACCACTCGGGTCGTCCCGTTCCCCGCGGCGATCAGGGGAGCGATCCGGCGGCGCGCCTCCGCGTCGAGATGGGCGTCGGGCTCGTCGAGGAGGAACAGCTCCGGCTCGTGCAGGGCGGCACGGCAGATGTCGATCCGCTGCTTCATCCCCGCGGATAGCTCGGCCACCCGGTCATGCGCCCGGGCGCGCATGCCGACGGCGTCGAGCAGGGCATCGATCCGCGGTTCAGCCGCCTTCGGCTCGAGCCCGTGCAGCGCCGCGGCCAGCTCGAGGTTCTCGCGCGGGCTCAGGTCGCGGTAGAGCAGCGGCTCGTGGCCCAGATAGCCGACCCGGCCGCGCAGGCCATGGGTTTCCTTGGGCAGGTCGCAGCCCAGCACCGAGACCTCGCCCCCGCTCGGCCGCAGGAGCCCGGCGAGGATGCGGAGCAGGGTGGACTTCCCGGACCCGTTCGGTCCGAGGACGGCCAGGCTTGCCCCCGGCTCGACCCGGAGGTCGATCCCCTCGAGTGCCGTGCGATCGCCGAACTCACGCCGCAACCCGACCAGCTCGATCGCGGGCTCGAGGGTCCGTTCGGCCTCGCTCGGCGCAACACGCCTGCCTTCCGCAGGGGGCCCTTGCCAACTGACGACCGTCCGCTCCATCATCGGAGCGAATCTAGCGGTGTATGCGCGTCCGAGCCCCTATCGGCGCAGGCAGTAGCCGTAGGCGGTCAGGGTGGCGCCTGAGCCGAAGTTGTAGCCAGAGGCGGACCAGGTGCCGTCCTGATTGATGATGCCGTTGGTCAGGAAGGTGCTGGTCGAGCCGTTGCTCGAGAAGCCGCCCGCGGTCATCCGCGTTCCGGGTGGGCAGCCGGGAGTGGTAACGCTCCCGAAGCCCGGGGCGAGGGAGGTCGAATTCGAGACCTCGGTGATCATGGGCCGCTTGCTCCTCGTGCAGTAGGCGATCGCCGTGAGCTCGCCGCCGAAGCCGCCGAAGGCGTGGCCGACGACCCGCCAGGACTTGGGGGAGATCGCCCGTGACTCGATCACGTAGTTGCCGCCCCGTGAGATGAAATCGGTGCGCTGGAACCCGCCGGAGAAGAGGTGGCGGCGGCCCGGGCAGGTGGCGGTGACCGTCTTGGTTTGGCCGGGCTTCACGTACTTGGTCTTGTGCGGCGGGGTGACATGTCCGAGCCTGGGCCCGCAGGCGACCTGCAGGGTGACGTTCCGAGCCTGGGTGCTCCGGTGGTCTGGGTCGTAGAGCACCGCGGTGACGTGCCAGCCTCGCTGGACGCCGAGCCGCTCGTAGGAGTGCGGGTAGACGCCCTCGCCGCCCGCGGTCGGCGGTGGCGAACTGGTCATCCCGCCCCCGAGCGGGCGCGACTTACCGGGGCAGCCGACCGTCAGACGCTGCTTCTGATCGGGTCGGTTGAGGGTGAAGCTCTTGCTTCTCAGGGTTACCGCGCCGGAGGCCCGCGCTTTCGAGCTGTGTGCGCCGCTGCCGAGGGCGGAACCCGCGGTCAGGACCCCGACCAGGAGCGCGACCAGTCCGGCGGCCGTGATCAGAGGAAGAGAGCGTCGTTTGGGGGTCATGGTTTCGGTAATCGCCTGCGTGGTTTCGGTTAGTCCGGTTTGGACAGGTGTTTCATCGCCCGTCGATAGGCATCGACCATTTGATGGGCGACGCTTTAGCGACTGCTGTGATTTGTCTTGGCCCTATGGGCGTCCGCGGACCAGGTACTCAAAAGACACCGCTTGGGTACCTAGATCATTCAAAGCGCGTAGGACGACTTTGTCCGCGTGCTCACCTGCTCGTCAAACCTTCCTCTTTCGTTGCTTACGGGGTTAGCTGACGGGCTCGCGCTGAAAGATCGCGCTACGCGGCGTACTGCCCGCGATTCGCCCCAACTACTGGTTCCCCCGATCTCCGATCCATCCGTGGCCGGAGATTCAGCGGAAGTGCGCGCGGCAGGTTAGCAAGACCGGGCGGACGGACCACCCAGTATTCGGCTTGTGCTCGTCGCTAGTTGCGAAAAAACTCGCGAGCTACTCGCCCTTGCGCATCGTTCGGCGGGTGACCTCCACCAGCGGGCGGATCCCTTCGCGCAGGGCCTGCAGCCGGTCGCCGTTACGGCTGTAGAGCAGTCGCGCGGAGTAGCGAATGGCATCGCCGAGCTTGCGGTCATAGGGCTGCCACCACATGTCCCGTGCCCAGCCTGGCTCCCAGGCGAGCTGCTTGATGTTGACGCACTCGTAGAAGCCGAACTTGGAGTGCGAGCGGCCCAGGCCGGACTCCTTGACGCCACCCCAGGCGCACACGCAGGCGCCGTGGGAGAACGAGTGGTCATTGGTCCAGACCATCCCGGATTCGATCTGATGCGCCATCCGCTCGCCCTTGGCCCGGTCCTTGGTCCAGACCGAGGCGCCCAAGCCGAACTCGGAATCGTTGGCGAGGTCGATCGCCTCCTGCTCGGAGTCCACCGTGATCACCGGGAGCACCGGCCCGAAGATCTCCTCCTTCATGATCCGCATCTCGTGCGTGACCCCGGTCAGGACGACCGGCGCGATGAAGCTCCCGTTCATCCCCTCGACCTTGGTCGGGCCCCCGGTGAGCTTGGTGGCGCCGTTCTCGACGGCGTCGTCGACCAGCTCGTTGACGATCTTCGCCTGTTCGTCGGAGACCATCGGCCCGATCTCGGTCGTCCACTCGCGCGGGTCGCCCACCGTGAGCCGCTCAGTTTCGCGGACGACCCCCTCGATGAAGGCGTCGGAGATATCCCTGTGGACGTAGACGCGCTCGATCCCCGAGCACGTCTGGCCGGCGTTGGCGAAGCCGCCCCAGACCGCGCCCGAGACCGCGTTGCCGAGGTCGGCGTCGGGGCAGACGAGCTGCGGGTCCTTGCCGCCGAGCTCGAGCACCGATCCCTTCAGCCGCTTGGCGCACTCGACCCCGACCTTGCGGCCGACCTCCACGGAGCCGGTGAAAAAGATCTTCCCCGCAGTGGACTTGACCAGCGCGTCGCCGATCCGCCCGCCGCCGTGGACGGTGCGCACGAGCCCCTCGGGGAGCCCCGCCTTCTCGAAGGTCTGGCGAATCCGCTCGCCGATCAGCGGGGTGAGGCTGGCCGGCTTCAGGACGACGCCGTTGCCCGCCATCAGCGCGATCGCCACCTCGCCGAAGGGAATCGACCAGGGGTAGTTCCAGGGAGCGATCACGCCCACAACGCCGATCGGCTCGTAGCTCAACTTGGCGCTCTTCGACTTCAAGAAGAGGGGCATCGAGAGCTTCTCGTCGGCGAGGATCCCCGGGCCGTTGTCGGCGATCCACTTCAGGGAGTCGACGGTGGGGAGCAGCTCCATGGTGTAGCTCTCCACCCGCGGCTTGCCCTGCTCATTCGTGAGCAGCTCGGCGAGCTCGTCCATGTCTTCGAGCAGCACGTCCCCGGCACGGCGAATGTAGCGGGCGCGATCCTCGAGGGTGAGCGCAGCCCAGAACGGCTGCACCTCGGCGACGTCGTCGACGACGCCCTGCACCTTCGCCGGCGTCAGGGTCTCGACGCTGCCGATCAGCTCCCCGGTCGCCGGGTTGAAGGACTCGAGCGCCGCACTGGAGCCGGAGCGCTTCTGCGACTTGGCCTCCTTCTGGGACTTGCTCGGCGCGGCGGCGTTGCCGCCGCCGTTGGCTCCTGACTTCCGTCCCGTCTTGGACTTGCTGGAGCTCGCCTCCATCGCCTGGGTTCCTCTCGTCGCTTGCGCTCGGTCCGGGCGATTCTACGTGGGTACAGCGACCTCCCGCCGAGGCCGCTGTCCCTCCTCCCCGCTGTGTCCGACGGAAGAAAGTGGAGGCCGAGAGCAATCCCCGAGCTCCCGGCCTCCGTTGTCCACTCCCCGGCTTTTACGCGCCGGCTCCGGTCTATCCGGCGGCGGTGTTCGTGGCCGCCGAACATGCAACTACGGAGCGTCAGACGATCCTCAGAACACGGCCTTCTCGAAAAGGTTGCGCAGCGCAGGGAACCGGCTTCGACCGCTCTTAATCTGCCGCTAACGCTGCTCGTCCCGCTTGCCGAGCTGCTCGCGCAGGCGCTCCAGCCGTTCGCGGAGCTTCGCCTCGAATCCCCTCTCGGTCGGCTCGTAGAAGCGCTCCCCGCGCACCGCCTGCGGCGCCAGCGGCTGGTCGGTGACCGCGCCGGGCTCGTCGTGCGGGTATCGGTACCCCTCGCCGCGCCCGAGCTTCCGCGCCCCGGGGTAGTGAGCGTCCTGGAGATGGGGAGGAGGCTCAGCCGCGCCGTGCTCGCGGACGTGCGCCGAGGCGCGGGAGATCGCACGGGTCGAGGCGTTCGACTTCGGCGCCAGTGCCAGATAGGCGGCCGCCTGAGCGAGATTGAGGGTGCATTCCGGGAGGCCCACGCGATCCACGGCCTGCGCCGCGGCGTTGGCGACCAGCAGTGCCTGCGGATCGGCGTTGCCGATGTCCTCGGAGGCGAAGATCACCATCCGCCGGGCGATGAAGCGGGGATCCTCGCCGCCTTCGAGCATCACGGCCAGGTAGTAGATCGAGGCGTCGACGTCCGACCCACGGGTCGCCTTGATCCAGGCGGAGATGTAGTCGTAGTGCTTGTCGCCCTGGCGGTCGTAGAGCAGGGCCTTGCGCTGCAGGGCGTCCTCGACCGCTCCGATCGAGACCTCCTTCTCCTCGGCCGCCGAGGTGGTCTCCACGGCACGCTCGAGCGCCGCCAGAGCGACGCGCGCGTCGCCGCCGGAGCGGGCGGCAAGCATCTCCAGGGCCTCGTCGGGGACGGGCGGCGCGTCCGGCAACCCTCGCTCGTCGCTCAGCGCCCGCCTCAGCACCCCCTCGATCTCCTCGTCGGTGAGCGGGCGGAACTCGTAGATCTGGGCGCGCGAGAGCAGCGCGGAGTTGACCTCGAAGTAGGGGTTCTCGGTGGTCGCACCGATCAGGGTCACCAGGCCCTCCTCGACCGCCGGCAGGAGCGCGTCCTGCTGCGCCTTGTTGAAGCGGTGGATCTCGTCGAGGAAGAAGATCGTGGGTCGCCCAGAGGCGCGGCGCACCTCGGCGCGCGCGATCACCTCGCGCACCTCCGCGCGGCCGGCGTTGACTGCCGAGAGCTCCTCGAAGGCTCCCTCCACGCGCGCCGCAATGATCCGTGCCAGCGTGGTTTTGCCGGTGCCCGGCGGGCCGTAGAAGATCGCCGAGTGCGGTTCCCCGGACTCGATCGCCACGCGCAGCGCCGAGCCCTCGCCGAGCAGGTGCGACTGACCCGCGAACTCGTCGAGGTCGCGGGGGCGCATCCTGGTCGCCAGCGGCGCCTCCTCCGGCAGGACACCGGTCTGCTGCGGTTCCTGTCCCGTGTCGAAGAGCCGTTCGCTCACGGACCGGCCAGCCTCTCTGCTACCTCGACGGCACGCTCCACCGTGGCGTAAACGTGAAAGCGCGCGACACGCCCGTCGCGGATTTCGTACATCCAGCCGAATACCGAGTCGATCTCGACTCCGCTGCCGGCGCCCCGTCCGGTGATGTGGGCAGGAAGAACGACGAAGTACTCGCCGATCGCGATTGGTTCCCGCAGTTCGTAATCGACGTCATCCCAGGCCTCCTCCCAGTGCTTGATCCACTCCTGGAAGCCGTCGAAGCCGTGGTAGGTCCCGGCGTTGATGATCCCCGGATCGCCGTAGATCTCGCCCTCCGGACCAATCATCGCCCGGAGGGTGTCCTCGTCGCCGGTCAGGTAGGCCGCGAGCATCTTCTGCACCTGCTCCTCGTTGGTACTTGGCGCGTTCACCGCCCCAAGTATGAGAGCAGCTAGCGTCCCGCGGCCTTGAGCCCGCTCGAGCTGATCGCCGTCCTCGTCTGGTCGTTCGCTGTCTCCTTCTTCGGGGGGCTCGTCGGGCTTGTACTCGGCAACCTGCGGTTGCCACTGATCGTGCTCGTGGCGACCAGTCCCGCCGCCGGCGCCGGCGCGAACGTCGCGATCAGCGGCGCCGCCGCGCTCACCGCCGGCTACGGCCACTGGCGCGGTGGGCGGATCAGCTGGCGCCTCTTCTGGTGGATGGCGCCCACCTCGCTCGTCGGCGCGATCGTCGGCGGCCTGATCTCAGGCGTGCTCCCGGAGCGGGTCCTCCTCGGTGCGATCTCGGTGGTCGTCCTCTACGGCGCCGTCGAGGTCTGGCGCTATCAGCGGCCCAAGCCGGAGAACGGTCAGCGGGTACCGACCCAGCGCGACCTGCTCGTCAATGCGGCAGTGGTGGGATTCGGGGTCGGTCTTCTCGGTGGCTTGGTAGGCCTGATCCTCGGCTCGCTGCGGCTGCCGGCAATGGTTCGCTGGGCCGGCATCAGCGCGTATGCCGCCGTCGGCACCAACGCCGCGGTGGGCGCCGTGGTCGGCATCGGCGGGTTGATCGGCCACCTGCCGAGCGGCGTCGACTGGGGGATCCTCGCCGTGGGCGCCGCCGCGGCGATGCCCGGCGCCTACCTGGGCTCGCGCTTCACCGGACGCCTGGACGAGCACGAGCTGATCAGGGCGATCGCCGCCGTGCTGGTGGTGAGCGGGACCGCGATGGCGGTCCAGGCCATCGTGGGTTAGGACGGCTTCGCCATATAGCTAGTCTGGCCCCATGGAGGAGGGCACCGCCACGACGGCAGTCCCGCAGGGTCTCGGCCCGTCCGCGGTCGAGCTGCTCGGCCGCCTGATTCACACGAACACCGTCAATCCTCCCGGGAACGAGGGCGCGGCCCAGGAGCTCCTGCGGACGATGCTCGTTGCCGCCGGCTTCGAGTGTCAGCTGCTCGAGGCCGAGCGCGGCCGTCCGAATCTCGTCGCTCGCCTGCGTGGCGCCGGCGACGGGCCGACTCTCGCCCTGCTCGGTCACGTCGACACCGTGCGCGCCGAGCCCGAAGAGTGGAGCTTCGATCCCTGGGCTGGCGACGTCGTCGACGGGTGGGTCCGGGGGCGCGGCGCCATCGACATGAAGGGTCAGGTCGCGGCCGAGACGGCTGCCTGCGTCGCCCTCGCCAACAGCGGGTGGAGGCCCGCGGCCGGCGAGCTGCTGCTCGTCCTGACCGCCGACGAAGAGGTCGGCGGCGGGCTCGGTGCCGAGTGGCTCTGCGAGCAGCACCCGGACAAGGTGCGCGCCGACTTCGTCGTCAACGAGGGGGGCGGCGAGCTCATCGAGTTCGGCGGGCGACGGCATTACACGCTCGCCGTCGGTGAGAAGGGGATCTTCCGGATGAAGCTGCGCACGAAGGGCAGGGCAGGGCACGCCTCGGCACCGCGGATCGGCGAGAACGCGCTGCTGAAGCTCGCCACCCACCTAGCCGCGCTCTCCGAGCAGCCTCAACCGATGGCGACGCCGGTCGGAGAGGCGCTTCTGGAGGCGCTTCTCGGCGAGTCCTTCGCGGGCGAGGAGGGCGTACGGGCCGGGCTCGATCGCCTGCGCGCCGAGCAGCCCGAGCTGGCCGACTTCCTGGTCGAGCCGATGCTGAGCGTGACCCTCACCCCGACCATCGCTCAGGGGGGCAAGAAGGCGAACGTGATCCCCTCCGAGGCAGAGGCGCTGATCGACTGCCGGGTCCCGCCGGGATTCGGCGAGGAGGAGGCGCTCGCGGCGCTGCAGGCGCTGATCGGGGAGGGCGACTATGAGGTCGAGTTCAGCGAGGCCGTGGTCGGCAACGACTCCCCCCTGGATTCACCGCTCTCGGCTGCCATTCGCGAGTTGGTCGACGAGATCGATCCCGGAGTGGGCCTCGCGCCGATGGTGATGCCGGGCTTCAGCGACAGCAACCGGTTCAGAACCGCGTTCCCGGATGCCGTCGTCTACGGCTTCTGGCCGCGCCGCGAGATCGGCCTGCTCGAGGCGGCGCCGCTGATCCACGGGGCCGACGAGCGGGTTCCGGCCTCGGACATCGAGCTCTCCGCGGGCTTCTTCTACGAACTTCCCCGCAGGCTGCTCGGGTGAGCGACGCGAGCCAGAACGGCGATCGCGCTCCCGGCGAGGAGCGCTACGTGCTGCGGCTCGGCGGGATGGCCCTGCGCAACGGCCTCCTGATCCACGGTCCGACCTCCTGGGCCGTCGCGGCGCGCGACGACTCGGGCGAGATCCAGGTGGCGTCGGGGCAGAAGCCGGCAATCGCCCCGGAGCTCGCCGTGCGAGTGCCGCTTCTGCGGGGACCGCTGCGGCTGGCGGAGGCCTTCATCCTGATCCCGATGGTGCGGATGAGGCTGCGGGCGGTCCGGCTGCCGTTCGAGGACGTGCGCGTGATCGCGGCGATGCTGATCGCCTCCAGCGCGAGCAGGGCCCTCCGGCGCCGGCGCTCGAGCGCCGCGAACGAGCTGATCCAGGCGGCGCTCGGACTGGCGCCGGCCATGGTCGCGCTCTCGGACCGGAACCTGGCCGCGTATCACGGGGTCGAGCACAAGGCGATCGGCGCCTACGAGGCCGGCTCCGATGACCCGGCCTCGGCGACCAAGGAGCACGAGCGCTGCGGCTCGAACCTGGTCGTCCCGATGCTCGTCCTCTCCGCGGCTGGCCAGCTGATCCTGGAGCGGACGCTTGAACGCCCCGGGCCGGTGGCGCGCGCCGCTGTGGGGGTCGCGAGCGCGTCGCTGGCCGCCGAGATGTTCGCCTGGAGCGAGCGCAACCCCGAGACCTCGGCCGCGCGTGCCTTCCACCGGCCGGGCCACGAGATCCAGCGGCTGATCGCCACCAAGGAGCCCACCCCGGAGCAGCTCGAGGTCGGGGTTGCCGCGCTCCGCGAGATCCTCCGCGTCGAGCAGGAGGCGGGCGCCGAGCCCTCCGCCGAGGCGGAGGCCGTCACCACGTGAGAGACGGCCCGAGCCGCTGATCTAGACTCCGCGACCCGTGCTCGGCCGGATCGATCACATCGGCGTCGCCACCGATGACCTCGACGGGGCGGTCGCCCTCTACGAGGACACCCTGGGTATGCCGGTGGCACACCGCGAGACCGTCGAGAGCCAGGGCGTCGAGGCGGTGCTGCTCGATGTCGGCGATGGGCACGTCGAACTGCTCCGCCCGCTCGGGCCCGACACCCCGATCGGCAAGTACCTGGAGAGGAAGGGGCCGGGCCTGCACCACGTCGCGTACGCGGTCGACGACATCGACGGCGTGCTCACCAGTCTCAAGGAAGCCGGAATCGAGCTGATCGACACGGAGCCCAGGATCGGGATCCGCCACTCGCGGGTGGCCTTCGTGCACCCGCGCTCGACCGGCGGAGTGCTGACGGAGATCGTAGAACCGTCGGAGGCCCATTCATGAGCCGCAGACGGCAGGATGGTGGGGGACACTGATGGCGGCCGGGCGGGTCGAGATCGGCTTCTCCGGCGGTCAGGTGGTCGCCGTGAGGCTCAGCGACGACAAGGTCAAGGACCTCCGCAAGTCCCTCGACAAGGCGGACGGCTGGTTCGACCTCGAGACCGAGGACGGCGAGGTCGCACTCGATCTGCGCGAGGTCGTCTTCGTGCGCGGCGCTCCGGGCGAGCACCGCATCGGCTTCACCGGATGAGGCCGCGCCACCTGTTGCTCGCCTCCGCGGCCGCTGTGGCCGGGGCGGCGCTCTGGTGGCGAAGGAATCCCTCAGCCTGCCCCTACTCGCAGCGCTTCTGGGTCGAGGCGCCGCATCCACTGATCACGCGTGCCCGGCTGCGCGAGATCCTCGACCCGAAGCCGGGCGAGCGCATCCTCGAGATAGGCCCCGGCACCGGCTACTACACGCTCGACGCCGCTGAGTGGGTGAACCCCGATGGGCAGGTCGACATCCTCGACCTACAAGAGGTGATGCTCGACCACACCATGCGGCGCGCCGCCGAGGCCGGGCTCACGAACGTGACGCCGACCCAGTCCGACGCGATCGCAATGCCGTACGAGGAGGCGACCTTCGACGCGGCGTACCTGACGACGGTGCTCGGCGAGATCCCCGACCAGGACGCCGCCCTCCGCGAGCTGGCGCGGGTGCTGAAGCCGGGCGGCAGGTTGGTGGTCGGCGAGCTGATCGGCGATCCGCATTACGTCCGGCTGGCGCCGCTGCGCCTGCGCGCGGGCGGGGCGGGGCTCACCTATGAGCGGCGAGTCGGCAAAGCACTCGGCTACTTCGCCCGCTTCGCCAAGGCCTAACCACCCAGCCCGGCGGCCGCCCTCAGCGGGCGGCCAATGCGGCCCAGAGACGCTCCTCGGCGTCGAGGACCCGCTGAGCCTCGGAGCCCAACACCCTCCAGTGGTCGGGATTCGGCTGCTCCGGCTCGCTCGCGTCCCGGGCCGCCAGCGCGAGCCGGGACCAGTCCTCGGCGGCCTCGGCGGCGATCGTCGACTCGGCCTCGTAGCCGGCCTCCTCCAGGAAGCGCGCGTACATCCGCCTGAAGTTGCCGCCGCCCGTGCCGCGCCGCTCGATCACCTGGTATAGAAATCGCGCGCACCACTGCCAGTCCTCTGCCGCCTCAGGCCAGTCGCCGACCTCGGCCGCGAAGCGCCGCAGCGCGGGCAATCCCTCGAAGTCGCCGAGCGGCGGCTCGAGCATCCGGCTCGCCGCGCGCTCGATCGCCTTGGGGGCGTGGGCGAGCAGGTCCTCGCGATCGATCTCGGTGCCCTCGGGCACGTCGATCGCGTGGCCCTCGAGCGGGAAGATCGGCTGCTGAGCGTGGCGCGCCTCCCGCAGGCCCTCGAGCGAGGTGGTCTGCAGGTCCTCGAAGGCGGTATCGGAGAGCCAGGCGAGCTCTTCGTCATAGCCCGCCAGCACCACCGCGTGGCCGGGAAAGTGAGCCGAGCGGCCGTAGTGGTCGAGGTAGTAGAGGTCGGTGAGCAGCAGGACCGGTCGGCCCTCGTCGACCGACTCCTTCGACATCTCCCAGGAGACGTCCCGGTCGGGGTCCGTGCGGAGTCGCAGCGCTGCGCCGGTCAGCTCCAGGAAGTTCTCCTCGAGCCGGGCCGCCCGGCCGTTCGTGAATCGCGAGGGCGAGTGCTCGTCCAGCACCACGTAGTAGAAACAGGCGCCCGCGCCGAGCCCGAAGGCCATCTCCTCGGAGATCTCGACCCCGTGGAAGCCGAGCAGGTTGCGCAGGGCGGTCGAGCCGCAGTGGTTTCCCGGAACGTGGCGGTACCCCGGCACCATCACCCGGTTTGCGGTCTCTGCCATCAGACGATTGAACCGTATTCTGCGCCGGTGCTCGCCCGCCTCGACAGCCGCCTGCTCTATGCGATGCGCACGCGCTTTCACCCACCCGCGGCTGAGACCGTCGGGACGTGGCTCGGGCGAATCGGGGAGTACGGCGCGGTCTGGCTGGTGATCGGCGTCGTCATGGCCTTTGTCGACCCCGACAACGGCGAGGACTGGGTCGTGGCGGGGATCCTCGGACCAGTCGCGATCGGGCTCAACTTCGTCGTCAAGGTGATCGTCAGGCGCCCCCGGCCCGTACTCGAGGGCCTTCCGCCGCTCGGCGGCGCCCCCAGTTCGCTCAGCTTCCCCTCGGCACACGCCACCTCGTCGTTCGCCTGCGCGACCGCGATGACCCGCATCGCGCCGGAGGCGGCAGTCCTCTTCGTCCTGGCCGCCGCCATCGCGGCTTGTCGCCCCTACCTCGGCATGCACTACCCCTCCGACGTGCTGGCCGGGGCGGCCTTGGGCGTAGGCCTCGGGCTGATCGCGCCTCTCTAGGTGGTTCTGTCGTGCCGATGAAGATCGGGATCGTCGGCATGCCCAACGCGGGCAAGTCGACGCTGTTCAACGCCCTCACCGCCGCCGGGGCGGAGACGGGCGACTACCCCTTCACCACCGTCGAGCCGAACGTGGCGGTCGTCGGCGTGCCGGACGAGCGGCTCGAGCGGGTGGCCGAGACGCTCGGCTCCTCCGAGGTCGTCCACGAGACGATCGACTTTCACGACATCGCCGGCCTGGTCAAGGGTGCCTCGCGGGGCGAGGGGCTCGGTAACCGGTTCCTGGCATCGATCCGGGAGACGGACGCGATCTGCCACGTGATCCGTGCGCACGGCGCCGGCTCCGTGGCCCATCCCGAGGGCCGTGTCGACCCGGTGGCCGACGCGGAGCTGATCGAGACCGAGCTGCTCGCCGCGGACCTGGAATCGGCCGAGCGCCGTCTCGAGCGGGTCACGAAGCAGGCCCGCTCGGGTGAGAAGGAGGCGATCGCCGAGCGCGACTGGCTCGAGCGGATCGTCGAGACGCTCTCGGCGGGCCACCCCGCGCGCGAGGTGCCCGTGCCGGAGGCGGCGCCCGACGCGCTGCGCAAGCTGTCGCCATTGACGGCAAAGCCGGTCCTCTACGTGGTCAACGTGGACGAGGGCGTGACCGAGGCCCCGCCCGAGCTGGTCTCCCACGCTGAGGAGATGCGGGCGAAGGTCGTCGTGATCTCGGCGCGGGTGGAGGCCGAGCTCCGCGAGCTCGACCCCGGAGAGGCCGAGGAGATGCGCCACGAGCTCGGCATCGAGCGCTCCGGGCTCGAGCGCCTGATCCGCGCCGCCTTCGAGCTCCTCGACCTGATCAGCTTCTTCACGGCGGATATGGGCAAGGAGGCGATGGCGCGGACGCTGCCGCGCGGCGGCACGGCATATGACGCTGCCGGGCGCGTCCATGGGGACATCCAGAAGGCCTTCGTGCGCGCCGAGGTGATCGCCTGGGACGAGTTGGTCGACGCGGGCGGCTACGCACCCGCCCGCGACCGAGGCACGCTTCGGATCGAGGGGCGGGACTACGTCGTCCAGGACGGCGACGTGGTCCGCATCAGGACCTAGTCGGCGTGGGCCTCGGATTAGAGTCGCCGGGATGAGCGCGCCTCGCCCAACGGGGAACCGGCTCGCCGTGATCTATGGCTACAGCCTTCCCGAGGGCGCACATCCGGTGGAGGGTGAGCGGGTCGAGGTCGACGCCGAGGGTCAGCGCCCCGTCGAGGCCATTGATGCCGGGGCGATCGTCGGGCTACCCCGGCACGGGTTCGACCGCACCGTCCCGGCCCACCTGGTCGACCACCGCGGCAATGTCCGCGCGCTCTGTGAGCTGGGGTGCGCCCGCGCGCTGGCGCTGGGCTCTGTGGGCAGCCTGCGCGGGGACCTCGAGGTTGGGTCCTTCCTCTGCCCCAATGACTTCTACGCGCCGGAGACAGCTCCGAGCTTCTACGACGATCCGCGCGGCCACTCGATCCCCGGCTTCGACCCCGAATGGCGCAAGGTGGTCGTGGACGCCTGGCGCGAGCGCGGAGAGAGCGAGCTGATCGACGGAGGCGTTTATGCGCACACGATCGGTCCGCGCTTCGAAACCCCGACGGAGGTACGGGCGCTAGAGAAGGTGGCCGATGTCGTCGGGATGACCCTGGCGGCCGAGACGGTGCTAGCCAAGGAGGCCGGGCTTGCTTACGCCGCCATCTGCTCGGTCGACAACCTCGCCAACGGGGTCACGGATCAGCCGCTGACGGTCGAGGATTACCAGCGCGGACGGGACGAGACCGCGAAGGGACTGGAGGCGTCGCTCCGAGCCGTGCTGCCGGCGCTGGCGGCGAGGAGTTCGCAGCAGTGAGCATTGCGGTCACGGGGGCGGTACTGAACGGGGACCCAGTCGGCCTGTGCGAAAAGGACGGGCTGATCACCGAGCTCGGCCCGTCGGTGGAGCCGAAGACGGGCGACGAGATAATCGAGGCCGACGGTCTCCTGCTCAGCCCGCCGATGGTGAACGGGCACACCCACGCCGCGATGACGCTCTTCCGTGGCTTCGGCGACGACATGCCGCTGATGGAGTGGCTGCAGAAGAAGATCTGGCCGGCCGAGGCGAAGCTCGGCCCGGACGACGTCTACTGGGGAACGCGCCTCGCCTGCCTGGAGATGATCCGCTCCGGGACGGCCCGCTTCCTCGACATGTACTGGCACGGAGGTGACGCGGCGCGGGCGGTTGTCGACGCCGGGCTGCGCGCCTCGATCTCGAGCGTGATGATCGACCAGCTCGACCCCGCCAAGGGCGAGTCGATGAGGGGCCAGGTGATCGAGTCTCTCGACCGGATCGCCGATGCCGGCTCTCTGGTCTCGCCAAGCCTCGGCCCGCATGCGATCTACACCGTCAGCTCGGAGTCGCTCGCCTGGATCGCCGAGGTCGCGGCCGAGCGGGAGCTCGTCGTGCAGATCCACCTCTCCGAAACCGAGGAGGAGGTGAAGGACTGCCTCGAGGCACACGGCAAGCGCCCCGCCGCCTACCTCGACGACCTCGACTTCCTCGGCCCGCGGACGCTGCTCGCCCACGGGGTCTGGCTCGATCAATCAGAGCTCGAGCTGATCCGCGAGCGTGACACGACGGTTGTCGCCAACCCCGCCGCCAACATGAAGCTCGCGGTCGGAGGCGTCCTCCCCTACCCAGCGGCGGCGCGGGCCGGAGTCCAGCTCGGGCTCGGCACCGATGGCGTCTCCTCCAACTCGAATCTCGACATGTTCGAGGAGGTGAAGCTCTTTGCCCTGTCCCAGAAGTACGCGAGCGGAGATACCTCCACGCTGCCGGCCGACGAGGCGCTGGCGATCGCCCGTGGCCAGCGCTCGCCGGCGCTCGGCGCCACGCCGCTGGAGGTCGGGCAGTCGGCGGACTTCCTCCTGCTGCGCGGCTCGGACCCGGAGCTCTCCGCCGGAGACCTCGACGCGGACCTGGTGTACGCCGCCGGCGGGTCGGTGGTCGACACCGCCGTGGTCGCCGGCCGGGTGTTGATGCGAGACCGGGTCGTTCCGGGCGCCGACGAGCTAGTCGCTGAGGTTCGTGCGCGAGCAGCGCGCCTCACCGTCTGAGCCCGTCGTGGGCGAGATACGGTGTGCGAGATGAACAAGACCGGCGACTGGCGCGGGGAGACACTCTCGAGGATCCGAGGGCTCATCAAGCAGGCGGACCCCGAGGCCGTCGAGGAAGTGAAGTGGCGAAAGCCCTCGGCTCCGGCGGGTGTGCCCGTCTGGTCCCACGACGGGATCATCTGCACGGGCGAGACCTACAAGAACCACGTCAAGCTGACCTTCGCCAAGGGCGCGCAGCTCGAGGATCCGAAGCGGCTGTTCAATGCCGGCCTCGACAGCAAGAGCCGACGTGCCATCGACCTGCACGAAGGTGACCAGATCGACGAGACCGCGTTCAAAGCGCTGATCCGCAAGGCCGTCGCGTTGAACGAGTCCTCAGACCGCTAGTCCACGCCGTGCGGACCCAGGCGCGGTTTCCCGAAGTACCCGAGGCGAAGGGGCACTACGAGAGCTTTTACCTCAAGCTGACTCAGCCGGGCGGCGGACGGGCCGCCTGGATCCGCCACACCGTGCACAAACGCCCTGGAGAGGCAGCCACGTGCGCGCTCTGGTTCGTCCTCTTCGACGCGGACGCCGCCGGGCCGCGCGCCACCAAGCGTCAGTTCGGCGCCGACGAGCTCGCGGCGGACGCCGGCACGTACATCCGTATCGCCGATGCGACCCTGACCGATGGCCGCGCCACCGGCCGGGTGGTCACCGACGCGCTCGACGCGAGCTGGGACCTGACCTTCTCCGACGAGCACGAGGCCTTCCACCACCTTCCCCGCGACTTCCTCTACAGGGCGCCCCTCCCGAAGACCAAGTTCCTGAGCCCATACCCGGATGCCGTCTTCACCGGTCATCTGGAGCTGGACGGCGAGCGGATCGAGGTCGAGGGCTGGCGCGGGATGATCGGCCACAATTGGGGCGCTGAGCACGCCGAGCGCTGGGTCTGGGTGCAGGGCTCGGGCTTCGAGGGCCGCTCGCCAGAGGACTACTTCGACATGGCGGTCGGCCGGATCAAGGTCGCGGGCCGGACCACCCCCTGGGTCGGCAACGCGATGCTGATGCTGGATGGCACCGCGCACCGCCTCGGCGGCTTCGGCCACGTGCCCAGCACCGAGGTGAATGAGTCTCCGACCGGTGCCTCGTTCGAACTCAAGGGCAAGGGGGTGAAGCTGAGCGGCGGCGTCAGGGCCCCGGCCAAGGACATCGTCGCCTGGGTCTATGCCGATCCGGTCGGGCCGGAGCACAACACGCTCAACTGCTCGATCTCCGACCTCGAGCTGCAGGTCGAGCTCGACGGGCGGCCCGCCGAGACCCTCGAAGTCGCGGGCACGGCGGCCTACGAATTCGGCACCCGCGACGGGAACCACGGCATTCCGGTCCAGCCTTACCCGGATGGGTAATGGCTCGATCGGCGGCTAGCCGAGCGCGTCGAACTCGGCGTCGGTGAGCTCGATCTCGAGCGCGCCGAGG
>DATDJZ010000009.1:0-14479 GCA_036520315.1 Solirubrobacterales bacterium | reverse complement strand
CATGTCCTCGTAGGTCACGCCGGTCTCGTCGGAGACCGCGAAGCCGAGCGGTGTGTTGCGGGCGATGTCCTGCGCCCCGATGTTCGAGGTCATGATCACGATCGAGTTGCGGAAGTCGACCGTCCGCCCCTGGGCGTCGGTGAGCCTGCCGTCCTCGAGGATCTGCAGGAGGATGTTGAAGACGTCGGGGTGGGCCTTCTCGATCTCGTCGAGCAGCAGCACCGAGTAAGGCTTGCGCCGCACGGCCTCGGTGAGCTGGCCGCCCTCGTCGTAGCCGATGTAGCCCGGGGGCGATCCGACCAGGCGCGAGACGGCGTGCTTCTCCATGTACTCGGACATGTCGATGCGCACCATCGCCTCCTCGTCGCCGAACAGGAACTCGGCGAGCGTGCGGGCGAGCTCGGTCTTGCCGACACCCGAGGGCCCGAGGAAGATGAACGAGCCGGCCGGGCGCTTCGGGTCCTTGATGCCGGCACGCGAGCGACGGATCGCCTTGGAGACGGCCGTGATCGCCGGCTCCTGGCCGATGACCCGCTTGTGCAGCTCGTCCTCCATGCGGACGAGCTTCTTGGACTCGGCCTCGGTGAGCTTGAAGACGGGGATGCCGGTCCACATCGCGACGATGTCGGCGATCTCCTCCTCGCCGACCTCCGGGCGCTCTCCACCCTCACCAGAGGTCCACTCGTGCTCGAGCTCCTTCTTCTTGTTGGTGAGGCGGCGCTCCTGATCGCGCAGGTTGGCGGCCTTCTCGAACTCCTGGGAGTCGATCGCGGCCTCCTTCTCGCGCCGCGTGGTCTCGATCTCCTCCTCGAGGTCGCGATAGACCGGCGGCTGCGTCATCGACTTGATGCGCAGGCGCGAGGCGGCCTCGTCGATCAGGTCGATGGCCTTGTCCGGCAGGAAGCGATCGGAGATGTAGCGGTCGGCCAGCTCGGCGGCGGCCTCGAGGGCGTCATCAGTGATCTTCACCCGGTGGTGCTGCTCGTAGCGCTCGCGGAGACCCTCGAGGATCTTCACGGTCTCCTCGGTGGAGGGCTGCTCGACCTTGATCTGCTGGAAGCGCCGCTCCAAGGCGGCATCGCGCTCCAGGTACTTGCGGTACTCGTCGAGCGTCGTGGCGCCTATCGTCTGCAGCTCCCCGCGGGCCAAGGCGGGCTTGAGGATGGAGGCCGCGTCGATCGCGCCCTCGGCGGCGCCCGCGCCGACCAGGTTGTGCAGCTCGTCGATGAAGAGAATGATGTCGCCGCGCTGGGTGATCTCCTTCATCACCTTCTTGAGGCGCTCCTCGAACTCGCCGCGGTACTTGGAGCCCGCAACCAGGGCGGCCAGGTCGAGCGTGTAGATCTGCTTGTTCTTGAGCAGCTCCGGCACTTCACCGTTGGTGATCCGGGTGGCGAGCCCCTCGACGACGGCGGTCTTGCCGACCCCCGGCTCGCCGAGCAACACGGGGTTGTTCTTGTTGCGCCGGGAGAGGATTTGCATGATCCGCTCGATCTCGATCTCCCGCCCGATCACCGGGTCGAGCTTGCCCTCCGCGGCGAGCTTGGTCAGGTTGCGGCCGAACTGGTCGAGCAGCTTCGAGGACTTCTTGCCCTCGCCGGCGCCGGCGCCGGCACCCTGGCGGCGCCCGCCGGGGCCGGAGAGCATCCGGATGACCTCATTGCGGATCTTCTCGGAGTCGGCGTCGAAGTCGAGCAGGATCCGGGCTGCGACGCCCTCGTTCTCCCGGACGAGGCCGAGGAGGATGTGCTCGGTGCCGATGTAGTTGTGGCCCAGGCTCAGCGCCTCGCGGAGGGCGAGCTCGAGGACCTTCTTGGCCCGCGGCGTGAACGGGATCTGGCCGGCGGTGACCTCCTCGCCGGAGCCGACGATGCGGACGACCTGCGAGCGGACCCGCTCGACGGTGATGTCGAGGGATTCGAGGACGCGGGCGGCAAGGCCCTCCTCCTCGCGCAGCAGACCGAGCAGGATGTGCTCGGTGCCGATGTAGTTGTGCTTCAGAGTGCGCGCCTCCTCCTGGGCGAGGACGACTACCTGGCGGGCTCTCTCAGTGAATCTCTCGAACATTCAGTCGATCGCTCTCTGGTCTATCAAGCAGTTCGGTTGGTCTTACGTTGCGGTCGGTTGATTGGCTCTTGCTTAAGTCGTATGGGTCAGGGTCGGGGGACGCAGACTGGCCGGGGGTCCTATCCGTATCGGCTCCTGGCTGCCGATCTGTGATCTGACCTCCGGTTCTGTCGGGGACGGCGAAGCCAGAGTATAGCCAGGGGGGTTCCCCGGCCAGGCACGTTCCGTGCGTGGCGAGAGAACTCCCTGCAAGGTGCGGGAACGGATATCCGTCACATTGATCTCTCCAAAATCAGCATCAGGAAGCCCTCAGCGAAGGTTGCTGTGCGGCGGGCTCGGCGACCACCGCCCAAGGCCGCAGAGTGGGACCGTGTTATCCCACTCGCCGAGAGTGGGTAGCGGCCGGTCGAGCGGACCGGTGCGACCGGTACCTTGCCGCGGGTGGGAGCAGCGGATCGGCTACGGAGCTGGGGGCGAAAGGTGCGCACCAACGCTTGGCTGGCGGTCGGGCTCGTGCTCGTCGCGCTGCTGGTCTGCGCTTGGATCGCCTGGGCAATCACCGTCTGGAGCGAACACGGCACCCGCCAGGGCATCGGCGTGCTCATCGTCTGGCCCGCGATCGTCGCCGTGCTGGCGGTGATCTCGATCCCCTTCATCTGGGCCTTCCGTGTGATCCGGGCGAGCGCGGGCGACGGCGAGGAGGAGTCGGAGACCGGGCCCGAATCGGGCGACACCGAGGCGACCGAGACGGGCTAGCTCAGCTCCGCATCGCGGGGAAGAGCAACACCTCCCGCAGGCTCTTGGCCCCGGTGAGGATCATCACCAGGCGGTCGATCCCGAGACCGGCGCCGCCCGTCGGGGGCATGCCCTGCTCGAGGGACTCGACGAAGACCTCGTCATAGGGCTGCGTCTCCTCATCGCCCCGGGTCCGCTCCTGGGCCTGTTCCTCGAAGCGCCGCCGCTGTTCGTCGGGATCGTTGAGCTCCGTGAAGGCGTTCGAGATCTCAATCCCTCCGACGAATGCCTCCCAGCGTTCCACCAGCCCCCGCTCGGTCCGGTGGCGCTTGGCGAAGGGCGAGAGCTCGACCGGGTAGTCGACCACGAAGGTGGGCTGGATCAGAGTGGGCTCGACCTCCTTGGAGAGGAGGCCGTCGACGAGCTTGCCCCAGCCCTCCTCCGGGTCCGGCTTGGTGCCCATCGCCTTGGCGAGCTCGTCGCGCGTGGGGTGCTCCATCACGTCGATCCCGGTGCGCTCCCTGATCACATCGCGGAGGGTCACCCGCCGCCAGGGCGGCGCGAGGTCGATCGTCTCGCCCTCGCGCTCGACCTCGGTCGTGCCGAGAACCTCCTGGGCCACGGATGAGACCAACCCCTCGAGCTCCTCGGCGACGTCGTTGTAGTCCGCGTAGGCCTCGTACCACTCGAGCATCGTGAACTCGGGGTTGTGCTTGTGGGAGATCCCCTCGTTCCGGAAGTCCTTGCCGAGCTCGTAGACCTTGTCGATGCCGCCGACGACCAGCCGCTTGAGGTAGAGCTCGGTCGCGATCCTCAGGTAGAGGTCGCGGTCGAGAGCGTGGTGATGGGTGGTGAACGGCCGGGCCAGGGCGCCGCCGTAGAGCGGCTGGAGTACGGGCGTCTCGACCTCGACGAATCCGCGCGAGTCGAACCAGCGGCGCACTGCGGAGACCGTCCTGGTCCGAGCGAAAAACAGCTCCCGGGATGCCTCATTGGCCATCAGGTCGAGCTCCCTGCGGCGGTAGCGGGTCTCGAGGTCCTCGAGCCCGTGGAACTTCTCCGGCGGCGGCCGGAGCGACTTTGAGAGCAGCTCCCAGGCGTCCGCCCGGATCGTGAGCTCCCCTCGCCTCGAGGCGAACACGGTCCCCTCCACGCCGACGATGTCGCCGATGTCCAGCGCCAGCAGGCCGTCATAGGCGTCGCCGAGCTCGTCGATGCGCGCCTGCACCTGGATCTGACCGGTGCCGTCCCTGAGGTCCAGGAAGGCTGACTTGCCGTGCTCCCGCTTCGCGGCTAGGCGGCCGGCGACCCGATAGCGGTCGCTGGTCTCCTCGCCGGGCTCGATCGCCTCATGCGCTTCCCGGACCGCGGCGATCTCGGTGCGATCCGGGAAGCCAGGCGGGTAGGGCTCGATGCCGGCCTCGCGCAGCCGGTCGAGCTTCGCCCGCCGCTCGGCGAGCAGGTCGGATTCCGGGCGCTCCGGCTCCTCGTTCACGCGGGGGAGCCTATTCGGAGCTACGAAGTCTCGATCTTGGTGATCTTGAGCTTCTTCTTGGGCCCGCGGGGCGTCTCGACGGTCACGACCTCGTTCTTCTTGCTGCCGAGCAGCGCCTTGCCGATCGGTGACTCGTTCGAGAGCTTGTGCTCGGCCGGGTCGGCCTCCGCAGATCCAACGATCTGGAACTTCTGGGACTTGCCGGACTTCTGGTCCTTGACGTGGACGACTGCGCCGACGCCGACGGTCTCGGTGTCGATGTGCTTGTTGTCGATCACAGCGGCGCGCCGCAGCCGGTCCTGGAGGGACGCGATGCGCTGCTCGAGCATCGCCTGCTCGTTCTTGGCGTCGTCGTACTCGGAGTTCTCCGCGATGTCCCCGAACTCGCGCGCCTGCTTGATGCGGTCGGCGACCTCACGGCGCTTGTCGTTCTCCAGGTACTCGAGCTCGTCCTTGAGCTTCTCGAGGCCCTCGGGGGTGATCAATGTCTCGCGTGCCAACTCTCCTCGATTCCTTCTGGTTAATCCCTGCTCTACGGCGAAAAATGAGCCCGCACCGACGCGATCGAAACACGGGCCGGTCCGGGCGGAGCGCGCCAGTATAGCGCCGCCCAAAGAGGTGGTCGAGGGGGGCCGCTCAGGCGGCGAGCGCCTCCCTCAGCGCGGCTGCCACCCGCTCCGGATCCTCGATCTGCGGGTAGTGGCCGAGGTCCTCGAAGCGGGTCGGTTCGGCCGCCGGGCGCAGCTCGAGGAGGGCGTCCAGAACCGCCTCCGTGGCGACCGGATCGAGCATCCCCCACGCGAGCGCGAGGGGCCTTGGCCAATTCGCGAGGGCTCCGTGCCAGCGCTCGGCGTGCCGGAAGCGCTCCTCCATGTAGCGGATCGTCTTGTGGTTCAGCGTCCGTCCTCCTCCGGCGCAGACCAGCGCCCACTGGTCCTCCGCCTCATCGTCCGAGAGCGGGTGGCCCGGGGAGAAGATGGAACCGAACTGCTGGCGGAAGAAGCGCTCGCTGGAGAGACGTGAGAAGAGCGGACCGACCGCGCTACGGAGCAGCCGCTGCCCAAGGGTGGGACTGGCAGCGTCCTGGACCATCGAGCCGTTGAGCAGCAGGACGCCGGCAGGCTCCATTTCGAGAGATCCCTCGAGGTCGCGCGCCATCAGCTCCGTCGCGACCGAAGTGCCCATGTCGTGAGCCACGATGAAGGCCGGCTTGGATTCATCGCTGCGCCGTACGAGATCCTCGACCAAGTCGGCCTGCCAGTGCAGGGTGTAGTCGTGGTCCCGCGGCTTCTCCGACAGCCCGAAGCCGAGGAAGTCGGGGGCGAGGGCGGCGTGCTCGCTCTCGAGGTCGAGCAGTGGCCGCCAGTCGTAGGAGCTGGACGGGAAACCGTGGAGGAAGAGCAGGAGCGGCCCGCGGCCATCACGTTCGAACAGATGGATGCGACGACCCCGGAACTCGGCATCCCTCCCACGCTCACGCCACGCGGCCACGCGCGGAGGCAGCTCCATCGCTACCTCTTTTTCCTCTTCTTCTTGGCCTTGTAGGTGTAGTCGAAGCTCAGGGAGAGCGCGTCGATCTGGCCGACGTCCTGGTTCTGGATGTCCTGGACGATCAGGGTCCAGAAGCCCCTCGCCGGGCCGCCCACGAAAGTGCTCAGCGGTTGCTCCGGGCTGAACGACCCGGTGATCGGCGCGTCGACCCCGGTGTTCCCGGGCGTGGCGATCGACCTCGAGAACCTGTCTCCGAAATCCACCCGTGAACCCGAGCAGTTCGGCGCTCCCGAGCCGTAGCCGTCGCCGCTGGGGAGGCGGGTGGGCGGGGGATAGGGATTGACGTTCGTGCTCTGGTCCCGGAAGGTCGAAAGCGCAACCGCTCTGCCTCCGGGTGAGGCCAGGAAGAGCGCGAGGTCCCCGTCATCGCTATGCGTGATGCGGACGCCGGCGGAATTGAATGCCGTCACCGTGCCGTTCTGAGGCCTTCCCTTGAACCTCGGTGTGTCGACGAAGATCGCGAAGGAGGCTGCCGGGTTCGTCGCCATGCTGCCCTCCGGCGGGCCGTCCGGAATCGGCACCGCCGTGCTCACGCACTGGGTGAACTGTGCCGTCTTCTTCTTGGCCGACGCCCCGGCCGGCAGGGCGAGCAACCCAAGCGACGCGCAGGTCGCGCACGCAACGAGCATCAATCGGTCCCAGTGCCTGGTGATCATCGGAATTCCCCTCCCCCTGGCTCTTCCTTGAGCGCGCCCAGCATATCCGCGCCCGACCGGGCCGGACAAGGGCGCTGGACGGTTGGGCAGGGAACTACGCAGCCACTGCAGCGACCGGCGCGGCGAGATGTCGCACGAGCCGTCGAGCCTCGTCGAGGTCGTCGCTCTGCTGGAAGTCGGCGGCTGCCTGCTTGTCCACCTCGAGGCGCTCCAGGTACCAGGGGTAGAACTTGCGCAGGTAGCGGGCGGCCCGGTCCGGTCCGAGGTGCTCCTCGGCCTGGTCGATCACCCAGAGCAGCTCGCCGATCACCTCGTCGCGTTCGGGGTCGGCGCTTCGGCGGCCAGTGAGCTGCTCGAAGATCCACGGGTTGCCGAGCGAGCCGCGGGCGATCATCACCGCGTCCGCTCCCGAGGTGTCGTAGGCCTGATGCGCTGCCTCGGCTGTGTCCAGGCCGCCCGAGATGATCATCGGGACGTCGAGCCGCTCGACCAGCTCGCGCGCCAGCGCGTAGTCGGGCTGCCCCTTGTGCTGGGTGGCGGCAGACCGCGGATGGAAGCCGATCGCGGAGACGCCGGCGTCGCCGGCGAGCCGCAGCGCGAGGTCGAACCCCTCGCGGCCGCCGGGGCGCAGCCCCGAGCGCAGCTTGACCGTGATGGGGATCCCTCCGCCCTCCCGCGCCGCTGTGGCGATCCGGACGGCGAGGTCGTGATCCCCGAGCATCGCGGCACCCGCGCCGGTCTTGCATACCTTGCGCACCGGGCAGCCCATGTTGATGTCGATCAGATCGGCCCCGGCCTCGGCGACGATCGCCGCGGCGGAACGCATCACCTCCGGGTCCTGGCCGAAGAGCTGCACCGAGACCGGATGCTCGTCGGGATGGAGGCGAAGCAGCTCCTGAAGCGTGCGCTCGTTGCGGTAGTGGAGGCCGAAGCTCGACACCATCTCCGAGACGGCCAGACCCGCCCCGTGCCGCCGTGCCTGCAGCCGCACGAACCAGTTGCCGATCCCGGCGAGCGGAGCGAGCAGGACCCGGTTGGCGATCTCGACGTCGCCGATGTGGAAGGCCGATGTGAGCGGCGGCTGCATGCCCTGAAGGTTAGGTCCCGCCGTTGCGGTCGTAGATCAGCTGCAGTCCGCGCAGCGTGAGCAGCTCGTCCACCTCGTCGATCGTCTCGCAGAGGGGAGCGATCGTGTGTGCCAGCCCTCCGGTGGCGATGAAGGTCGTCTGCTCGCCCAGCTCATCGGCGAGGCGGCGGTCGATGCCGTCCACCAGGCCCGCGAAGCCGTAGCCGAAGCCGGACTTGATCGCGGCGGTCGTGTGCTTCCCGATCGCCGCTGCCGGCGAGGAAAGGTCGATTCGCGGCAGCTTGGCCGCCCGGGCGGTGAGTGCCTCGAGCGAGACCTCGACGCCGGGCCCGATCACCCCGCCGAGGTACTCCCCCGCTCCCGAGACGACGTCGAAGTTGGTCGAGGTGCCGAAGTCGACCGTGACGCACGCGCCCTTCACCTTCGCGTGGGCAGCGACCGCATTGACCAGCCGGTCGGCACCGAGCTCGTGCGGGTTGTCGACCAGGATCGGCATTCCGGTCTTCAGGTTGGGACCGACGACCAGGCACCGCTTCCCGGTGTGGCGCTCGGTCAGTTCCTCGTACTCCGGGCCGAGCTGAGGGACGACGGTCGAGACGATCGCCCCGTCCAGAGAGCCGAAGCTGAGCCCCTCGAGGGAGAGCAGATCCGAGATCGTCGCCGCCAGCTCGTCGGCCGTCGCACTGGGCATCGTGGTGAGGCGCCAGTCGCGCGCCAGGTCGTGCCCATCGAAGGCGCCCAGGTGGGTCTGCGTGTTGCCGACGTCGACCGCGAGCAGCATCGGCGGAATTATCCAGGCACCCATAGGATGATCCGCAATGCCGGAGGCAAAGCTCTACGTGATCCCCGGATCGCATCCGTCTCGGACGGCGATGCTGATGCTCGAGCGGAAGGGCATCCCGTACAAGCGTGTCGATTTGATGCCGGTGGTCTCCAAGGGCGTGGTGCGCGCTCAGCGCTTTCCCCGGAACACGGTGCCCGCCCTCAAGGTCGACGGCAAGCGGGTACAGACCTCGATGGAGATCGGGCGTGAGCTGGACCGGATCCAGCCCGACCCGGCGCTCTACCCCGCCGATCCCGAGAAGCGCGGCAAGGTCGAGGAGGCCGAGGCCTGGGGCGATGAGTTCCAGCAGAAGCCGCGCCGCTTCAGCTGGTGGGCGTTCAAACGTGACCGCGCGCCGATGGCGAGCTACTCGGAGGGAGCCCGCCTCGGGGTCCCCATCGGACTGGCGGTGAAGACCGGCGGCCCGCTGGTCGCGCTTGCCGCCTGGTTCAGTGACGCGACCGACGCGAACGTGCGCGCCGATCTCGCCTCCCTACGGGACGATCTCGACAGGATCGACGGCTGGATCGCGGAGGGAGTGATCGGCGGTCCCGAGCCGAACGCGGCGGACTACCAGCTCGGGCCGAGCCTTCGTCTCCTGCTGAGCTTCGACGACCTCCGTCCCTTCATCGAGGGCAGGCCGTGCGGGGAGCTGGCAAACCGGATCGTCCCGGACTTCCCCGGCCGGACTCCGCCGGTTGCCCCGGCGGAATGGCTCGAGAGACTCAGACGCTAGTAAGCCGGCCGACGCGTTCGGCGCGCTGCCCCCCACCAAGATTCTGCAGAGCGGCGCGGAGCTCGGTGCCGTCCGGCAGGCGAAGCTCCGGGTCGAGCTCGAGCAGCGGCAGCAGCACGAACCGCCTGGAGGTGACCTCCGGATGGGGGAGCGTCAGGCGGTCGGTGCTGATCTCGATGTCGCCGAGGAGAAGCAGGTCGATGTCGATCGGGCGGGGCCCGTGGCGAGGCCCGCCGAAGGCGCGGCCATGCTCCGCCTCGATCGTCTTGCAGACGTCCAGCAGCTGCTCCGGCTCGAGTGAGGTCTCGATCCGGATCGCCCCATTGAGGAAGTCCGGCTGGTCGAGGATCTCGCCCACCGGCTCGGTCTCGTAGAGCGAGGAGACCGCCTCGACCTCGACGCCATGCGCGCGCAGGTCCTGGATCGCCCGGCGCAGCTCGGACTCGCGGTCGCCGACGTTCGAGCCGAGGCCCAGGTAGCCAAGCAACGTCAAACGCGTCGCGCCGGCGCGCGCCCTCTCAGCTGGCTCAGACGCCCTCCTCGTCGTCGGGCTCGCGGTCCAGAGAGCGCTCGAGGGTGATCTCCACCCCGGCCTCCTGGACGGGGTAGGGCACCGGCGGCTCGGGCTTCGCTGCGCGGACCTGGACCGACTCGCAGTCGAAGCGCTCCATCAGGCGCTCCGCCACCACATGGCAGAGGCGCTCGAGGGTCCGGTAGCTCCTCTCGGTGGCGGCGAGGGCGACGATGTCGCAGACCTCCGAGTAGTCGACCGTGTCCTCGACGCGATCGGTGAGCACCGCATCGCAATCGGGAACGTCGAAGGTCAGGTCGAACTCCAGCCGCTGGCCGACCTCCTGCTCGGCCTCGGTGACGCCGTGGTGCGTGTATATGGAGAGGCCGCGGACCTCTACCTCCACCGAGGGATGTGCTGATTCGTCCATCGCCGCCAAAGTAGCGGGTCGTGAAAGGCTGTCGCGCCCGTGGCGCGTGAGCTCCAACATCACTTCGCGGATCTGGAGGGCTGCCGCATGCATTACGTGAGCCGCGGCGCGGGCAAGCCGCTGCTCTTCCTGCACGGCTTTCCGCAGTTCTGGTTCCTGTGGCGAGAGCAGCTCGCGGACCTCGGCGAGGACCACGCCGTGTACGCGCCCGACATGCGCGGCTACAACCTCTCCTGCAAGCCCGAGGACCCGGAGGCGTACCGGATGCGCCATCTGCTCGGAGACGTCGTGGCACTGGTCCGGGAGCTGGACCTGGCGCCCCTCACGCTCGTCGGCCACGACTGGGGCGGGATCGTCTCCTGGGCCTTCGCCCTCAAGTACCCGGAGATGCTCGAGCGCCTGGTGATCATCGACGCTCCGCCGCCCTTCACCTGGAACCGCGACCTCCGCGAGAGCCCGAAGCAGCGTGACGCCGTCAACTACATGATCGAGCTCTCGAAGCCTTCGCCGGAGCCGGAGGAACTGCTGGCGGCCAATGACTTCGCGCTGATGGACAACATCATGCGACGTATCGGCGGCCGCGGCGCCGACCTTCCCGACGATGTCCGCGACGCTTACCACGAGGCCTGGGCGCAGCCCGGCGCGCTGCGCGGCGGCCTCAACTACTACCGGGCGGCGCGCATGGGCGAGCAGGTGGCCGCGGGGGGCGTCCCGGAGGAGTACGCGAGCAAGATCACTTCGCAGACTCTCGAGGTGCCCACCCTGGCGATCTGGGGCGAGAACGACGCGGCGCTACTTCCCTCCCTGACCAGGGGGCTGAGGGAATGGGTTCCACAGCTTCGCGTGGAGATCCTGCCCGGAGCCGGCCACTGGGTGCCATACGAGCGGCCGGACGAGGTCAACGCGCTGATTCGCGAGTTTGTCGATCAATAGGCGTCCGTGCGATCCGGGTCGAGGATCGCGTCGGCGACCATGAGCGCCTGGCGCGTCGGCGCGACGTCGTGCACGCGCAGCATGGCGGCGCCGTTCGCGTAGGCGATCACGTTCGACGCGATCGAGCCGCCCAGCCGCTGGTCGATCTCGGTGCCGGTCAGCTTGCCGATGAAGCTCTTGCGCGAGGAGCCGAAGACGATCGGCCGACCGAGCTCGGCGAGCTCCCCGAGACGGCGGTGGAGCTCCAGGTTGTGCTCAACCGTCTTGCCGAAGCCGATCCCGGGGTCGATCCAGATCCGCTCCTCCTCGATGCCCTGCGAGACCGCGAACTCGATCCGCTCTGCGAGGAAGGCCTTGATGTCGTCGACGACGTCCTCGTAGACCGGGTTCTCCTGCATGGTCCGCGGGTCCCCGAGCATGTGCATGAGGACCACCTCGCAGCGGCGCTCGGCGCAGAGCCCGGCCAGATCCGGATCCGAACGCAGCGCGGTGACGTCGTTCACCATCGCGGCACCCGCCCCGAGGGCTGCCTCAGCGACGGCGAACTTGGAGGTGTCGATCGAGACCGGCGGGCCTCCATCGCGGGCGAGCCCATCCACCACCGGCCCCACACGGGCGAGCTCCTCCTCGGCCGTCACCCCGGCGGCGCCCGGCCGCGTGGACTCCCCGCCGACGTCGAGCACGTCCGCGCCCTCAGCTGCGAGTTCGCGTCCATGGGCGATCGCCCGTTGCGGGTCGAGGAACTCACCCCCGTCGGAGAAGGAGTCGGGGGTCACGTTGACGATCCCCATGATCCGGGCGGGCATTCGCTACTCCGCTCGGATCAGCTGGCCGGTGGGGCTGAGCTCGACGAAGTGATGCGCCTCTCCGTTCCGGAACCGCTGACACTGGTTCTGCGGTTGGTCGTCGACGGGCTGGCGCGGGTCATGCGCGACATCAGCGACCCAGTCGGGCAGGCCGGGCAGGCTCTCCGAGATGCAAGGGCCGGCGCTCAGGTCCCTGCCGCTCGCCTGAATCTGCTGGAAGGCCGCCTGCGCCCCGTCGACGGCCCTCTGGGACCCGCTCGGCTCCACGTTCGACCCGCTGCTGCCGCAGGATGTGGTGGCGAGAACCACAAAAGCGGCAATGAAGGAGGGCAGGACCAGGCTGGGTCGCATCTCGCGGAGTATGAACCGGGCCGAACGTCCCGCGATACCGCCTTTAGGGCGTACTCAGGGACGTTCGGTGGAGATCAATGCCGCGAACGTCCCTGGGTACCCGCTCTAGGGCCCAACGCGGGACGTTCGCGCATCCGCCCTTCATTGCCCGGTGTTCGTGAACCCCGCAGCTACGAGCGGTTGTCGCGCATCTCGGCCCCGCCACCGGCGAGTCCGGGACGCGGACGCGGGAGCGGCCTGGGGCCCTCGCGGGCGGTGCCCTTCTCCTCGACCGGGGGAGCCTCGGGCGGCTTCGCCTCCTCCTCGTCGGCGAAGACCTCGTCCTCCGGCTTGCCCTCGAGGAGGGCGATGAACTCCTCCGCCTCGATCGTCTCGCGCTCGAGCAGGATCTTGGAGATCGTGTCGAGCTGCTCGCGGTGCTCGGAGAGGATGTCCTTTGAGGTCTGGTGGGCGTCCTCGACGATTCGGCGCACCTCGTCGTCGATCTCGCGGGCGACCTCGTCGGAGTAGTCGGGCTCGGCGGAGAACTCACGGCCGAGGAAGGGCATTGAGCGATCGTGGCCGAAGACCCGCGGGCCGAGGCGCTCGGACATGCCGAAGCGCATCACCATCTGCTTCGCGGTCTCGGTGACCTTCTCGAGGTCGTTGGAGGCACCGGTGGTGATCTCACTGAAGACGATCTCCTCGGCGGCCCGGCCTCCCAGCGTCATCGCCATCGTGTCGTTGAGCTCCGCGCGCGTGGTGAGGAACTTGTCCTCAGTCGGCAGCGAGATCGTGTAGCCGAGTGCCTGGCCCCGGCTGATGATCGACACCTTGTGGACGGGGTCGGAGTTCGGCAGCAGGTGTCCGACGATCGCATGGCCGAGCTCGTGGTAGGCGGTGACCAACCGTTCCTTCTCGGACATCACCCGGCTCTTCTTCTCGGGCCCGGCGATCACCCGCATGATCCCCTCCTCGAGCTCCAGCATCGTGATCTCACGCTTGCTCGAGCGGGCGGTGAGCAGGGCGGCCTCATTGATCAGGTTGGCGAGGTCGGCGCCGGTGAAGCCAGGGGTCTGACCGGCGAGCGCATCGAGGTCGATGTTCTGGGCGAGTGGCTTGCCGCGGGTGTGGACCTCGAGGATCTGCTTGCGGCCCTTGCGGTCGGGGCGGTCGACGACGATCTGGCGGTCGAAGCGGCCGGGCCGGAGCAGTGCCGGGTCGAGGATGTCCGGCCGGTTGGTGGCCGCGATCAGGATGATGTTGTCCTTCATCTCGAAGCCGTCCATCTCGACGAGCAGCTGGTTGAGCGTCTGCTCGCGCTCGTCGTGGCCACCGCCCATGCCGGCCCCGCGGTGGCGGCCGACGGCGTCGATCTCGTCCATGAAGATGATGCAGGGCGCATTCTGTTTCGCCTGCTCGAAGAGGTCGCGGACGCGGCTTGCGCCGACCCCGACGAACATCTTGACGAAGTCCGAGCCGGAGATCGAGAAGAACGGCACCCCGGCCTCGCCGGCGACCGCGCGGGCCAGCAGCGTCTTGCCGGTCCCCGGGGGGCCGTAGAGCAGGACGCCCTTGGGGATCCGGGCGCCAAGCGCCTGGAACTTCTTCGGGTTCTCGAGGAACTCCTTGATCTCGTGCAGCTCCTCGACCGCCTCGTCGGTGCCCGCCACGTCGCGGAACGTGATCTTCGGCGAGTCGACCGACAGCCGCTTGGCGCGCGACTTGCCGAACGACATCACCTTCGAGCCGCCCCCTTGCACCTGGTTCATGAGGAAGATCCAGAACCCGATGAAGAGCAGGAACGGCAGCACGTACGTCAGCAGCGAGAGGATCACGCTCGAGCGCGCCGGCTTGACGTCGAAGCCCTGGATGTTGTTGGCCTGCTCGGCCGCACGCAGCTTGTTGACCAGGACGTCCACACCCAGGTCGAGGGCACGGGCGGCTCGAGCATCCTTTCGCTCCTCACCTACATCCTCCCGTTCATCCTCTTCTTCGCCTTCTGGGTTTTCCTGATGAACCAGATGCAGGGTGGCGGCTCGAAGGTGATGAGCTTCGGCAAGTCGCGTGCCAAGCGGATGTCGGTGGACGCCCCCAAGATCACCTTCCGCGACGTGGCGGGCGTTGACGAAGCCGTCCAGGAGCTGCACGAGATCAAGGAGTTCCTCGAGAACCCGAAGAAGTTCCAGGCGCTCGGCGCCAGGATCCCGAAGGGCGTGCTCCTTTACGGCCCGCCCGGAACCGGGAAGACGCTGCTCGCTCGCGCCGTCGCAGGCGAGGCCGGCGTCCCCTTCTTCTCGATCTCGGGCTCCGACTTCG
>DATDJZ010000008.1:0-3200 GCA_036520315.1 Solirubrobacterales bacterium | reverse complement strand
CACTTCGCGCTCCCGCCCGGCGCGACGACGATGGTAAGGAATCTCGCGACTTCTGCGTGGTGGGGTTTTCCCCTACCCCGGTCTCTTGCTGCCGCGATCACGAACTCGGGTGCAAGGGCATGGCGGCCTCTATCCCGTGGCGGGATGCTGTTCGCGATGGCCGAAGCCAATTGGGTTGGAGAGCCTGAGCTCGAAGGGCCTCGTACACCTAAGTGTGGTCCAGTTCACGGTTGTCCTTGACGCCTCGATCGTCAACGTTGCGCTGGGTGCCTAGGTGTCTGTCCTAGCACGCAAGATGCGAACGGTTTCGGCTGGTCCGATGACCGGGATGATCACCCAAGTGATGCTGATCGCCGCACTCGCGGAGATCATCGCCCTCAGCGGCGTCGGCCTCAGCGCCGCCGGTTGGGTCGTCGGAATCACCTGCGGGGCAGTCATGAATGCGGGCCTGGCGCGCGGCCTCTCCCACTACCGCTCCGATCGGCTGAGCCCCGCCGACTGGGTGACCCTTGCTCGGGCAACGCTCGCCGTGGGCGTCGCGGCACTGGTCGCGCACTCTTTCAACCAGGACGTGCCGGCAACGCTGCTGGTGTCACTCGCGGCCATCGCCCTTGGGCTCGATGCGGTCGACGGATGGGTCGCGCGACGCACAAGGACGACGGCGACGTTGGGTGCGCACTTCGACGCTGAGGTCGATGCATTCCTGATCCTCGTCCTCAGCGTGTACGTCGCGCGCCCGGCCGGCGGGTGGGTGCTCGCAATAGGCGCGGCGCGCTACGCATTCCTCGCAGCCGGGTGGCTGCTGCCGTGGATGCGTGAGCCGCTCACGCCGCGCTTTTGGCGCAAGGTCGTCGCTGCGACGCAAGGGATCGTGCTGACCATTGCGGCCGCGGGCGTCCTGTCGCCGGCTCTGACCCAGGCCATCCTCGTCGCGGCGCTCGCCCTGCTTGCCGAGTCGTTCGGCCACGACGTGTTGTGGCTGTGGCGCACTCGGCACGCCACCCACGATCGCGCAGCGCTGGGCGCGAGCCCCACCGTCGATCCTGCAGTCCCCACTCCGCCCGGCCCGAGACGCGGACGCGTGCGAACGAGTATCGGCGCAGCGCTCACGATCCTCGCCCTACTGCTCGTCTGGTCCGCCCTCGTCGCTCCGGATCATCCGCTTTATCTCACTCCCAGCGCATTCGTGAGGGTCCCGCTCGAGGGCCTCGTCCTGATCGCCCTGGCCCTCGTCCTGCCGCCCACCGCTCGACGCGTGGTGGCCGGCATCGTCGGACCGGCTCTCGCCCTGGTGGTCATCCTGAAGATCCTCGACATAGGGTTCTTCACGGCCTTCGATAGGCCGTTCGACCCCTATCTCGATTCGAGTTACGCCGGGATCGGCAGCGAGACGCTGCGCGCCTCGATCGGTGCGTCGGACGCGAATCTGGTCCTCGCCGGCGTGGCGGTGCTCGTCGTCGGCCTACTGGTCTTCATGACCCTGGCGGTGTTCCGAGTGACTCGGGTCGCGGCCAGCCACCGTGAATGGGCTATCCGCGCCATCACGGCGCTCGGCGTCGTCTGGGTGCTCTGTTGGGTGTTCGGCGCGCGCTTCATCTCAGACACGCCCATCGCCTCCATCAGCGCCGCCGACCTGGTCGTCGACAAGGTACGTACGCTGCGGGCCGACCTCGCGGACCACTCCATCTTCGCCAAGGAGATCAGCCACGACCGGTTCCGCGACACTCCTGGCGACCAGCTGCTGACCGGCCTGCGCGGCAAGGACGTCCTCCTCGTGTTCGTCGAGAGCTACGGCAAGGTCGCGGTCCAGGGCTCCTCGTTCTCCCCAGAGGTCTCTGCCGCTCTCGACAGGGGGACCGAGGGGCTCCAAGCCGCGGGCTTCTCTTCTCGGAGCGGCTTCCTGACCTCGTCGACCTTTGGCGGCATCAGCTGGCTGGCGCACTCCAGCATGCAGTCCGGCCTCTGGGTCGACAACCAAGGGCGCTATGACCAGCTCGTCAAGACTGACCGCTTCACACTCAGCACAGCGTTCAAGCGGGCCGGGTGGCGGACCGTCGATGTCGTGCCATCGAACGACCGAGCGTGGTCGGAGGGGTCGTTCTACCACTTCGACAAGGTCTACGACCGGCGCGACGTCGGTTATCACGGCCCCCATTTCGCATACGCGTCGATGCCCGACCAGTACGTCTTGTCGGCCCTGCAACGCCTCGAGCTCGCGAAACGCCACCGCCGCCACGTCTTCGCGGAGCTCGACTTGGTCTCGAGCCACACGCCATGGACCGACATCCCTCGGCGGATCGCCTGGCGCGACCTGGGCGACGGTTCGGTCTTCAACAGCATTCCGGAGGACAGCACGACGAAATCCGCGCTCTGGAGCGACCCCTCACGCCTACGCGAGGCGTATGGCCACTCCATCCGGTACACGATGAGCTCGCTGGTCTCGTTCGTGCGGCGCTACGGGGACCCCAATCTCGTGCTCGTCGTCCTGGGTGACCATCAGCCCTCCACGGTCGTCACCGGGCTGGCCCCGAGTCACGACGTGCCGATATCGGTTATCGCCCACGACCCGGCGGTGCTGGACCGGATCGCCGGGTGGGGCTGGAACGACGGCCTGCGGCCCCTCCCGCAAGCCCCGGTCTGGCCGATGAGCGCCTTCCGTGACCGCTTCCTGAGCGCGTTCGGCTCGCGTGCGCGAGACGGCCGATGATCCCGAGGGGAGAGAGGCGGAGCGTCTGGGCGTGGGTCCGCTCCGTGTTGTCGGCCGTGACGGTCATCGTCCTGGTCTGGCACCTCGGCGCGAGCCCGTTCCTCGACGGCGTCCGCACTGTTGACGGCCGTGCTCTTCTGGCGGCGGCGGCCGTCTTCCTCCTCACCACCGTCTGCGCTGCGTGGCGATGGACGATCGTCTGCCGTGGCCTCGGTGTCCGGCTCTCCCTGCCGGCCGCCGTGGCCGCCTACTACCGGGCGGTATTCCTGAACGTCACTCTGCCCGGCGGGATCGTGGGCGACGTCCACCGCGGGATCAGCCACGGTCGCGACGTGAGCGATGTTGGGCGCGCGTTGCGGGCGGTCGGCTGGGAACGCTTCGCCGGGCAGGTCGTGCAGGCCGTACTGACCGTGGTCGTTCTCCTCGTCCTGCCGTCACCCGTGCGCTCATCCATGCCGCTGGTGACGATCACCGTCATCGTGGCGGTATTTGG
>DATDJZ010000007.1:0-8672 GCA_036520315.1 Solirubrobacterales bacterium | reverse complement strand
AAGGAGCTCGACGCGACCTACAAGCCCGGCCAGCGCAAGGGGATGGTGAAGGTGAAGCGGGTGCGGACCATCGACTGCGTGGTGATGGGCTGGCGGCCCGGCAAGCACGAGGGGACCGTGGGGTCGCTGATCCTCGGCCTGTACGACCGGGGCAAGCTGCGGCCGATCGGGCACACCTCCGGCCTGAAGGCGAAGGAGAAGAAGGAGCTGGTCAGGACGCTGAAGCCCTACGAGACGGGCGAGAGGGGCTCGGGCGATCCGAGCCGCTGGGACGCCGACCGGGAGCTGGAGTGGTTCTCGCTGCGCCCGGAGCTCGTCGTCGAGGTCACCTACGACCACACCTCAGGGGGCCGCATCCGCCACGGCTCGAAGATCGTACGCTGGCGCGACGACAAGGCGCCGAAGGACTGCAAGATCGACCAGCTCGTCTAGGAATTCACAGGTCTAGGCAGGCCAGGGGGAGACGGCGCGCAGGATCTCGGGCCAGACGTAGACCTCCCAGGTCGCCGCGACGATCAGCATCGGGATCGCCATCGCGACGGTGACGAAGGTCGCGGCGAGCAGCTGATCCCATTCGCCCTTGCGGCTGGCGATCGTCCAGGCCGCGAGCGGGAGGAAGACGGCGGTCAGCTCGAGCAGGGCGTGGGGGAAGGCCGTGAGCACGAGCAGCGGCGCCGAGATGTGCTCGTCCCAGGCGATCGTCGCGCCCACCAGCCCGAGGCCGAGCGTCTGGGTGAGGAGGGAGAAGCAGGTCACTCCGATCACCCAGCCGAAGGCGATCGGACGCGCCTTCTCGTGGACCAGCCGCTTGAAGCCGGTCTTGGTGCTCGCCGTCAGCGGGAGCCTGGCGCCGGCGATGAAGCCCGCGACGCAGGCGAAGGCGTGGAGGGCGAGGACGAGCGAGTTCCGGCCCAGGACCGTGAGCACGTCGATGGGCGCCGGTCCCCCCGGCGCGGTCGGGCCGTAGTGAAAGCCGTAGTCCGGCTTCACCAGCGACGCCACCACGGTGACCCCGGCCAGCAGGCCGAGTGCGATCAGGACCGCGCCGACCAGCCAGGTGCGCAGGACAGGCCAGGGGTCATCTCCCCAGCGCTCGAGGATCGAGCGCGTCTGCCGCATCCCGTGGACGACGACGTACTGGTTGGCGTCCATGCCTGGCTCCATCGGCGCCTCACCGCGCGGTCCTTAGCGTCGGTGGCGCGCCGGACAAAGAGCCGGATTGCGGCTTAGGGCGAGAGCGAGAGCTGCCCGGCGTCGTAGAGGTCGGTGACCGGGAAGGCCGGGGTCGCGGCGGAGACGTAGGTCAGCCTCCCTTCGCCGGTGTTGACGATCCCGTGCTCGACGTCGGGCGGGATGAAGACCATCTGGCCCTCGCGCACCTCGCGCTCGTCCTCGCCGACCCTCATCCGGCCCTCCCCGCGGGTGATCACGTAGACCTGCTGCGGGCCGTGGCTGTGGGTCTTCTGCTCGCTCCCGGGCTCAACGTCGACCCAGGTCACCGAGAGCTCGCCGCCGGGCGCGTCGCCCTCCTCGAGGAGGATGTGCGAGACCAGCCCGTCGATCTCGCGCTTAGGGGCACTGGATAGGTCGGTCACGTACACGGTTCCTCCTTTCGAGTGGGTCCCCCGAAAGCGTTGCACGGAGGTCAATCCCCGTCTTTGGACCGACTGTCCCGTCCTGGGTCGCCACGGCCGACCCGAAGCGGGACAGTCCAGTAGTCGCCGAAGGTCGGCCACGATCGGCTCCGGGTCCTCGTCGACGTCGAACCAGGTGTACCGGCGGTGCTCATCGCCGCGGGCCCGGGCCTCCCGCTCGCGCTGGCGGTCCTGCTCCCAGACATGGCGAGTGCGGTGGTAGCGGTAGCTGTCGAGCTCGACCGTGAGCTGATGCTCGGGCCAGCGGCAGTCGACGTAGCGCCCGTCAACCAGCCGGTTGGTCTCCGGCAGCGGGATTCCGGCCTCTCGCAGGTGCTGGAGGAAGCGAGACTCAAGCCGGCTCAGGGTGACCGGAACCTTGCCCCAGATCACCCCCCGCAGCTTCCGCGCGCCCGGCCAGTTGTGGCGGCGATCCAACACCCCTTCCACGTGTTCGGGGGTGACGTGATGGCGGACGTCCGCCTCGTGGACGGCGCGCGCCAGGTCGTCCTCGTCCAGGACCGCGGCCAGGTCGACGAGCGTGCGCTGGACGGTGGTGACCGGGATGCCGCGCCAGGTGGTGGCGTCCACCAGTCCCCTGCGACGAACGCGATGAGTGACCACACCGTGGACCCGGCGATTCCCCGGGCAATGAACCTCGGGCAACGAAGGAGGGCGCTTCAAGAGTCCGAAGAGGTGTGCCGCCGCCCGCCCGGCGAGCAGAGTTCCCTCGCCGCAGGCCTTCACTGCCGCCACGTAACGCGCCAGAACGCTTGGTGCCTGGTGACCTACGCGAAAGACACCGCGATGAACGGGGATCAGCGCGCCTGTTCTTACCCGTTGCAGAATCTCGGCCTTGCTCACGCCGGCCCGCAGGAGCTCCTGTCGCGTCACCACCCCGTGCGACTTGCTGGCCAACCGAGCGAGCGTTTCCTCGACTGTCCCGCCCTTGGTCGCCACTGGCGACCTTAGTGGGACAGTCCCTCGATTCGCCCCTGGCGGGTCAGCCCTTCCGCGCCTTGGAGGGCTGCACACGCTTCGGCTCGCCGCGCTGCTTCGCAAAGTGCGGTGGCCACGGGGCGTCGCCGAGGCCACCCTCCTCGTCGCGCCGGGCGAGGTCCAACAACCTCTCGAGGGAGCCGGCGTTCCGATCTATGTCCGCCGCCGGATCAGCCTTCTTCCTCAGCCGGTTTGGGACGGTGTCGAGCCGAAGGTCCCTCGGATCCACGTCCGGGACCTCGCTCCAGTCGACCGGGCAGCAGACGCGCGCGTCCGGCACCGGCCTGACCGAGTAGCCCGAGGCGATCGTCCGGTCGCGGGCGTTCTGGTTGTAGTCGACGAAGACGCCGTGCCGCTCCTCCTTCCACCACTTGCTGGTCGCGTTCCGCGGCAGGCGCCGCTCGACCTCGCGGGCCAGCGCGAGCGCCGCCCGGCGCACCTCGATGTAGTCCCAGCGCCGCTCGATCCGCACGTTCACGTGGATGCCCCGCGAGCCCGATGTCTTCGGATACCCGAGTAGCCCGTGCTCCTCGAGCACGTCCTTGACGCACATCGCGACCTTGCGAACCGTGTTCCAGCGCACCCCGGGCATAGGGTCGAGATCGACCCGCAGCTCGTCCGGGTTGTCGAGGTCGTCGCGGCGAACTGGATGGGGGTTGAAATCGACGACGCCGAGGTTCACGGCCCAGGCGAGATGGGCCGCGTCGTTGACCACCAGCTCCGTCGCGCTGCGGCCGCTGGGGAAGACGAACGTCGCGGTCTGCAGCCAGTCCGGCGCGCCCTTGGGCACCCGCTTCTGGAAGAAGAACTCGCCGCCGACCCCGTCGACGAAGCGCTTCATCGTTCCCGGCCGCTCGCGGAGCTGGTTGACGGCCGCCTCCTCGACGGAGATGTAGTACTCGGCCAGGTCGAGCTTGGTGAAGCCCGGTTTCGGGAAAAAGACCTTGCCCGGGTTGGAGAGCTTCACCTCTCGCCCCGCCACCTCGATCGTGGTGTGCTTGGACTTGGCTGCCACCGCCGGGGTTTTCGGCTTCTTCGGCTTCGTGGCCATGGTCGACATCTTCGCTTCTACGACCCCGAACCCGGGGCCGATTCATCGGCGTTGATTGAATCCGCGGATCGAAACGCTGAAGACCCTGACCTATGAGGTGACCGAGCGCATCGCCCGGATCACTCTCAACCGGCCGGAGCGCGGCAACGGCATCACGCTGGAGATGCCGCGCGAGCTCGCCGCCTGCGTCGAGCGCGCCGACCTTGATCCCGAGGTACACGTCATCGCCCTGGCCGGGAACGGCTCGGGATTCTGTGGCGGATACGACCTCGTCGCTTCGGCGGAGGGGCGCTTCGAGGAGGAGTCCGGCGCGGTGGAGGGCTCCCCGGTCGACCCGGTGGTCATGGCCCGGAACCACGACCCCGAGGGCACCTGGGACCCGGTCACGGACTACCAGATGATGAGCCGCAACCTGCGCGGCTTCATGAGCCTCTTCCACTCGGACAAGCCGACCGTCACCAAGGTGCACGGCTACTGCGTCGCCGGCGGTACCGACATGGCGCTGTGCTCCGACCTGATCGTCGCCGAGGACAGCGCCAAGATCGGGTATCCGCCCGCCCGTGTCTGGGGCGTGCCGACGAGCGCGCTCTGGGCCTATCGCGTCGGGCCGGCCCGCGCCAAGCGGCTGCTGCTCACCGGGGACTCGATCGACGGCACCACCGCGGTCGAATGGGGCCTCGCCGCGGAGGCGGCCCCCGCCGCCGAGCTGGATGAGCGCTTCGAGGCCCTGCTCGACCGGATCGCCAAGGTGCCGGTCAACCAGCTCGTCATGCACAAGCTGCTCGTCAACCAGGCGTTCCACGCCCAGGGGCTCCAGGCGACCCAGGAGCTCGGCGTCTTCTTCGACGGCATCGCCCGCCACACGCCCGAGGGCTTCGCCTTCCAACGGCGCGCCGCCGAGGCGGGCTTCAAGGACGCGGTCCGCGAGCGCGACGAGCCCTTCGGGGACTTCGGGAGGTAGACAGTGGCCACCAACTTCGAGATCACCCCCCAGAGCGTCAAGCAATGGCTGCCCGGGACCTTTCCGGGCGACATGGCGATCGAGCCGATCGAGATCACCGATGAGGTCGCGACCGGCCGGATGGTGGTCGACAAGCGCCATCTCCATCCCGGCGGCTTCGTCCACGGCGGCGCCTGGACAGCGTTTGGCGACTCGGTGGCCGCCTGGGCCACCTTCCGGAACCTGCCGCCCAACCACGACTTCACCACGATCGAGCTGAAGCTGAACGTCTTCGCCGCCGGCGTCCTTGGCGACGAGCTGATCTGCGAGGCGAGCCCCCTGCACGTCGGGCGGAGCACCGCCGTGATCGAGGCGAAGATCCGCAACGGCGAGAAGCCGGTTGCCAACCTGATCGTCACCCAGTTCGTGCTTCCCGGCCGCGACCCGCGCGCCGAGCGGCCCGCGCCCGGCGACTACCCGCCCGGGGACTAGGACTAGCCCGGCTGCTCGAGCATCTCCGGCCGCAGCTTCCGCGCCTGCTCCGGGCCGAGACAGACGAACTGGCCGCTGGTCTCGATCGCGATCAGCCCGACGTGCTGGAGATCCGGGAAGCCGCGCTCGAGCGCGATGTCGGCGAGCTCGGCCATGCTGATGGCCTCCTTGTTCATGTTCTTTTCGTCCGGCTTGCCGTTCCGAAGCAGGACGCTCGGCGTTCCCTCCAGGATGCGGCGCGCCCGCATGCTGCGGAACGTGAGGCGGACGAACAAGTAGTTGGCCACGAACAGTGTCCCGGCGCCGATCACTCCACCGGTGACCGAGTTGTCGTTCCCGATCAGCGCGTTCTGCAGCGCGTTCGACGCGAGCAGCAACACCGCCAAATCGAGCACGTTGATCTGGCTCAGCTCTCGCTTTCCTCCCAGCCGCAACGCGATCGCGAGGAAGATGAAGACGAGCAGCGAGCGGAGGATCTTCTCGTCGACGCCGAGGTGAAGATCGAAGAGACTGCCGCCGAGCGAGCCGAGGGAAAGGGCCATCCGCCCGGAGTTCGTCGCCGACCCCCAAGGGTCCTCTAAGACGGCTTCGCCAACAAACGGGTTGCTCCTACCTCATGACACGGGTCACGCTGTCGCGCGCCCTCCCATGTGGGGAGCACCCTCGCATCGACCTGCCTACGGCACGCGGTGAATCTCGAACAGATTGGTTCCGACACCCTGGGCCGGCAAGCCCGCGGTGATCGCGACCAGGTCGCCGGACTCAGCCATGCCCTCCTCCCGCGCCAGCATGGCACAGTCGTCGAGCAGCTTGCGGATGCTGGTCCAGTCCGCGGCCTGGGTGGAGCTGATCCCGAAGAGCAGGTTCATGCGCCGCACCGTCTCGAGGCGCTGCGAGACCGCCAGCACCGGCACCCGCGGGCGATGCGCGGAGATCAGCCGCGCGGTGCGTCCGGACGAGGTCGGGCAGACGATCGCCTTCAGCCCGAGCCGGTAGCAGGCGGCCACCGCGACCTGGGCGACGGTCTCGGCGATGTCGTGCTCGTGCTCCTCGACCCGCGTGAAGACCAGCTCCCCGTACCGGAGGTGGGGCTCAGTCACCCGCGCGATCCGATCCATCACCCGGACGGCCTCGACCGGGTGGTCGCCGATCGCCGTCTCCTCGGAGAGCATCACGGCGTCTGTGCCGTCGTAGATCGCATTGGCCACGTCGGTCACCTCGGCGCGGGTGGGCCGCGAGGCGCGCACCATCGTGGCCAGCATCTGGGTCGCCGTGATCGCCGGCTTCGAGGCGCGGCCGGCGAGGGCGATCAACCGCTTCTGCGCACCCGGGACCTCCTCGATGGGCAGCTCGACTCCGAGGTCGCCGCGGGCGATCATGATCCCGCTGCCCGCCTCCTCGATGATCTCCTCAGCCCGCTCGGCCGCCTGGGGCTTCTCGATCTTGGCGATCAGCGGGATGTCGGCGCCGCGCTCCTTCAGGTGCGCCTCGACCTTCTCCAGGTCCGCCGGCCGGCGGACGAACGAGACCGCGAGCAGGTCGACACCGTTGTCACATGAGAAGTCGATCCAGGGCTCGTCCGAGACCCGCGTATCCGGCAGATCCGCGTCGGCGCCCGGCAGGTTCACCCCCTGATGCGAGCTGACCGCGCCCCCGGCCTCGATTTCGCAGACGACATCGTTGCCGGAAACCGAGACGACGCGCATCCGAACGCGGCCATCCGCCAGAAAGACTGGATCGCCCTCGTGGACCGCCTTCGCGAAGCCATCCCACTGCACCGTGAGCAGCTCATGGTTGCCGGGCCTCCCGTTCGTCTCACCGCGGAGCCGCACCATGGAGCCGGAGTGCAGGACGGCGACGTCACCCTCCAGCTCGCCGAGCCGGAGCTTGGGCCCGGGCAGATCGCCGAGGATGCCCACCTCGCGGCCGGCCTCCTCGCTCGTCTTCCTGATCCGGCGCACAGTCTCGGCGTGCTCTTCGGGCGTGCCGTGGGCGAAGTTGAGCCGGAAGACGTCGACCCCCGCCTCGAACAGCTCGCGCAGAACCTCCGGGTCCCTGCTGGCGGGCCCGACCGTGGCCACGATCTTCGTGCGGCGAGCGGTATGCGAGGGTGCGCCGTCAGGCGCAACCCGTCTCGTGCGTGAGGAGGCCATCAGCTCTGCCCCGAGGGGCGGGTCTGCGGGACGGCCCGAGCCGGCGCGGCGGGCAACGCCGCCGTGACCGGCCCGGTCGGCGCCTCGTCGGGACGCGGCGGGCGCTCCTCGAGCTGCTCGATCACAGGGATGCGCCAGACGACACTGGCCAGCACCAGCCCCGCCGCGGCCGAGAGCAGGGCCAGGAAAAGCTGCCCGCCGCCCATCGGAATGAGGTCGAAGAAATCGCGGGCGACGGGCACGGCGAGGGCCAGGGCATAGAGGGCGCCCAGTGCCGCGACGAGCGCGAGCATGTAGCTCTGGATCGCGATGTCCTCCCTGCCGGGGCCGCGCTCGAGCAGCAGGATGAAGCAGAGCCCGAGGACGACGAGCGTGGTGGTGGCGGCGGTCCGGCCGGCCTCCAGCGAGCCGCCGAAGACCGTGTCGACAAAGAAGAAGCTCGCCAGTGAGGCGGCGGCGATCGCGAGCCCCGCCGGGACTGCGAAGGCGGCCAGTGCCCGCAGCAGCCGGCCCCTGTAGAGCGGCCCGTCGCTCGGCGCCAGGGCGAGGACGAAGGAGGGGATCCCGATGGTGAGGAAGGCGGCCAGGGTCAGCTGTCGAGGCAGGAACGGGAAGGCCCAGCCCGGGATGGCGACCAGGACGATCAGCGCCGCGGCGTAGATCGTCTTGGTGACGTAGAGGCGTCCCAGCCGGTGGATGTTGCGGGCGATGCGGCGTCCCTCCGAGACTGCCCGCGGCAGGCGGGAGAACTGGTCCTTGAGCAGCACGATGTCCGCGATCCCCTTGGTGATCTGGCTGCCCGAGCCCATCGCGACCGCCATCCGCGCCCGCTTCAGGGCGGGGACGTCGTTGACGCCGTCGCCGATCATCGCCACGAACCTGCCACGTTCCGCCAGCGCGGAGACCAGCGCCTTCTTCTGCTCCGGGCGGATCCGGCAGAAGATCGTGTTCTCCTCGGCGATCCGGCCGAGCTCCGCGCGGTCCTCCGGCAGCTCGTCCCCGGTCACGACCCCGGCGCCGGCCGGGACGCCCACGGCCGACGCTACGGCGGTGACGGTCTGCGGGGCGTCTCCCGAGATCAGCTTCAGGTTCATCTCCTGCTCGCGCATGTAGGCGATCGTCTCCCGGGCGTCGGGCCGCAGCGTCTCCTCGAGCACGATCAGCGCCAGAGGCGTAACCGCGGGCGGCGGATCGGAGTACGGGTTGTCCGGCAGCCCGCCCGAGGCGCGGCCGAAGGCGACCACTCGGCGGCCGTTCCGGGTGTGCTCCTCGAGGCTGCGCTGAAGCGGCACCGGCAGGGAGAGCGAGCCGCGGGCCATGAGCACGTCGGGCGCGCCGAGGACGAAGGTCTCGCCGCGGCCCAGGGTGAGGCCGCTCCACTTCCACTCCGAGGAGAACGGGAC
>DATDJZ010000006.1:0-17888 GCA_036520315.1 Solirubrobacterales bacterium | reverse complement strand
CCCTGTCCGACCTGGGCCCCGAACGGTCCCCCGAAGTCCTCCGCCACCAGCTCGACCTGTCTGCAGATGAACCGCAGCCCTTCGTTGGGCAGGAGCGCGCCCGGCAGCAGCCCGGCCTCGCAGAGGACCTGGAAGCCGTTGCAGATGCCCAGCACGGAACCGCCCTCGGCCGCGAAGCGAGCCACGGCCTCCATCGCCGGCGAGAAGCGCGCGATCGCCCCGGCGCGCAGGTAGTCGCCATAGGAGAAGCCGCCCGGGATGACGACTCCGTCGAAGCCCGAGAGGTCCGTCTCCTCGTGCCAGACCAGCCGGCCGTCGCCCACGCGCTGGACGGCGGCAAGCGCGTCCCGCTCATCGCAGGAGCCGGGGAACTGGATCACCCCGATCACGCCGGACCCCCGCCGTTTCCCGAGGCGCCTTCATCGATCACGATCTCGTAGTCCTCGATCAGCGGATTCGCTAGCAGCTTCTCGCTCAGCGATTCGAGCTTGGCGGGATCGTCGACCTCCAACTCGACCAGCCTCCCCACCCGGACGTCGTGGATGCCCTCGAAACCGAGCGCTGGGAGGGCCCGCTCGACGGCCTTGCCCTGGGGATCGAGGATGCCCTCCTTCGGGCGAATCAACACCTTGGCCTTCACGTTCCCAGCCTAGCGGCCGGGCCTGCCGCAACTAATCGAGGTTTCGGCCGGTGATCTGCTCGTAGGCCTCGACGTACTTCGCCCGGGTGTTCTGGACGACCTCGTCCGGCAGCTCCGGACCTGGCGGAGTGTGGTCCCAGCCGACGGAGTCCGAGTAATCGCGAACGTACTGCTTGTCGAAGGAGGGCTGGGAGTGGCCGGGCTCGTACTCGTCGGAGGGCCAGAATCGCGACGAATCGGGGGTGAGGACCTCGTCGCCGAGGACGATCTCGGCACCCGGCGAGCTGCCGAACTCGAACTTGGTGTCCGCGACGATGACCCCCCGTTCCGCGGCGTGGTCCGCTGCCCGCCGGTAGATCTCGATCGAGATCCGGCGCAGCTCCTCCATCAGGTGCAGATCGCCGATGATCTCCACGGCCCGGCCGAAGTCGATGTTTTCGTCGTGCTCCCCGAGCTCCGCCTTGGTGGCCGGAGTGAAGATCGGCTCGCGCAGCTTCTCGGACTCCTGCAGGCCGGCCGGCAGTTCGATCCCGCAGACCGCCCCGGTCTCCTGGTACTCCCGCCAGCCCGAGCCCGAGAGGTAGCCCCGGACCACGCACTCGATCGGGTACATCTCGAGCCTGCGGACGCGCATGCCCCGGGCGGCGGCCTCGGGCGGGACGTCCGCTGAGATGAAGTGGTTGGGCACGATGTCGCCCGTCAGCTCGAACCAGAAGAGCGACATCTGGGTCAGGACCTTGCCCTTGTCGGGAATCTCGGTCGGCAGGATCACGTCGTAGACCGAGATCCGGTCCGAGGCGACCATGATCAGCTCATCGCCGTCTTCGTAGATCTCCCGGACCTTGCCCGAGCCGTGGAGCTTCAGATCGGCGAGCGAGGTGGTCATCCGCCGCCGACCTCCGGCTGATAGGCCGGGTGGGCCTTGGCCCAGTCGGCGATCTTGCCCGAGCCGACCACGGTCTGCCCCTCGTCGAGCAGGAGCACCGGCAGGTTGATCTGCCCAGTCAGCTCGCGGACCTCCTCACGACCCTTTCGACGGTCTCCCCAGGTCCACGGCATCAGTCGGTAGCCCGGGAGATCGCGGATTTCGTACTCATAGCCGGCCTCGTCGAGCGCCTTGGCGGCCAGCCCGCATGGGTGTCGTAGCGAGGCGTAGGCCTTCTTCTGGCCGCACGTGTAGAGAATCACGGCCCAAGCCTATCCAGACGTGCCATCACCTCCGGCACGTGCTCGAGGTAGGCGTCGTAGTCGAAGACCTCATCGAGGTCCAGCTGCGGCGCGGAGGCGGCGATCAGCTCGCGGAAGCTCGTTCCCTCGTCCCAGGCGCGCTGCGCCGACTCCTGGACGACGCGGTAAGCATCGTCGCGGCTCATCCCGGACTCGACCAGCGCGGTCAGCGCCCGCTGGCTGAACAGCGCACCGTGGGTGAGCTCGATGTTCTCGCGCATGCGGTCCGTATGGACGGTCATCCCCTCGACGATCCGGGTGGCGACGTGCTGCATGTAGTCGAGGGCGATCGTGGCGTCGGGGATCACCACCCGCTCCGCTCCGGAGTGGGAGATATCGCGCTCGTGCCAGAGGGCGACGTTCTCCAGGCCGACCTGCGAGTACCCGCGCAGCACCCGCGCAAGGCCGCAGAGTCGCTCGGCGAGGATCGGGTTGCGCTTGTGCGGCATCGCCGAGGAGCCCTTCTGGCCAGCGCCGAACGGCTCCTCGACCTCCCTGACCTCGGTGCGCTGGAGGTTGCGGATCTCGGTCGCGAAGCGCTCGATGCCGGCGCCCGCGATCGCGATCCTGGCCAGGACGACGGCGTGCCGGTCGCGGGGGACGACCTGGGTGGAGACGTCCTCGGCCACCAGGCCGAGAGCCTCCATCACCCTGGCCTCGACCGATGGCGGGACCGAGGCGTAGGTGCCGACCGCCCCGGAGAGCTTGCCGACCGCCACCTGCTCGAAGGCGTTCTCCAATCTCCGCACGTTCCGGTCGGCCTCGAAGGCGAAACTCGCCAGGCGCAGCCCGAAGGTGGTCGGCTCGGCATGGACGCCGTGTGTCCGGCCGACACAGAGGGTGTCCGCGAACTCCCGCGCCCTTGCCACCAGCGCGTCGCGGTACGCCTTCGCTCCCCGCACGACGATCTCCCCGGCATCTCGGAGTTGGAGCGCGAGGGCCGTATCGAGGACGTCCGAGGAGGTCAGGCCGTAGTGCAGCCAGCGCCCCTGATCCCCGATCGAAGCGGAGACGACGTCGACGAAGGCGGCCACGTCGTGGCCGGTGGTCCGCTCGCGCTCCTCGACCGCCTCCACGCTGAACGAGGCGCGCTCACGGGCGGCCCTCGCGGCCTCCTCCGGGACGAAGCCCTCGGCCGCCCAGGCGTCGGTGGCGGCCAGCTCGACCTGCAGCCAGGTCTCCATGCGCTGCTGCTGGGTCCAGACGGCGCCAATCTCCTCGCGTGTGTAGCGGGGAATCACGTTCTAAGTCTGAACTACGCCCGGAGGCCCTAGGCGTTGATGATCCGGACGGCCAGCAGTCCCGCGTTCTTGGCCCCGTCGATCGCCACGCAGCCCACCGGCACCCCCGGCGGCATCTGCACGGCGGAGAGCAGGGCATCCAGCCCGCCGAGGTTCTTCCCCGAGATCGGGACGCCGATCACCGGCAGGTCGGTCTTTGAGGCCGCGAAGCCCGGGAGCGCGGCCGACATCCCGGCCCCCGCGATGATCACCTTCAGCCCGCGCATACGGGCGTTGGTGCAGTACTCGCTGGTGGCATCCGGGTCACGGTGTGCGCTCAGCACCCGGACCTCGTAGCGGATCCCGTGGTCATGGAGGGCCTCACCGGCGGGCTGCAGCTTGGGCTTGTCGTTCTTCGAGCCCATGATGATTCCAACCAAGGGCGCGTCGACCTCGATCTCCTCGAACGCCTCCTCGACCTGGGGCATCGTCTCGACGGCTTCGCCCTCGGGCATCAGCTCCTCCTGTTCGTTGTCATTTCCGGCGCACCATCAGTCGGCCGCGCTACTTGCCGGGTCGGCGGCTTCCGAAGGGTCCGAGGTCGCGCGGCTTGCGATGTCAGTCCGCATCTGCTTCCCGTCGAAGCTGATCAGCTCGGCCGCATCGTAGGCGCGGGTGCGGGCGTCCACCGCGGTGGCGCCGAGCCCGGTGACGTTGAGAACCCGGCCGCCGGCGGTGACGATCTCGCCATCGCGCCGAGCGGTGCCGGCGTGGGTGACCTCCACTCCCTCCGCCCCGGCCGCCTCGTCGAGCCCGCGGATCACGTCCCCCTTCGAAACTGACTCCGGATAGCCCGCCGAGGCGAGCACCACGGTGACGGCCCAGTCATCGGCAAAGTCCGCGTCGAGGCCCGCGAGACCACCCTCGGTCCGGGTGGCGAGACAGAGTTCGATCAGATCCGAGCGCATTCGCGGCAGCACCGCCTGCGTCTCCGGGTCCCCGAAGCGGCAGTTGAACTCGAGCACCTTGGGCCCGGCCTCGGTCAGCATCAGCCCGGCGTAGAGGATGCCCTGGTAGGGGATCCCCCTCCCCTTCATGGCCTCGACGATCGGGCGGTGCACCAGGTCGGCGATGCGATCGGCCTCGGCGGAATCGATTCCCGGGACGGGCGAGTAGCTGCCCATGCCGCCGGTGTTTGGTCCCTCGTCGCCGTCGTGGATCCGCTTGTAGTCCTGCGCCGGCGCCAGCGGCAGCACGTTCTCGCCGTCGCAGAGCGCCAGCAGGGAGAGCTCCTCACCCTCGAGGAACTCCTCGATCACGACCTCGGTGTCGCCGAAGCGCCGTTCCGTGAAGAACACGTCCACGGCCGCGCGCGCCTCGGCGTCCGTCGCGCTGATGATCACGCCCTTGCCGGCCGCCAGGCCGTCCGCCTTGAGGACGGCGGGATATGAGGCGCCAGCGAGATCCTCGAGCGCCTCCTCCTTCGAGCGCACAACGGTGTGTGCCGCCGTCGGCACTCCCGCCTCCTCCATCAGCCTCTTGGCGAACAGCTTCGATCCCTCGATCTGGGCGGCCGCGCCGCTGGGGCCGAAGGCCGCGATGCCGGCGTCCTCGAGCGCGTCTACGAGTCCGGCGACCAGCGGGGCCTCCGGGCCGACCAGCACCAGGTCGATTCCCCGATCGCGCGCCGCGGCGACGAAGCCATCGATGTCCTCGGCCCCGACGTGCACGATCTCGGCGTCCTCGGCGATGCCCGCGTTTCCGGGCGCGCAGAAGAGCTCGGGTTCGCTGAGCGACCGACCGAGGGAGCGGATGATCGCGTGCTCGCGGCCCCCGCCTCCGACGACGAGGACCTTCATGCCGAGGGCTCCCCGAGGCTCAAAGCGCCTTCGCGAACTCCTCCGCCGGGATGGCGGCCAGCGTCTGGCTGCTCATCGTCCCGCGCGAGCCGAGCTCGACGGAGACCTTCGCCATCGTCTTCTCGTCGGGCGCCTCGACGATGGTGATGAAGTCGTACGGGCCCAGGGTCGCCCACTGCTCCTTGACCGTCACCCCGAGCTGCTCGACTTCCTTGTTGACCTCCTGAATGCGGCTCGGGTTGTTCTTCAGGGTCTGCACGCCCTCGGAGGTCAGGTTGGTGAGCATCACGAACGTCGGCATCTCTTTCTCCTCTCCGTTGCTTGCCCGGTAGCTCCCCCCTTTCTTTCACTTTCCGGCGCGACGTGCAGTCTCGTCATTGAGGAAGATCATGGCCTCGTGCCCGACCATCCTCTTTTTGCGCGCTTCTACGACCGTCTGACCGCCCGCACGGAGCGAGCCGGACTCGGTGAGATGCGCCGCGAGCTGCTCAGCTCGGCCTCAGGACGCGTCCTCGAGCTCGGGGCCGGCACCGGCCACAACCTCGAGTACTACACGGACGCGGTCACGGAGCTCGTGCTCGCGGAGCCCGACCCGAACATGGCGAAGCTGCTCCGTGAGCGGCTCGAGCGCGAAGGGACCCCGGCCGGAAACCCATCGGTGATCGAGGCCGCCGCCGAGGACCTTCCCTTCGACGATGGCAGCTTCGACGTCGTGGTCGCAACGCTCGTCCTCTGCACGGTCGAGAAGCCGGTCCGTGCCGTGGCGGAGGCCCGGCGGGTGCTGGTGGAGGGCGGTCGCTTCCTCTACCTGGAGCACGTGCGCAGTGCTCGGCCGGGGCTCGCCCGCTGGCAGGACTGGCTGGAGAGACCCTGGGGTTGGGTGTCGGGGGGATGCCACCCGAACCGCGCGACGGATCAGCTGCTCGCATCCGCCGGGTTCTGGATCGACAGCCTAGAGCGCGACAAGCTGCCGAAGGCGCCGCCGCTGGTCCGCCCAGTGATCCACGGGGTGGCGATCCGGCCAAGCGGGGTCCGCGGAGGCTGAGTCTCCCTCCGCCTGCGCTCAGTCCGCTCGAGCCCCTCCGCTTCCGTCATCTCCAACTGCGGCACCCTGCTGCCAGGGCTCGAGCGACTCCGCCGTCACCCAAGGCGATGCTCCATCGACCTCGACCTGCCTGCTCATCGCGGCCATCTTCTCCTTCGAGGATTCGGTCGCCGAGGAGACCATGAACCACTTTCGCTCCACCCCCAGGCCTCGGTGCAGCGGGCGCGAGCCTCCCTCATACACCGCTCGCTTCAGGGACCGGATCGCGTCCGGGGAGCGACGCGCCAGCCGCTCACCCATGCGGACCGCAGCCTGCTCGACCTGATCAGGCGGAACGACCGCCTGAACGAGACCGTGGTCGAGCGCCTCGCGCGGGCTGATCGTCCTCCCCTCCAGCATCATCGCCAGCGCCCTTCCCGTGCCGATCAGCCTGGGGAGACGCTGCGTTCCGCCGGCACCAGGGTTGAAGTCCACCGTCATCTCGGGCAGCCCGATCGCGATCTCGGCGTCCGCCATCACCCGCACATCACAGGCGAGCGAGGTCTCACAGCCGCCTCCCGTGGCGGGGCCGTTGATGGCGGCGATAAAGACCTTGTCGGAGCGGTTCATCGACAGGAAGAGGTCGTGGATTCGGTAGAGCTCGAACACGGCCGCAAGCGGCGTCCGCTCGGCCAGTTCGCGCAGGCCGGGCACCCGCCGGACCCCGCCGGCGATCCGGAGCACGATCGAGGTGAGCCAGGGAGGCGCGGCGATCCCGGCCCGCTCGACGCTCGCGAGGATCTCTCCCACGTCGTAGTGGGTGATGTAGAGGTGCTCGGGCTTGCCGGTGATCACCACCGCGCCGACCGACCGGTCGCCCCGCAGCGCGTCGAGCAGATCGCTGAGCTCGCGGACCATCACGCCGGTCATGAAGTTGTGCGGCGGGTTGTCGATCCGAACGACCAGCACTCTGCCGCGGCGCTCGGTCTCGAACGTGCTCGGCATAGGCCGAAGCCTATGCCCGCCCGCCCGCCGGCCCTACGAATCGAACCCGACGTGGATGTGGTCGCAGTGGTCGGCCTGCGCGAACCCGTTCGGATTCGCCGGGCCGTCGGGATCCCAGCAGTAGATCAGCTCGGTGGGCTCCTGCCCGGGCGGCAGCGCGCCGATCTGACGGGCGAGCGTGCCGCATGGCCCGTCGGGCGAGACGTTGGTGCAGGGCACCCCGTCGATAGCGGCGATGTCCATGGCCCGGCCGTAGTAGTGGTTCGAGACGTTGCCGCCGGTCGTGTACTTGGAGTGGTCCGAGCGGAGCGCCGAGATCCGGATCGTGTGCTGCTGGCTGATCGCACCGATCAGGTTGATGATGCGCGGGTCGATCGCGCCCGACTGAATGTCGACCATCTCGAGTTGGTTGGAAAGCTCCACGTTCCGCCAGTTGATCGGGGCGTTCGTGGGGCCGGGGAGGGCGACCGAGTAGGCGACCGTCTTCACCTGGCAGGTGCCCTTCATCGCCTCGGCGTCCTGAAGGACCGCCTCGACGTACCACTCGGCGTGATTGTGCTCGAAGAGTCCGGCGCGCAGGTCGCCCGCGGCCCAGATCATCCGGGCGAGCGTCGCGGCGGAGTCGGCTGGACTGGAGTGCTTGACCTTGCCGTCCCCGTCGCCATCGACCGCATACCGCTTCCAGGTGTCGTCGCTGATGCCGAGCGGGCCACGGGAAGCGAGCTCACGGGCCGACATCCCCTTGCCGAAGTTGGACTCCACTCGCGCGACCGCCGCCAGGGCCCAGACCCCGTCCTGCCCGAGCTCGTACCGGCCGGCGGCGTCCTGGAAGGCGTCCATGAACTCCTGCGGAATGGAGACGTCAGTCCCCTCGGCCGGAGCGCAGACCAGCTCCTGCTGCTTGGGGATCAGCGAGAGCCCGCCGATCGAACCGTTGCCGATCCCGCTGAAGCAGGCGGCCCGTGCCGTCACCTCGGCGACATACCAGTCCGCATGGTTGTAGGCGAAGACTGCGCCCTCCGGGTCCTCGGGCATGCCCGCAGCGCGGAGGTAGCGCGCCGCGGCGAAGATCGCGTCGTTCGGCTCGTTGGGATCCTTGTCGCCGTCGGCGTCCGCGTCGACCCCGTAGGTCGCCCAGGTCGAGGGCATGAACTGCATCCACCCCACGGCCCCGGCCGACGAGGGGCCGAGGTTCTGCCCGAAACCGCTCTCGATCTCGTTGATCGCGGCGAGGATGGACGGGCCGGCGGGGCCAAGGTCGTAGGCCTGCGCCGCTGCCTGATAGATCGGGGGCAGGAACGCCGGCACCGCCACCGGGCCGCAGGCGGTCGGGAGCGGGGTGGCCGGCGGCGGGACGGCGCTGCCGCCGTTCTCCACGGCCCCCTTCTCGTTCCCCTCCGGATCCGGCTTCGCGGGGTTCGGCGGCTGCTTACCGCCCTTCGGCTTGGTTGTCGGCTTGGGCTTGGACTGCGGCTTGGGCTTCGGCTTCGGGACGTACTTGGGCGGGACGCCCGTGATTGGGACCTGGGGCAGGGTCGGCGGCGGGCCCGGTGGCGCGGTGGTCGTGGTGGGCGGGGCCTCCGTGGTCGTCGTCTGGGCGACGGCGCTCTGCGCCGCGATCGCGGCGCCGACGACCGTCGCCGCTATTGCGGTCCTGACTCGTCCCATCAGCCGAGTACCTGTGTGACCCGCCAGCTATCGCCGGCCCGGGTGAGGGTGAGACGCAGCTCGCTCAGCGCTCGCAGCCTGACCAAGGAGACGCTGGCGGTCACCTGCTGCTTGTCCGCCGCGCCCAGGACGACGTTGAGCACCCGGGCCTTGGGAACCTCGCCGTTGGCGGGCAGCCGCGGCGGATCGGATTCGAGGGCCTTGGCCAGCGATTTGGTGGCCGTCGCGGCGAAGGTCGACTCCGTCGCCTTGTCGGACTGGCCCACCTCGTAGCCAACGAAGGCGTCCGCGAACTCCCAAGCGACCTGCGCCGGCTTCTCCGTCGGCTTCGCGGCAGGCGCGGGTGGAACGGTTGCGTGCCCCGGCTCGAACTGCGGCGTCACCCCCTGGAGGGCCAGCGTGTCGGACGCCTGCGGGACGGCCGCGACGGGCGCCAGCTGCGGGGCTGTCCCCGGCTGGCCAGATCCGTGGTCGATCGCGGTGATCGCGCCGGCGCCGCCGGCGGCGAGGATGATGGCGGCTGCGGAGGCGGCCAGGGCCGCCCGGGTCTTACTGCCGCGGGCTCGGTAGGCGTCGGAGAGCGGCCAGGTGAGCTTGGTCTGGATCAGCCGCTGGAGCGGCGCGGTGGCGCGTCCGGCGCTGTCGAACGCGGCTCGCGCGGCGTCACCGCCGCGCCACAGGACGCGTTCCTCGAGGTCCCAGGCGGCCTCACGGATCGACCACCCGGCCTGGTCGGCCGAGACACGAAGATTCATGCTTAGTTAGTCGTCTCGGCACGGCCGCAGCCCGATACTGAGAAGTGGGTCGATTAAGGGCTATGCAGCGGCTCTTGCGGGCTTCTCAGCGCGCTTCGCGGGCTTGGCCTTCTCGAAGGTGAGCTCTCCGTCGGCTGCGTCCACCCTGACGGAGTCGCCCTCGGCGAACTCGCCCTCCAGCAGGCGCAGCGCGAGCTTGTCGACGAGCTGCTTCTGGATCACCCGCTTGAGCGGGCGGGCGCCATAGGTCGGATCGAAGCCGAGGTTGCCGAGCAGCTCCCGTGCCTTGTCGGAGAGCTCGATCTCGATCCCCTTCTCGCTGACCCGCTTCGACAACTGGGCGACCTGGATGTCGACGATCTTGCCGAGGTCGGCCTTGGTGAGGCGGTGGAAGATCACCACGTCGTCGATCCGGTTGAGGAACTCGGGCGGGAAGGTCTGGGTGAGCGCCTCCTCCACCTGCTCCCGCGCCTTCTCCTCCACCGCCTCGGCCGCGATGAACTGCGAGCCCACATTCGAAGTCATGATCAGCACGGTGTTCTTGAAGTCCACGGTGCGGCCCTGGCCGTCGGTGAGCCGGCCGTCGTCCATGATCTGGAGCAGGACGTTGAAGACGTCGGGGTGGGCCTTCTCGATCTCGTCGAGCAGGATGACCGAGTAGGGGCGGCGGCGGACGGCCTCGGTGAGCTGGCCGCCCTCCTCGTAGCCGACGTAGCCCGGCGGAGCCCCGATCAGCCGGGCGACCGCGTGCTTCTCCATGTACTCGGACATGTCGATGCGGACCATCGCCTGCTCCGAGTCGAACATGAACTCGGCGAGGGCTCGCGCGAGCTCGGTCTTGCCGACGCCGGTGGGGCCCAGGAAGAGGAAGCTGCCGATCGGGCGATCCGGATCGGAGAGGCCGGCACGCGAACGTCGCAGGGCACCCGAGACGGCCTCGACCGCCTCGTCCTGACCGATCACACGCTCGTGCAGTCGCTCCTCCATGTGGATCAGCTTCTCGACCTCGCCCTCCATCAGGCGGGAGACGGGAATGCCGGTCCACTTGGAGACGACCTCGGCGATGTCCTCCTCGGTGACCTCCTCGGTCAGCATCGAGCCCCCGTCGCGATGGAGCTCGGCGAGCTTCGCCTCGCCCTCCTCGACTGTTCTCTCAAGCTCCGGGATCCGGCCGTAGCGCAGCTCGGCGGCCCGCTCCAGGTCGGCGTCGCGCTCGGCGCGCTCCGCCTCCCGGGCAGCCTCCTCGAGCTCCGCCTTCGCCGACTTGATCTCGTCGATCGCGCTCTTCTCGTTCTGCCAGCGGGCCTTCATCTCGGAGGCGCGCTCGCGCAGGTCGGCGAGATCGGCCTCGATCGCCTCCCGCCGCTCCTTCGAAGCCTCGTCCTTCTCCTTCTTCAGCGCCTCGCGCTCGATCTCGAGCTGCTGGATGCGCCGCTCGACCTCGTCGATCTCGGTCGGCATCGAGTCGATCTCGATCTTCAGCCGCGAGGCCGCCTCGTCGATCAGGTCGATGGCCTTGTCGGGCAGGAAGCGGTCCGCGATGTAGCGAGCGGAGAGAGTCGCCGCGGCGAGGATCGCGGAGTCGGTGATGCGGACTCCGTGGTGCACCTCGTAGCGCTCCTTGAGGCCGCGGAGGATCGCGATCGTGTCCTCGACGCTTGGCTCCCCGACGAAGACGGGCTGGAAGCGCCGCTCGAGCGCGGCGTCCTTCTCGATGTGCTTGCGGTACTCGTCGAGCGTGGTCGCACCGACCGCGCGCAGCTCGCCGCGCGCGAGCATTGGCTTCAAGAGGTTGGATGCGTCGACGGCGCCCTCCGCGGCACCGGCGCCGACGATCGTGTGGAGCTCATCCAGGAAGAGGACGATCTGGCCCTCGGCGGCCTGGATCTCCTTGAGCACCGCCTTCAGCCGCTCCTCGAACTCGCCGCGGTATTTGGAGCCGGCGAGCAGGGCGCCGATGTCGAGCGCGATCACGCGCCGGTCGCGGAGGGACTCGGGGATGTCGCCCGAGACGATCCGTTGGGCGAGTCCCTCGACGATCGCGGTCTTGCCGACGCCGGGGTCGCCGATCAGAACGGGGTTGTTCTTGGTGCGGCGCGAAAGGACCTGGATGACGCGGCGGATCTCCTCGTCCCGGCCGATGACCGGGTCGAGCTTGCCGGACTCGGCGTCGGCGGTCAGGTCGCGTCCGTACTTCTCGAGCGCGCCAAAGCTGTCCTCCGGGTTCGGGGAGGTGACGCGATGGGGGCCGCGGACCTCCGAGATCGCCTGCATCAATTCCTTGCGGTCCGGCAGCAGGTCGGAGGCGCCGGACTTGGCCTCCGCGAGGGCGAGGAGGATGTGCTCGGTGGAGATGTACTCGTCACCGAGTCCCGTGGATTCCTTCTCGGCCTGCTGGAGGACCCAGACGAACTCACTAGAGGGCCGTACGTCTGGGACGGTGTTGCCGCTCAGCTTGGGAAGCTTCTCGATCGCCTCGCGCGCCCGAGTGCGCTCATCCCGTGCATCGACGCCGAGGCGCTGCAGGACCGGAACGACGACGCCCTCGTCCTGCTCGAGCAGGGCCATGAGCAGGTGCGGCGGGGCGACCTCGGGGTTCGAGTTCTCCGACGCGAGCCGCTGCGCGGCGGCCACCGCCTCCTGCGACTTGATGGTGAATCGGTCAGGCTGCATCCTGGCTCATGGTAGCCGCTTTAGTCGGGAAAGTAAAGAAATCTATGTCGATAGGACTTAGATATACGAACGCCGCAGAACGCGCGAAGATTCGCCAAATCTGGGCTAGACGGCGCCCTTCACACCGCCGTAGGATGGACCCCGAGCGCGGACGGGTCAAGGATGCAGCCTGATACCAACGTGGAGATCGCAAGGCGAGTGCTGGAGGCCTTCAACGACGAGGGAATTGAAGGTGTCCTGCCGTATTACGACGAGGACTGCGAGGTCTACGACCCGGACGTCCCGGGCAATCGAACCTACCGCGGCAAGGATGGCCTCCGCAGCTTTCTCAACCTGGTGCTAACGGGGTCCGAGCGGACGGAGATCCGCGATTACGAGCTCCTTCCCGCCGGCGACCGCGTCGTGGCGCTCATCCGGACCTACTTCCGCGGTGACGGGGGAGGCCCGGAGGTGGAGGTGCGCGACGCCCACACGATGACCTTTCGCGACGGGAAGATCACCTACTGGCGGCTCTACATCGACGGCACCGAGGCGCTCGCCGATGCCGGTCTCGACCCGGAGCTCGCCCGCGCCGTGAAGCCCGAGCCAGCCTAGGTCGCACCTACCCTTCGCCTGTGGGACACCCACGGCGGACTCGGAGCATGCGGGGCGCGCTGGTCGTGCTCGCCGGTCTCTCTCTGGTCCTCCTGGGTGGCCGGGCCGGCGCACACGACGATCAGGGCGACGGGCACCCGAGCCGGCACAAGGTCTGGCCCCGGCCCGACTATCCGCCGGCTGGCGCCGTTCGTCGGGCCCAGCGCTTCGCCGCCGCGCGCGGTGACGTCGCCTTCGCAGTCATCGACCGCTCCCTCGGGCTTCGCGGCTACGACTACGACCGCCAGTTCAGCTCGGCCAGCGCCAGCAAGGCACTGCTGCTCGCCGCCGAGCTGCGGCGGCTGCAGCGCGAGGACCTGCCGCTGGACGCGGAGACCAAGTCCCTCCTGGAGCCGATGATCACCTACTCCGACAACGGCGCCGCCGACGCTGTGTACGCCCAGGTCGGCGACGAGGGCCTCTACGACGTCGCGGAGCGGGCGGGGATGAGCGACTTCCAGCCGACACCCGGCTTCTGGGGAGGCGACCAGATCACGGCCGCTGACATGGCGCGGTTCTTCTACCGGCTCGACGCCAACCTCCCGGGCCCCCACCGCGCCTACGCGAAGCGGCTGCTCGCCAGGATCACGCCGGTCGAGCGCTGGGGCATCCCGCAGGCAGTCGGAGGTGGGTGGTCGATCTGGTTCAAGGGCGGCTGGCGTCCCCCCGGCGGCCAGGAGAACAGCGGACCGGTGACCCACCAAGCGGCCCTCCTCGAGCACCGTCGCGGCGAACACCTCGCGCTCGCCGTCCTCACCGACGAGGCGCCCTGGGGTGGTGGCGGCTTCGAGGCGATCGAGGGGGTGGCGCGCCGCCTGCTCGCCACGCCGCCGCCCTACCGCGGCGGCTGGATCGCGCCCTAGTTGCCGCGCCGGCGGATCGGAATCCGGGTGGCGCCGCTGGCTCCCGGCATCTGCTCCGGCTCGTAGGCGCCGTAGGGGACGAGCTCTCCGCCGACCGACTTGCGGAGTCGCTCGAGCTCCTCGGTCATCTTCGACTCCATCTCCGCGGCCCGCTTGCGCATCCGCGCCATCTCGGAGCGCATCTGCTCCAGGCGCTGCTCGAGCTCGATGACGGTCTCGACCCCGGCCAGGTTGAGCCCCTCGTCGCTGGTCATGCGCTGGATCCGGCGCAGGAGCTCGACGTCGGCCTGGGAGTAGAGCCGCGTGTTCTTGGGAGAGCGCTTCGGCGTGATCAGCCCGCGCGCCTCGTACATGCGCAGCGTCTGGGGGTGCATCTCGGCGAGCTCGGCCGCCACCGAGATCATGAAGACGCCCCGCTCCTCGTCGATCTGCCGCTCGACGCGGAACTGTTGCTTTCTCTTGCGGGAGCCGTCAGGCATCAGTCGATCAGTCCTCAACTCTCTCTCCCGCGGCGGATGATCCGGCCGCGGTGCCGAACAGCGATGCGCGCGGATTGCGCCCGTTGAGCGAGTCGGCCAGCTTCTCCACCGCCTCGCGCTGCTCATCGGTGAGCTCCTTCGGTACGTCCACGCGGACCCGGTAGTAGATGTCGCCTCGCCCCGAGCCCTTGGTCCGGGGCGGGCCCTCGCCGCGCAGCCGCTGGACGGTCCCGTGCTGGGTACCCGGCGCAATACGAATCGTCTTCGAGCCATTCAGAGTGGGCACCTCGATGTCGCCGCCCTGGATCGCCTCGGCGACGGTAACCGGGAGGTCGACCTCGAGGTTGCCGTCCGGGCGCTGCTTGAAGACCGGAGAGGGAGCGACCCGCGTCGTCACGTAGAGATCGCCGCGCGGCCCGCCGCGGTAGCCCGCCTCGCCCTTGCCGGCCAGCCTGATCCGGCTGCCGTCGTGGACGCCGGCGGGGATGTTGACCCGGTAGCGCTTGGTCTCCTGCGTCACACCGCTGCCCGAGCAGGTCGGGCAGGGGTCGTCGATGATGCTCCCCTGGCCGCCGCACTCGGGGCACGGCTGGGAGATCGAGAAGAGGCCCTGGCTCTGCGCGTCGATTCCGGTTCCCTCACAGCGCGGGCAGGCGCGCGGGGAGGTCCCCGGCTTGGCCCCGCTGCCGTGGCAGGTCGGGCACTCCCCGGTCGTCGGGACGGAGACGGCGATCTGGGTGCCGTGCATCGCCTGGTCGAAGGAGAGGCGAACCTCGGTCTCTAGGTCGCGGCCCTGCTGAACGCGCGGTCCCTGCTGGCCGCGGCCGCGGAAGAACGTGGTGAACATGTCTCCGAGGTCGGACGCGAATCCTCCACCTGGGAAGCCGCCCCCGCCGCCGGGGAAGCCCCCGGCGCCGAAGCCGGCGAAGCGGCCACCCGCGTCGTACTCCTTTCGCTTCTCGGGATCCGAGAGCCCGTCGTAGGCCTGCTGGATCTCCTTGAAGCGCTCCTCGGCCTGCTCGTCGTCCGGGTTGCGGTCCGGATGCCACTTGCGGGCCAGCTCGCGGTACGCCGTCTTGATCTCGTCTTGGGAGGCGGACTTATCGACGCCCAAGACCTCGTAGAAGTCGCGCGGCGCGGCCATTACTTGCTCACCACCACGCGAGCGGGGCGCAGGATCTGGCCGTTGAGCCGGTACCCCTTCTCAACGGTCTCCAGGACGACGCCCGAATCGGTGCCCTCGGCAGGCTGGGCGGACAGGGCCTCGTGGAGCTCCGGATCGAACCTCTCGCCGGTCGGGTCGAACGCCTCGACGCCGGCGCTGGCAAGCTTGCCACGGATTTCATCGAGCACCAGCTCGACTCCCCGGACGAGCGACTCGCGCGACTCCTCTGAACGGGTCGCGCTGTCGCGCGCCCTCGCATCAACGCCCGACTGCAGGGCGCGCTCGAGGTTGTCGATCACGGGCAGCAGGTCGCGGGCGAGCTCCGCCTTGCCGCGCGCCAGCGCGTCGGAGGTCTCCTTCGCCACTCGCTTGCGGTAGTTCTCGAAATCCGCTCGCGTCCGCTGCGCCAGCGCGAGGTACTCGTCGCGCTCGCGCTTGGTCGCGCTGAGCTCGTCTAGATCCCGCTCGACCTGGTCCGCGGCACCGTTCCCGCCGGACTCCTCGCTGGTGTAGGAGAGGTCGTCGACGACCTCAGCGTCGACGACCTCCTCATCGCCGTCCACATCACCCTTCACATCACGGGTCGCGCTGTCGCGCGCCCTCGCATCCTCGCGCGCCCTCGCATCTCGCTGATCCTCTGTCATGCGCCCTCCCTACGAGGTCTTCTCGTCGTCGACGACCTCGGCATCCACGACTTCCTCCTCGTCGCCGGCGCCGTTCTGCGAGGAACCGTCGGTGGAAGTCGCCGCCTGCTCCTCTGCGGCCTGCGCGTAGATCTGCTCGGAGACCTTCTGGAAGGCCGCCTGCAGGGCGTCGGAGCGGGAGCGGATCTCGCCGGCGTCCTCGGAGGTCAGCGAGTCGCGGACGTCCTTGATGGCGGACTCGATCTCGCTCTTCGAGCTCGCGTCGACCTTGTCGCCCAGCTCGCCGAGCTGCTTCTCCGCCTGGTAGGCGGCGTTCTCGGCGACGTTGCGGGCCTCGGCCAGCTCGCGCTGGCGACGGTCCTCATCCGCGTGGGACTCGGCGTCCTTGATCATCTGTTCGACCTCGGACTCGTCGAGCCCGGAGCCGCCCTTGATCTCGATCTTCTGCTCCTTGCCGGTGCCGAGATCCTTCGCCGAGACGTTGAGGATGCCGTTCGCGTCGATGTCGAAGGTGACCTCGATCTGCGGCATGCCTCGCGGCGCCGGCGGGATGCCGGTGAGCTGGAACTTGCCCAGGCTCTTGTTGCCGGAGGCCATCTCGCGCTCACCCTGGAGCACGTGGACCTCGACCGAGGGCTGATTGTCCTCGGCGGTGGAGAAGATCTCCGACTTCTTGGTCGGGATCGTCGTGTTGCGCTCGATCAGCTTGGTCATCACGCCACCCTTGGTCTCGATACCGAGGGTGAGCGGGGTGACGTCGAGCAGCAGCACGTCCTTGACGTCGCCGGCCAGGACGCCGGCCTGAATCGCGGCGCCGATCGCGACGACCTCGTCGGGGTTGACGCCCTTGTGCGGGTCCTTGCCGGTCAGCTCCTTGACCTTGTCCTGAACGGCGGGCATGCGGGTCATGCCGCCGACCAGGACGACATGCTCGACCTCGCTCCCCGCGTCGGCCAGGGCCTGCTTGACCGGCCCCACGACGCGCTCGAGCAGATCCGAGGTGAGCTCGGTGAGCTTCGCCCGGGTCAGCTTGATGTCGAGGTGCTTCGGCCCGGCGTCGGTCGCCGTAATGAACGGCAGGTTGATCTGCGTCTCCTGGGTGGTGGAGAGCTCGATCTTCGCCTTCTCGGCGGCCTCGTAGAGGCGCTGCAGGGAGTTCTTGTCCTGCGAGAGATCGACGCCCTGGTCGCGCTTGAACTCGGCGACCAGCCACTCGACGATCGCCTTGTCCCAGTTGTCGCCGCCGAGGTGGTTGTCACCCGCGGTCGACTTCACCTCGAAGACGCCGTCGCCGATCTCCAGCACGGAGACGTCGAAGGTGCCGCCGCCGAGGTCGAAGACGAGGATCGTCTGGTCGGACTCCTTGTCGAGCCCGTAGGCGAGCGACGCGGCGGTCGGCTCGTTGATGATCCTCTTCACGTCGAGTCCGGCGATCTTGCCGGCGTCCTTCGTGGCCTGGCGCTGATCGTCGTTGAAGTAGGCGGGAACGGTGATCACGGCCGAGTCGACCGGCTCACCGAGCTTTGCCTCAGCGTCGGCCTTGAGCTTCTGCAGAATCATCGCCGAGATCTCCGGCGGGGAGTACTGCTTGCCGTCCACGTCGATGCGGACGTCGCCGTTCGGGCCGGCGACGACCTTGTACGGGACGATCGTCTCCTCCTCCTTGACCTCGGACTCCTTGCGCCCCATGAAGCGCTTGATCGAGAAGATGGTCTTCTCTGGGTTCATCACGGCCTGCCGCTTGGCGACCGTGCCGACCAGGCGCTCGCCGGAGTCGGTGAAGGCGAGGACGGAGGGAGTGGTGCGGCCACCCTCGGCGTTCTCGAGCACCGTCGGCTCGTCGCCCTCCATCACCGCCATGGCCGAGTTCGTCGTGCCCAGGTCGATGCCTATCGTCTTTGCCACTGTCATACCTCCAAAGCTTGAATTGCGTGCTTCCCTAGCGTAGCGCCTCCTAGGCGCTCGCCCAAGAAATCTGAGTGGCAGGGTGGCAGATGTGTGCGGGGATGTAAAGCCCCCCCGCGTACGCAGGC
>DATDJZ010000005.1:0-7040 GCA_036520315.1 Solirubrobacterales bacterium | reverse complement strand
CGGACCCAGCACGAGGCGCTCCACGACGGCCTCACCAGCCTGCCCAACCGCAGCCTCTTCCTGGACCGGCTGCAGCACGCCCTCTCGGTCGCGGCCCGGCGTGAAACCGACCTCGCGGTCCTCTTCCTCGACCTCGACCAGTTCAAGCTGGTCAACGACAGCATGGGCCACCCCGCCGGCGACGAGCTGCTCGCCGCCGTCGCGCCGAGGATCGAGCAGGCACTTCGCCCGGGCGACACCGTCGCCCGCTTCGGCGGCGACGAGTTCGCGGTACTCGCCGAGGACGTCGGCGACGAGCGCGGCGCCACCCGGATCGCGGAGCGCATCGCGGAGGCCCTCACCCGCCCGTTCATCCTGCGGGGCCGCGAGCACTTCGTCAGCGCCAGCATCGGGATCTCGATCGGGTCGGGCGCCGAGGACCCCGAGGCACTGATCCGCGACGCCGACGCCGCGCTCTACCGCGCCAAGGACCACGGCCGGGGCGGCTACGAGATCTTCGACGAGGTGATGCGCTCCCGCGTGATCGAGCACATGCAGACCGAGAACGACCTGCGCCGGGCGTTGCAGCGCGAGGAGTTCGTCATCCATTACCAGCCCGTCGTCCGCCTCCACGACGGCGCGGTCGCCTCCATGGAGGCCCTGCTTCGCTGGGACCACCCGGAGCGCGGGCTGATCGGGCCGGTCGGCTTCATCCCGGTCGCCGAGGAGTCCCGGCTGATCGTCCCGATCGGCCGCTGGGTGATCGAGCAGGCCTGCCGCCAGGCGGCGGCCTGGCAGAAGCTCCAGCCGGACTCGGCGCCGATCAGCGTCGCCGTCAACCTCTCGGGCCGCCAACTCGCCGACCCCGCGCTGATCGCTCACGTCGAGGGGTCGGTCAGGTCGAACGGCATCGAGCCCTCGAGCCTCTGGCTCGAGCTCACCGAGAGCACCCTCCTGGACGACACCCTCTACGTCGAGCGCACCCTGGGCGCGCTCAAGAGCCTGGGGGTTCACCTGGTCCTGGACGACTTCGGTGTGGGGTTCTCGTCGCTCGGCTACCTGAAGCGGCTGCCGCTCTCGATGGTGAAGCTCGATCGCACCTTCGTCGAGAACGTCACCGACAGCCCGCACGACGCCGCGATCGTGCGCGCGGTGAGCGAGATGGCGGAGACGATCGGGATCGGCGTGGTCGCCGAGGGCGTCGAGACCGAGGAGCAGGTCCGGGTCGCGCGGGACCTGGGCTGCGGCTACGCCCAGGGGTTCCACTTCTCGGAGCCCGTGCCGGCCTCCTACGTCGAGCGCCTGCTCGCCGGGCCGATCCCCGTTTCGCGCTGATTGCGGAGACCGGGATCCGGGCATAAGAGCGCGAGTCATGAGGGGCAGCGGCACCGCAACGATCGGGGGCAATCCACCGGTCCCGCCACCGGGGTGGGCTCGCGTCACCGATCGGTTGATGGCCAGGCTGCGCGCACGCTCGATCGACGACAGGCTCCTCAACGGGGCCACCGATGGCAGCCCAGTGGTCCTGGTGAGGCGCGCCCGGCTCCTCCATCGGCGCTATCGATCCGCGGTGGCCGCCTCGCTGCGGAAGCTGGTCGACGAAGCGCGCCGGAACGAGCCCAATTTCTTCGCCGCCAGGCTGCAGCTCCAGGTGCGCGAGGTGCTCGCCAGCGCACCCGTGATCCTGACCCTGGCCGACGAGCTCGAGCAGAATGAGACCGTCAGCCCCCGGGGCGTGATCCTGGCCGACCGCCTGATCACGGACGGCGACTCCCCCGTCTACGGGCCAACGCCGATTCACAACCCGCCCGAGGAGACGGTCGAGTCGGCGGTCAAGCACGCGCGGGCCGCGCTCCATCTCGGCTGAACCCGGATCTGGTGCCACGCCGGGTGGCGGCTAGCATCTGGCCGGCTTGGTCGAACGGCTTCTAGCGAGAGTCAGGGGGCACAGCCTGGACGAGCGGCTGCTCGCGGGTGAGCGCCCCGAGGAGAGCCGGCGGCTGATGGCACGAAGCGCCATCCTGCTGGAGCCCCGCTACCGATCCGAGGTCGCAGGGGCGCTCAGGGAGGCGCTGGATGCCGCCGAGCACGCCAGACGGATCTTCCTCAAGGCCCAGGTTCGGCTCAGGGAGCGCGAGATCATCGCCGCTCGCTCGCAGATCCGCGACCTCGCCGACCGGCTCGAGGGCGACCCGACGGTGGACCCGCGCGGGGTGATCCTCGCCGACAGGCTGATACGCGACGGTGATTCACCGCTGTTCTGGCCGTGCAACGACAGCGTCGAGGCTGCGGTCGAGCAGGCTCGCGCCGCATTGCTCCCGGACTGAGTGCCTTTCCGCGCGAGACACGGCTGCGGGTAGCATGTCGACTCACCTCGGTCATTGAGGGGAGACATGACTGCAACTTCAAGCGCGGACATTCCGCAATTCGAGATCAGCTCGGGGCCCGGTCCGGAGGACGCCTACGTCGTCCAGGTCGCGGGGGAGGTCGACATGTCCCATGAGGAGCAGCTGCGCGCAGAGCTTCATCGCGCCGTCGAGGCCGACGCGAAGGGCATCGTGGTCGACCTGACGGAGTGCGAGTTCATCGACTCGAGCGGGATCCGCGCCCTGCTGCTCTCGCGGGAGGAGAAGAAGCCGAACGACGGCTCGGAGCCCCTCGCCGTCGCCGCCTCGAGCGATCAGATCCTCCGCATCCTCGGCGTGATGGGACTCGACCAGGTGATCCCCATCAAGCCAACGGTCGAGGAGGCCGCAGCCGCGCTTTCCGGCTGAGCCTCGGGCTGACCTAGACTGCCCCGCAGAGACCGATGCACGACATCGCCGAGTTCCTGGCGGGGCGCGACCCCTTCAGCGGGCTCGACGAGGCTGAGCTCGAGCAACTCGCGAGCCGGACCGAGGTCGAGTTCTTCCCGGCCGGGACACGGATCCTTCCGCAGGGCGAGCGACCGCAGGGGCGCGTCCGGGTGATCCGGCGCGGCGCCGTCGAGCTGGTGGACCGCGGCCGCCCGGTCGACCTTCTCGGCGAGGGCGAGATGTTCGGGCACCCGTCGGTGCTCTCGGGTCAGCCGACCAGATATGAGGTGCGGGCCAAGGAGGACACGCTCTGCTACTCGCTTGCAGCGGAGGACGTCGTCCCCCTCCTCGGCCGCCCGTCCAGCCTGCGGTTCCTGGCGCGCTCGCTCCTCGCCCGAGGCGGCCGCAGCACCAGCGACGGCGCCCGCCCCCCGACCCCCGAGGTGGCGCTGCAGCCCGCAGCGGCCCTCGTCCGCCGGCCGCCGGTGATCTGTCCTCCGGACACCACCCTGCGGGCGGCCGCCCGGCTGATGGACTCGCACGAGGTCAGCTCCGTGCTGGTGGAGCTCGGAACCGGGCATTTCGGGATCGTCACGGACCGGGACCTGCGCTCCCGCGTCGTCGCCGGCCGGCTCTCCCCGGACGACCCGGTGACCGCAGCGATGAGCGCCCCGGTCGCCGGGGTCGATGCGGAGCAGCCGGGCGCGGACGTGATGCTCGCCATGCTCGACCACGACATCCGTCATGTCCCGGTCTTCTCCTCCAGCGGCGAGGTGCTCGGGGTGATCGTCGGGATCGACCTGGTGGCCGCCGAGACCAGCTCCCCCTTCGTGCTGCGCAGGGCGATCGCCAAGGCCAGGAACAAGGCCCAGCTCCAGGCCGCCGCCGCGGACCTGCGCGCGACGGTCGTCTCGCTTCACCGCGCGGAGGTGGCGCCCTTCCAGGTGACCGAGATCACCTCCGCGATGGCCGACGCCCTTGTCTCGCGAGTGATCGAGCTCGCGATCGAGTCCGCCGGGCCTCCGCCGGCCGAGTTCGCCTGGATGGCGCTCGGCAGCCACGGCAGGCGGGAACCCTTCCCCTCCTCCGACGTGGATTCCGGCATGGTCTGGCGCGGCGCCCCTGACCCGGACCCGATCTCGGCCGAGCCGCGGCGCAGGCTGGTGTCCGGCCGGACGACCGAGTACATGCAGGGGATCGCGGCCCACGTCGCCGACACGATCCGGGTGATCGGCTGGCGCCTCGACCCGCACGGGGTGACGGCGTCCGGCACCTTCTCGACCAGCTCGATCGAGGACTGGGAGCGCGCGATCGAGAGCTGGCTGCAGCGCCCGAGCGACAACCGGGTCCTGATCGCCGTCTCGATCCTGCTCGACGGCCGCGTGGTCTACGGGCCCGAGCGGAGACTCGACGTCAAGGGGCTGCTTCTCGAGCACGGCGACCGCTCGACGCTGGAGCGCTGGATGCTGCGGTTGGCGCTGGCCGCGAAGCCGCCGACGGGCTTCCTGCAGGACATCGTCGTCGATGGATCGGGCGCTCGGCGCGGCACCTTCGACATCAAGCAGGGCGGGCTGATGCCGATCGTCGGCCTGGCGCGCTACCTGTCCCTGCGCGCGGACCTCCGCATCACCCCCACCCTGGACCGGCTGCGCGCGGCGACTGACCGGGGCCTGATCGGCGCGACCGACGCGCGCATCCTCGAGGAAGCCTACGAGCTCTTCAGCGCGCTGCGCCTCGAGCACCAGGTCGCCCAGATCGAGCACGGGGAAGAGCCCGACGACCACCTCGACCCGAAGCAGCTCGATCCCCTGACCCGCCGCTACCTGCGGGACGCCTTCCGGGAGGTTGCCTCCGTGCAACGGTCGCTAACCGGCGATCTCGCCCCGGTTCGCTGAGGAATGCCGGCGCTCTCCTCGGAGGCCGCACGCGCCTACCGGAGTGCGGATCTGCCCAGGCCGCGGACTCCCTGGCAGGAGGTCACCTTCAGCGTGATCGACTTCGAGACGACCGGGCTCGAACCGGCCACCGACGAGATCATCTCGTTCGCCACGGTGACCGTCGCCGGCGGAAGGGTGCGGGTCGACGACGCCCGCTACGAGCTGGTCCGCCCGGATCGAATGCCGGATGCCGACACCATCCGAATCCACGGTCTCCGAGAGCAGGACCTGTCCGACGCTGCACCGCTCGCGGAACGGATCGACGGGCTCCTGGAGGCGATCACCGGAAGAGCCCTGGTCGCCCACGTAGCCTCCGTCGAGCACGGCTTCCTCGAGGCGGCTCTCTCCCCACGGGGGATCAGGCTCCGCAACCCGATCGTCGACACCGCCGCGCTCGCCCGCGAGCTTCGCCGGCTGCGGCGGGATCCGCCCGTCCGCGATCCGATCGGCCTACCCGACCTCGCGCGCTCACTCGGGCTGCCCGTGCACCGCTCTCATCACGCCGACGGCGATGCGCTGACCACAGCCCAGGCATTCATCGCCCTCGCGAGCCACCTGGAGGCTTTTCGGCCACAGACGCTGGGGTCGCTCACGCAACTTTCGCTGCAAGGGGGGAACAAACGGCCGTCGGCCAGAGCTTTGCTCCGCCGTTTCGTCTCTGGCCGTGGCGGAACCTGAGACGAACCGTCCAACCTCCTCAATTTCCGGAAATTTGGCTTGACTGAGGTCGTGCGGCGGGCATAAGGTCCCGTGCAGGGCTTCACGCCTCGACATAGGCCTCAGCGCACGGATGTAGAGGGGCCGCAACGGAGGGAGAGGAAGTGACACCACCGGAGGGCATCTCGGACGCCGATCAGGTGAAGCGTGACGAGGAGCGGCTCGCGGAGCTCGGCTACAAGCAGGAGCTTTCGCGTACCTGGAGCGCGTTCACCAACTTCGCCATCTCTTTCACGATCATCTCGGTCCTCGCCGGATGTTTCACCGCGTTCGGCTTCGCCTGGCTGAACGGCGGCCCGGTTGCGGTTTCGTGGGGCTGGCCGATTCTCTGCCTCATGATCTTCACGGTCGCGTTCTCGATGGCCGAGCTCACGTCTGCCTACCCAACCGCGGGCGGTCCGTACTGGTGGGCGCACGATCTGGGCGGGAAGGGCTGGAGCTGGATGACCGGCTGGTTCAACATCGCCGGCCTGATCGGCATCGTCGCCTCCGTCGCCTACGGAGCCGCGATCTTCCTCAACATCCTGCTCGGTCTCTACGGGCTCGACATCTTCGGGATCAACTTCGGCGACACAGAGCACATCCTGGGGGAGCAGTGGTTCCTGTTCTTCCTGATCCTGCTCCTCTACACCCTGGTGAACATCTTCGGCGACCGCATCCTGGCGCTGGCGAACAACATCTCGGTCGGCTGGCATCTCCTGGGAGTCGCGGTGATCATCGCGATTCTCTGGATCGTGCCCGATACCCACCAGAGCGCCGACTTCGTCTTCACCCAGAGGTTCAACGAGTCCGGGTTCTTCGGCGGCTCGACCGGCAACTTCGGTTTCTGGTTCTTCGTGCTGCCGATCGGCTTCCTGCTGACCATGTACACGGAGACCGGCTACGACGCCTCCGCGCACACCGCCGAGGAGACTCACGGCGCGGCGATCAGCGCCGCGCAGGGCGTCTGGCGGTCGGTCTTCTACTCGGCGATCATCGGCTGGATCCTGCTGCTCTCCTTCCTGTTCGCGGCGAACGATGTCGCCGCAATCGACGACGGCGCCGGCTACTCGACGTTCATCTTCACCTCGGCGCTCGACTCCTGGGCAGCGAAACTGGTGATCCTGATCGCAACCGTCGGGCAGCTGTTCTGCGGCGCGGCGGGGCTGACCAGCGCCTCCCGCACCTGGTACGCGTTCTCGCGCGACCGGGCGATTCCCGGCTGGAACCTCTTCCGCCGCGTCAACCGCGACAGAGTGCCCTTCAACGCGGTGATCGGGGTTTCGGTGTTCTCGCTGATCGTCGCGATCCCGGCGCTGTTCGGGAAGAACGACGTCCCGTTCGCGTTCTACGCGCTGACCGGGATCTGCACGGTCGGGCTGTACGTCGCGTACATCATTCCGGTCTATCTGCGGCTGAGGGCGGGCGACAATTTCAAGGCCGGCCCGTGGACGCTGGGAGCCAGGTACCGGTGGGTGAACTCAATCGGGATCTTCTTCGTGATCCTGGTGGTGTTCGCACTCAACCTGCCGTACACGCCGGCGGGCCTGCCGTGGAACGACGATTTCGACACAAGCCTCGTCAACTACACGCCGCTGGCGATCCTGTTGCCCCTGGCCTTCGGGGTCTGGTA
>DATDJZ010000004.1:0-18983 GCA_036520315.1 Solirubrobacterales bacterium | reverse complement strand
CGGCGAGGGAGTTCAGGAAGACGGGCAGGGTCGCGGTCAGGGTCTTGCCCTCGCCGGTCTTCATCTCGGCGATGGAGCCCGAGTGGAGCACCATGCCGCCGATCAGCTGGACGTCGAAGTGGCGCTGGCCCAGCGTTCGCCTGGACGCCTCGCGAACGAGCGCGAACGCCTCCGGGAGCAGGTCGTCGAGTAACTCGCCCTCACGGGCGCGCCTGCGGAGCTCGTCGGCCTCCGCGCGCAGCTCGGAGTCATCGAGCAGCTCCATCTCGGGCTCGATCCGGTTGATCGAGTCGACCCTTCCCTCGTACTCCTTGAATTGCTTCGACTCGCCCATCCGCAGGGCGCGGTCGATGAGTCCTCTGGCCACAGGATTAGGTTAACGGGAGGGTGCTCCGAGGCAGAGCCGAGGAGCAACCCGTTTGATGGCGAAGCCGTCCGCCTAGGCCGTTTCGCCCCTCAACCGTTCCATCAACTTGCGGGTCCGATGGCGCTTCCGCCGCTTCTCCCGGTGCTTCTTCACCTGCCGGCGGATGTCTTCCGCCAGCTCGTGGATCGAATGGAGCATGTCCGGGGACGCCTCCTTGGCCCGAAGGGTGACCCCCTTCAGTCCCAGGGTCGCCTCGGCGACCATTCGATCCGAGATCCGGGGGTTCTTCTCCTCACAGAGCTCAACCTCGAGAGTGGCGAACTCGGACACCTGCTTGCCGACCCGCTGAAACCTCTGCACCACCGCCTCGCGAAGCTCGCCGGTCACCTCCACGTTCTTGCCTCGGACCTCGATCTTCACGTGGACCTCCTTCCGTCGGGGTGGCGTTCGGATGCTACGCCCGCGCCGTTCCGGCGGCAAGAGGGTCAGCGCCGGTCCTGGCGAGGCACCCGCTTGAAGACCTTCCTCACGCGGGGCTCGGCCGGGACCTTGGGGACCTGAGAGCCCTGATTGGAGATCAGCCCGCCGGCCGCGGTCAGGAACCCGGTCGTCTGGGCCTCGTCGAGCCCGGCCGCGTAGGGGTGCGAGCAGACGTCGGGCGGGAAGCGGGAGGCCCTTGCGGCGCCCGCCTTCCCCTTGCCCTTATGCGCCACGGCGTCGACGAAGGCCGCGAACGTGACCGAGTCGACAGCGGTGCCGATGTGGCTCGTGGTGCGGCCCGGGCAGACGCCCTGGATCAAGATGTTTCCGGCTCCATCGAGCGAGGAGGTGGGGTGCCTGCCGCCCTGCGGCTGGACCGTCTCGTCGGTCAACGAGCGAACGGTGGTGTACGAGACGTTACCGGGCGTCTCGTCCGGCTGGGAGTTGATGGCGCGCAGCAGATGGGAGCCCTTGATCTGCTGCCAGTCGGCGGGTGCGCACGGCGAGGTGGCGGAACATCCCCCGATGCCGATGTTCGTCCCGTGCTGGGTGCCGGCGGCGGCGACCACGTCGCTCACCTTCCGCCGCAGGTCTGGCCAGTAGGTGAGCGCGAAGCGCGGCAGCAGCCCACCCTGGCTGATGCCGATCACCGCGACCTTGCGGTGGGCCAGGGCGAACTCCTTGCGGAGGCCGTAGACGAGGTACTGCACGGAGGTCTGGATGTCCGCCGTCGTGAAGTCGGGGAAGTTGACGTAACAGACGGGATGGCCGTAGGCCTGGAAGGCAGCCTGGCCGATCAGGTAGCCCTGGTCACCGGTCGCGCCGGTTCCCGTTACGAACATGACGGGGGTGACCGACGCGTTGGTCGGGTCGATCGGGCACTTGACCGCAGCGTCGAGATCGCCCACGGGAACCGTCAGGCGAGGACCGCTCGCCGGGGCCTGGCCTGCTCCGAAAATCAGCGATCCGAGGATCCCTATGCAGCCCGCGACGGCGAGCCTCCTTGCCCTCCTCATCGCAGGAAGCGTATTCGCTTAGAGGGCGTGGGCGAGCGTCAGGGCAATCACCCTCCTGGAGCCGCCCGTTCGCAGCGCTCGAGCGCAGGCGTCCAGGGTGGCGCCGGTGGTCCAGACGTCATCGACGAGGAGGGCGCACCGTGGCACCGGGCCGGCCGTCCAGACCAGCGGCGGGTCGGCGAGTCGCTGCCAGCGCCTCCGGCCCACCTGGCGGCGGCCGCGACCCCGGCGGAGACACGGCCTGTACGGCAGGCTCGAGCGCTGCGAGAGGGCGATCGCGATCTCCTCGGCCGGATCGAAGCCCCGCCAGCGCCACCGCCATGGGCCCGCGGGCACCGGCACCACCACGTCCGGGGACTCCTGCTCGGGCAATGCCCGCAGCATCGCCTCCGCGGCGACACCGGCCAGCGAGAGTCTGCGGCCGTACTTGAGCCCGTGCACGATCCGCCGGGCCACGCCGTCGAACGGCGACGCCGAGACGGCCAGGTCCACGCCGGGCGGGCCAGGATCACGCACCCGTGGGGCGGCCGCGAGCTCGACCCTGCATCGCTCGCAGATGACAACGTCCGCGGGGCGCGGGGAGCCGCAGGCGGCGCAGAGCGGCGGCGCGATCAGCGACGCAAGGTGTTCGAGCAGAACTCGCGGAATCGATCGATCCTCCAGAGCGAGTTCCCACGGGAGCCGCGCAAGCAGTCAGGGAAGTGACCGAAGACGAGCGGGAGAGGCCCCCGCGGCGAACGTCCGGGACTTGTCCCTATCGCGGGTACAGCGGGACGTTCGAGGCGGCTCCCGCGGCGAACGTCCCTGGCCTGCACCCATAGGGCGTACCGCGGGACGTTCGCCCGATGATTAGCCCAGAGGCCGGTCGGGATCGATCCCGTAGAGGCCGCCGACCACCAGCCCTCCGGACGGGACGCGGGCGCCCGGCAGGACGACACACTCGCGGAGCATTGCCCCCGCCCCCAGCTCGCAGCCGTCGCCGACCACCACGGGCCCGTGCAAGCTGGCACCCTCGCCGACGTGCGAGTCGGTCCCGATCAGAACCGGTGCGATCACCCGCACTGCATCGAGGTCGGAGCCGCCATCCGCGTAGATGCCCTTGGACACCTCGGGCGCCGGGGGCTCGATTCCGACCTCGCCCGCCAGCGCGTCGAGGTTGCCCTGGACGAACTCCCCGACCGAGCCGATGTCGTTCCAGTACGCCTCGATCTCGTGTGAGAAGAAGGGGATGTCCCCCTCGAGGAGCGATGGGAAGACGTCCATCGCCCAGTCGACGAAGCCGGGCGGCTGGTCCTCGTCTCCCGCCGGGCTCTTCTGATCGGGCGGGGGAAAGTGATCGAAGATCTCCTTCCGGAACATGTAGATGCCGCAGTTGGCGAGATCGGAGAGCGCCTCCGCCGGCTCCGGCTTCTCCTGAAAGCCCTGGATGCGTCCCTGGTCGTCCGTGATCGCCACGCCGAACTGCGTCGTGTCCTCTACCCGCTTCGTCGCCAGGGTGGCGATCGCGCCCCGCTCGACGTTCGCCTCGTGCGCTGAGCGCATCGCGGTCAGGTCGATGCCGGTGAGCGCGTCCCCGGAGATGATCAGGAAGGAGTCGGTCGCGGAGAGGAAGTCGCGGACCTTTCCCACTCCGCCCGCCGTTCCGAGCGGCTCCGACTCCTCGCTGTAGGTGATCTTCAGACCGAAGTCCGAGCCGTCGCCGAGCACCTCCCGGATCTGCTTGGGCAGGTAGGAGACGTTGGTGACTACGTCCCTGAAGCCGTGGCCCGCGATCAGGTCGGCGATCCGGGCGACGATCGGCCGGTTGAGCACCGGCGCCACGGGCTTCGGCAGCACGTAGGTGAGCGGCCGCAGGCGCGTGCCCAGCCCAGCCGCGAGGATCATCGCCCTCATCGCGCGAAGGCTCTCAGATCAGCCGCGTCGCTTCTTCTTGCCCTTCTTCTTCTTGCACTTCTTGTGCTTGTGCTTCTTCTTCGACTCCGCCGCGCGCTTCTTGTGCTTGCGCTTCTTGCACTTCTTCCCCTTCTTGCCCTTCTTCCCGGCCGGGCAGTTGCACTTCTTGCGAGCCGACTGGCAGACCGGCGTGGCGGACGACGCCGAGCCGACGATCCGGAAGACCGTGCTCGTGTTCATCACGTAGAGACCGCAGGTGGAGTCCTGGCCGAACGACATGGTCGAGCCCAGGGCGCCCACCGCGCTCTCGGCGCGATCGCCGCTGGCCCGCGGGAGACCGAGCTGGATCGAGCGGACCTGAGCGGTGCAGAGGTCCGCGTACAGGTACCGCCCCGAGATCTCGGGCGCCTGGCTGCCCCTGTAGACGTAGCCGCCGATGATCGCGCACCCGTGGGCGACGTCGCCGCCGGGATCCGCGTGCGGGTAGTCGAAGACGGGATCGACGATGGCTCCGTTGCAGTCGCCCGGGTGGGCGGAGAAGCCCTCGCGGCACGGCCACCCGTAGTTCAACCCGCGACCCCCGCCGGCCGCCGCGGGCGAGAGATCGATCTCCTCCGTCGAGACGTCGCCGACGTCGCCGATGACCAGATCCCCGGTGAGGTGATCGAAGGAGAAGCGGAATGGGTTCCGCAGTCCCATGGCCCAGATCTCCTGCGTGGCCCCGGGGACGCCCGCAAACGGATTGGTCGGGGGTATGCCGTGAACTCCGTTGCCGGCGCCGTGGGGATCGATCCGGAGGACCTTGCCGTAGGGGTTCGCGATCTGCTGCGCATTCGTGCTGTTCGCGTTGTCCCCCACCGTGATGTAGAGAAGGCCGTCCGGCCCGAACTGCAGCTGGCCCCCGTTGTGGTTCGTGGCACCGTGGCTGAAGGTCCATACGGTCCTGCGGCTCGCCGGGTTGGCGACGTTGGGATTCGAGCCGACGTGGTACTCGTCGATGTGAATGTCGCCGACTGCACCTCCGGCATTGGGACCGTCGCCCGCGTAGTAGACGTAGAAGAGGCCGTTGTTCGCGTAGTTCGGATCGAACGCCATCGAAAGCAGGCCGCGCTCGCCGTCGGTGTTGACCATGGTGTGGATGTCGAGGAACTGCGTGACCGTGCCGTCGTGCAGTACCTGGATGAAGCCCGGGCGCTCGACCACGAAGAGGCGCGGATCGCCGGGCGGCGAGGTCGCGAAGACGGGATTATCGAAGCTCGGTCCGATCGAATTGAGCCCGACGCCGGCCGCCTGCGAAGGCGCAAGCAGCCCGGCGAAGACGAAGCCCGCCAGGAGCGCGATCCGTATGCGCAGTCCCACCGCGCCTCATGATGCCCCAGATGACGGCGTCCTGCTCGCGCTGGACGAGTTGAGGGCCGAGAGTCGGAGCTAGTAGCGGTAGTGGTCGCTCTTGTAGGGGCCCTCGACCGGGACGCCGATGTAGGCGGCCTGCTCGGGCTCGAGCTCGGTGAGCTCGACGGCGAGCGCGTCCAGGTGCAGGCGGGCGACCTTCTCGTCCAGGTGCTTGGGGAGCACGTGGACCTCCTTGCCGTAGGCCTCCGCCTTGCCGAACAGCTCGATCTGGGCGATCACCTGGTTGGTGAACGAGTTCGACATCACGAAGCTCGGATGGCCGGTGGCGTTGCCGAGGTTGAGCAGGCGCCCCTCCGAGAGCACGATGATCGAGTGGCCGTCGGGGAAGCGCCACTCGTCGACCTGCGGCTTGATGTTGATCCGCTCGATGCCGTCGAAGTTCTCGAGCGCGGCCATCTGGATCTCGTCGTCGAAGTGACCGATGTTGCCCACGATCGCCTGGTGCTTCATCTGGGCCATGTGGTCGACCGTGATCACGTCCTTGTTGCCCGTTGCCGTGATGAAGATGTCGGCGCTGTCGATGACGCTCTCGAGCTTTCGCACCTCGTAGCCCTGCATCGCGGCCTGGAGGGCGCAGATCGGGTCGATCTCGGTGACGATCACGCGGGCGCCCTGGCCGCGGAGTGACTCGGCGCAGCCCTTGCCGACGTCGCCGAAGCCGCAGATCACCGCGGTCTTGCCGCCGATCATGACGTCCGTAGCGCGGTTGATGCCGTCGATCAGGGAGTGCCGGCAGCCGTAGATGTTGTCGAACTTCGACTTGGTGACCGAGTCGTTGACGTTGATCGCCGGGAAGAGCAGCGTGCCGTTGGCCTGCCGCTCGTAGAGGCGGATCACCCCGGTGGTGGTCTCCTCGGTGACGCCCTTGATCCCTTCGGCCATCTTGGTGAAGCGCTGCGGGTCCTCGGCGAGGCTCTTCCGCAGCAGCTCGAGGATCACCTTCTCCTCCTCGGAGCCGGCGGTGTCGGAGCTGGGGACCGCGCCGGCGGCCTCGTAGTCGACACCCTTGTGGACGAGCAGGGTGGCGTCGCCGCCATCGTCGAGCAGCATGTTGGCGCCGGTCTCCCCGTTCGGCCCCGGCGCCGGCCAGGTCAAGGCCTGGAGGGCGGCCCACCAGTACTCCTCGAGCGTCTCGCCCTTCCAGGCGAAGACCGGGATGCCCTTCGGGTCATCCGGGGTGCCGTCGGGGCCGACCGCGACCGCCGCGGCAGCGTGGTCCTGGGTCGAGAAGATGTTGCAGCTCGCCCAGCGGACCTCGGCGCCGAGCGCGACCAGCGTCTCGATCAGCACCGCGGTCTGCACCGTCATGTGGAGCGAGCCGGTGATCCGCGCGCCCTTCAGCGGCTTGGACTCTTCGAACTCCGCCCGGGTCGCCATCAGGCCCGGCATCTCGTGCTCGGCCAGCCGGATCTCGTTGCGGCCGAAGTCGGCCAGCGAGAGGTCGGCGACCTCGAAGTCGAGGCCTGTGGACGTCGGTGCACTCGTGGCGGTGCTCATGCAGTGGTCGGTCTCCTGCGTCGAGGTTTGAGGATGCTCAAGGCTAACGGGGTAGCGTGCGATGGATGGATGACGGCATCCGGGTCGCCGAGGATACGGTCATTCCCCTCGAGGAGATTCAGCTTCGCGCGAGCCGCTCCTCGGGCCCGGGCGGCCAGCATGCGAACGTCACCGCCTCGCGGATCGAGGCGGTTTTCGAAGTCGAGGATTCCCGGGCGCTGAGCGACGAGCAGCGCGATCGGCTGCTCCGCAAGCTCGGCCCGCGGGTCACAGCGGTCGCCCAGGATGCGCGCAGCCAAGCTCGCAACCGCGAGCTCGCCCTCGAGCGGCTGCGACGGAAGCTCGCCGCCGGCCTACGCCGTCCGAAGCCGCGCCGCCCGACCAAACCGTCCCGCGCGGCCCGCGAGCGCCGTCTGGAACAGAAGCGGCGCACCTCCGAGCGCAAGTCGAAGCGCAGGCCCCCGCGCGATTACTAGCCCGTCGCGCTAGGAGCGAAACCGCAGCCACAGGGCCGCCGCGAAGTACGCGATCGTGCCGCCGGCAAACACCTCGCTGTACGGGCTGCCGTCGTTTCCGTTCGCCAGCTCGACCACCCATCCGCCGATCAGGATCAGGACCAGCACGGTGCCGGCGAAAGCCATCGCCCGCTGGTTGATCATCGCCCAGCGCTCGTCGCGACCAGGCTCGGCGAGCCCGCCGATGGTCTCGTTGCGGGCGCCGAAGTAGAAGAGCGCCGAGAACGCCACGAACAGTCCGAGGGTGACCAGCGCGATCGTGAGGTTGCCGCCGATCGCCATCGCGGTCGAGATCACGATCCCGAGGAAGAGGCTCCAGACGGGCAGCCAGGGGGCTCGCGCGAACCGGCGTCTCGAGTATTTGGACTCAGGGATGGCCATCTGCATGAAATACCTCCTCAACTGGTTTGCCGAAGTAGCGGGCCAGGGCGATCGCGAGGGGAAGTGACGGCGTATAGCGCTCGGTCTCGATCGAGTTGATCGTCTGCCGTGAGACGTCGAGCGCGTCCGCCAGCCCCTCCTGCGAGAGCCCCTGCTCGTTTCGAAGTCTTCGAATTTCGTTCTGCATCGTGGTGTAAAGCTAGCTTGACAGACACTAGATGTCAAGTGTGCTTTACATCACTTGCCGAGCAATCGCAGTCCGGACCGATGAGTCCGGCGGCGAGCAGCGGTCTCTTTAGCGAGAACCCGACTGAGGAGCCCACCTATGGCGAAGCTGAACAGGAAGTTCGAGGCGAAGCTGGTGAAGAGCCCCAACGGGGGCGGCTGGACCTACGTGATCATGCCCGGGTCGGCGGAGTACTTCGGCACCCGGGGCCTGGTCAAGGTGCGCGGGACGATCGATGGCCAGCCGTTCCGCAGCTCGTTCATGGCGCTCGGGGACGGCACCCACAAGCTGCCGGTCAGAGCCGACGTGCGCAGGGCGATCGGCAAGGAAGAGGGGGACGAGGTCGTCGTGCAGCTGGATGAGCGGCTCCGCTAGGAGCCGTCGGGCCGGCCGAGGGCGCGCTTGAAGGACTCGATGCCCTCGACCGGCATCGGGTCCACCCCGCGTGCGGCCGCGAGTTCGATCGAGAAAAGGTCCCCGAGCATCACCGCGTGGAGGATGCGCTCGGTTCGGGTCTCACCCTCCGTCTCGAGGCGGATCACTCCGGCGGCGTTGGGCTCGACCGCCTCGGCCGTGAGCTCGAAGCGCCGGCGCTCGCGCGGGTGCTGGTCGCGGTCCTCCAGGAAGATCGCCGCGAAGCGGCCCTCCGCCCCAGACCATCCCTCGAGCTCGTTGTGGTCGGCCTCGGGCAGGGCCGCCGAGAAGGCGTGCCACTTGGCGTTCTCGTTCACCTCCGTCTTCCAGCGGTAGGCGACCGGCGCGGTGAGGTCGCTGCCATAGATGACCGGCACGGCGTCTCCAACCTCGGCCACGAGCTCCCGCGCCCGCGACTCGGCCGCGGCGAAGGACTCACCCAGGTGCGAGGCGGCGGCATCGATATCGGTGCTGATCCGAGGGCCCGCGAGTGCGAGCGCGGCGAGCTCCGCCGCCACGCAGAACATGTAGCCAACCGCCGCGCGCGGCTGCAGGCCGGCGGGGAGACCGATGACCGGCACGCCGTCGCGCCGCGCGGCCTCGGCGAGCTCGCCGCCGGTGGTCGCCACCAGCCGCTGGGCGCCCACCGCCTCGGTCGCCGCGTAGCAAGCCAAGGTCTCCTCCGTGTCGCCGGAATAGCTCGAGCAGAGCACCGCGGACCCCGGCGGCGTCCAGGACGGCAGCTCGTAGCGCCGGGCGACCAGCATCGGCTTGGTCAGCCGGTCGGCGAGGGCCGCCGCGGCCAGGTCGCCACCGATCGCCGAGCCGCCCATGCCGCAGACGAAAGCCGCCGGCGCCTCCATCGTGGCGGCCCGCGCGGTTTCGATCCGCCAGAGCGCGTCGCGGAGGTGCTCGGGCAGGGCCTTCACGGCATCCAGCATTGACCCACCGACTACCGTCATGACGCCCCCTTCTCCTCCTCCGCCTCCACTCCGGGGTCGGCTCTCGTTCCCGTGACTCGCTCACCATCCCCGATCACCGCGCCATCAAGCTCCGCTCCGACCCCAACGCTCACACCGGAGCCGAGGATGCTGTTCACCACCACCGCATCGTCCTCGACCAGACAATCGTCGAGGAGCACGGAGCGTTCCACGATTGCGCCCGGGCGGATCCGGCAATTCCGGCCGAGCACATACGGTGGACCTGGCCGTGCGCCCGGCGAAATCTCGGTCCGCCCGCCAATCACCGCCGGACCCTCCAACCTGCCCGGAACCCCAATCTCGACCCCGTCCCCCGCCAGCAAACCGTTCTCGTCCAGACCGGCACCAGTGACCGTTTCGACCCGACGCTCGAGGATGTCCCAGGTGGCCTCCAGGTAGCGCTCGGGCGTCCCGATGTCGATCCAGTAGCCCTCGAGCCGGATCCCGTAGAGGCCCTCGCCGATCAGCAGCGGGAAGACCTCGCGCTCGATCGAGACGGCCTTGTCCGGTGGAATCAGGTCCAGCACCGAGCGCTCCAGCAGATAGGCGCCCGCGTTGATCTCGTCGGTGTCGATCTGGGCCCGGTCCGGCTTCTCGAGGAACTCCGTGATCTCGCCGTCGTCGCGGCGATGGACCAGCCCGTAGCCGATCGGCTCGGCGACCGGGTAGAGGGCGATCGTCGCCCGTCCGCCGGTTCGCTCGTGCTGGTCGATCAGGGCAGTCAGGTCGAGGTCGCAGAGCACGTCTCCGTTCAGCACCAGGAACCGGTCCGCGAGCATCCCATCGTCGGCCGCAAAGCGGATCGCTCCGGCGGTCCCGCGGGCGTCGGGCTCCTCCGCGTAGCGGATCTCCACGCCGGGCTCGAGCTCGGCCAGGGCGCGACGCATCCCCTCGGCGAGGTGACCGCAGGAGACGATCACGTCGTCCACTCCATGACGCACCAGCCAGTCGATCAGATAGGCGACGTGGGGCCGCCCGGCCAGGGGCAGCACCGGCTTCGCCACCGTGTAGGTCAGCGGCCGCAGGCGGGTCCCCTCGCCCCCCGCCAGGATCAGCGCCTGCATCAGCCCTGGACCGCCGACCGGTCGGCGGCGCTCGGGCGCCCGATGGCTTCGTAGGTGAGGCCGGCGGCGCGCACGGCGTCCGGATCGAGGAAGTTGCGGCCGTCCACCAGCAGCGGCGTCTTCATCCGCTTCGCCACCTCGGTCCAGTCGAGCTCGGCGAACTCGGGCCACTCGGTCACCAGGACGGCCGCGTCGGCGCCCTCGAGCGCGTCCATCGCGGAACTCGTCATCTCGACCGCGGGCATTAGAGGAGCCGCTGCCGTTTCGGCGACCGGGTCGTACGCGACGACGTTCGCGGACTCGCCGTGGAGGCGAGCGGCCAAGATCAGGCTCGAGGCCCCCCGCATGTCGTCCGTATCCGCCTTGAAGGCGAGTCCGAGGAGGGCGACGCGCTTGCCGACCAGCGACTCGAGGTGCTTGGCGAGCTTCGCCATCACACGGCGCTTCTGCAGCTCGTTCACCTCGATCACCGAGTTGAGCAGCTGGAAGTGGTAGCCCGAGTTGGCGGCGAGCATCTTGAGCGCGGAGACGTCCTTCGTGAAGCAGGAACCGCCGTAGCCGATCCCCGCCTGGAGAAATCGGGCGCCGATGCGATCGTCGAGCCCCATCCCGCGGGCCACGTCCGTGACGTCGGCCCCGAGCTCCTCGCAGACGTTGGCGATCTCGTTGATGAAGCTGATCTTGGTGGCCAGGAACGCGTTCGAGGCGAGCTTCACCATCTCGGCACTCGAGATGTCGGTGCTCACGATGGGCGCCCCGAGCGGCGCATAGACCTCGGCGACCGCTTCGGCCGCCCACTCGTCACCGGGGTCAGCACCGACCAGGACCCGGTCGGGCTCCATGAAGTCCTTGAGCGCGGTGCCCTCTCGCAGGAACTCGGGGCAGGACACGTAGGCCAGCTCGGGCGCCTCGCGCTTGATCGTCCGACCGGTCCCCACCGGGACGGTGCTCTTCATCACCAGGACTCGTCCGTTCGGCTCACCGATCTCCTCAACCGCGCGCTCCACCGCCGAGAGGTCAGCGTCTCCCGAGTAGGTGGGCGGCGTCTGCACGCAGACGAACAGCAGCCGCGGCCCGTCCAGGAGCTCTGCCGTCTCGGTGGTGAAGAGGAGCCGCTCGCTGTTGCGCTGGATCAGCTCCGGGAGGCCCGGTTCGTGGATCGGCATCTCGCCACGGCGCAGCGACTCCACCTTCTCCGGGACGATCTCACGGACCACGACCCGATGGCCGAGCTCGGCGAAGCAGGCGGCCGTGACCAGGCCGACCCAGCCGGCTCCGACAACCCCGATTGGTTCCTTCTCGCTCACGCTCGTCTCCCTGGGGATGATCGCCGGAATCGCTCGATCAGGTACCCGGGAGCTGCCGGAAGCTCTGCGCGATCTTCAGCATGTCCGCGTTCGGGATTGTCTCGATGTAGGAGTTCGACACCCAGAACGAGCCCAGGTCAGTCTGCCAGGCCACCATGCGCAGCCGATCTCCGTCGTAGTAGAGCTTGTAAGTGCGGTCCCCGATCGTCTTCTCCTCGGCCGGGTTGTCGAGGATCGGCGGATCTTTCCAGCGGGTCCCCTCGAAGCCGTAGTAGTCGCCGCTCGTCGGCAGCGAGAAGACCCACTTGTAGGCGGCGCGCTCCGAGTGGGGCGGCGATTCGTCTCCCTTGCCGTTGATCTTGTAGGCGCGGGGCTTCTGCGCGTAGTCGCTGCCCACCTCGAGCTGGGTCGGGTAGTAGATCGGGACCTTCAGCTTGCGGTCCTTGATGCCTCGGGCGAGCTGCTTGCCGTAACTCGTCTCGACCAGATTCGTGGCCGCTGCCTGCTTCTTCTTCGACGCCGCCGGGGTGGGCTTGGTGGCGTCCGGCGCCTCCTCGGGAACCACCTTCTGGTCGGGCTTCGCCGTCGAGCCCTGCGGCCCGGGAGTGCTCTCGCTGCCGAGGAACTGCTGCACCGCGGTCTCGATCTCCGAATGCGTCGCGGTGACGTAGGAGGGGCCGAGATGGCCCTCGAAGTGGACCTCCTTGATCTGCGAGCTACGCAGGTCGAAGAACAGCTTCAGGACCTGGAGCATCTGAATCGCGTCGTCGATGTCGGACGTCGTGTAGGTGGTGAAGATCTTGATCAGCTTCTTGCGGTCCTCGACCAGACGCTCGGGCGGGACCTTTGCCCGCGCCTCGCGCAGGAACGCCTGCTGGCGTGCCGAGCGGACGATGTCGTTGTCGGTGTGCCGGTACCGCACGAAGGAGAGCGCGTCGAAGCCGCAGAGCGCTTGGTATCCCGGCTGGAGGTTGATCTCGGCGTAGTCGGAAGAGCTCGCGTACGGCCCGTTCTGGTGGAAGTAGCGGTGATCGACGTCGACGTAGACGCAGCCGATCGCGTTCACCGCCCGGGCGAAGCCGGTGAAGTCGACATTGACCAGGTGGTTGACATGCAGGCCGGTCAACTGCTTGACGGTTTGGAGCGTCAACTTGGGGCCGCCGAGCGAATAGGCGGCGTTCAGCTTGTCCGTGCCGACGCCGGGGATCGAGACCTTGAGATCGCGCGGCAGCGACAGCAGCGCGATCGCGTTCCGGTCGGGATCGAGCCGCAGCAGCATGGTCGTGTCGGAAAGGCCGAACTGGCCGCTGATCTCCTGATTCCGCTTGTCGGAGCCGAGGATCATGATCGTCTGGGCGCCGCTGTCCGGGATGGGATCCAGCTCGTTCTTGACCTTCTCTCCGATGCTGTTGCTCTTCAGCGCGCTCGCGATGTCACCCAGGTAGAGGATCAGGCTGGCCGAGGTGGCCGCCGCGATCGAGGCCACGATCACGACGGACGCTGTCATGAAGCGCAGCCAGACGGGGAAGCCGACGTGCTCGCGGACGACCTTGAATCCCGAGGTCGTTGCGGATCCGACCGCCTTGAACCCACCCGTGGTCTTTGCGCCGACCTTCTCGAAGCTGGACGTGATCGCCGAGCCGGCTTTCTGGATCACAGTGGGCTCGTCCGCGGTGGCCTCGGCGGCCTCGAGGCCCTCCCATTCCTGGGTCTCGGCGGAGACGACCTGTGCGAGCTTCTCCTCGTCGGACAGCTCCTGCTCCTCCTCCTCGCCGGGCTCCTCCAGGTCCTCCTCGTCGAGGTCCTCCTCCGGCTCCTCCTCCACGTCCTCCTGGTCGAGGTCCTCCCCGGGCTCCTCACCGCGGGGCTGATCCTCGCCGGGCTGATCGGCACCGGGCTGCTCGTGGCTGGGCTGCTCCTCGGGCGTCCCCTCCTCGGCATCTTTCCGGAGCTCGTCGTTCACGTTGAACTCCTGCGTCTCGTCGGAGCGCTGACCCTCTTCGCCTTGGCCGTTTCCCTCCTGGCGCTCCGGGCTCACGCGGTCATCCCCGGGAAGCTCCGCACGAATCCCTCCAGCGCCTGCCGGTAGCTGTGCAGCGAGGCGATCGACACCCACTCTGCCGGGCCGTGGTGGCCGTCGCCGATCGGGCCGAACTCGACGGCCGGCACGCCGGCGGCGAGGAACGACACTGCGTCCGAGGCGCCGTCGCGACCTACGCTCATCACCCGCTCGGGATGATGCGGCGACGCCGCCTCGCAGAGCCCGACCACGTAGGGCGAGTCCGGCTCGACCACCGCCGGCTCGCGCCGGAAGGTGGCAAGCACTTCCGTGTCGGGAAGCCCGCCGACCTGCTCCAGGATCTCATCGGGATCCTGATCGGGCAGGAAGCGGATATCGACGTCTATGACGCAGGAATCGGGCACTTTGTTCAGGGCATCGCCGCCCAGGATCCGACCGAGATTGATGGAGGGCCGGTCGAACAGGGCGGAGCTGTGGCGCGCAAACGGTAGCGACTCGACGGCCCTGAATACCTCGACCGCCTTGACGACGGCGTTATCGCCGAGCCATGGCGTGGCGCCATGGGCGGAGCGGCCCTTGACCAGAAGTCGCATCGCCAGGACTCCTTTGGCCTGCACCCCGACCTGGAGGTTGGTCGGCTCGCCGGTGATCGCGAAATCGCCGATGAAGCCGCTGGCAACCAGGGCATCCGAGCCGCGGTTCTCCTCCTCCTCGGACTCCTCGTCGGAGACGATCCCGAGGCGCAGGCGCACCTCGTCCTGGTCTCGCAGGTCGTGCAGCACGACCAGCATCACGGCGAGGGCGCCCTTCATGTCGTATGCGCCCCGCCCGTAGAGGCGATCGCCGTTGGCCTGCGGCTCGAATTGGTCGCTCCCGCCGGGGACGACGTCCAAGTGGCCGTGCAGGACCAGGGTGGGCGCCTCGGGCGGCCCCACCTCCGCCGTCGTCACCGGCAGGCCGCGGGCCTCGGTCTGGGATGCCTCGATGTCGTTCGACTCGAGCCAGCCGCCGACGAATTCGGCGGCGCGCCGCAGCCCCTCGGCGTTCGAGGTGTCGAAGGCGATCAGCCGCTTGGCGAGGGCGAGCTCGTCCATCGTTAAACGGGTTGCTCCTCAGCTTCGCTTGCGGAGCACCCTCGCATCATGCTAGGTGCGGCCCGGGATCAGGAGCGGGATTCGGCTACCTCGAGGAACGCCTCGGCCCGCGCCTTGTCCTTCCCGGCCTGGGTGTGGGCGCCGGAGCCCTCCTCGGACTCCCCCAACCTCGCGTCGGCGTCCTCGATCCGGTTGCGGAGCTCACCGGTGTCGAGCTGGTCGGGTGGGATCGCCTCGCCGACCAGCACCGTCGCGCGATTGGCGAACACCTGCAGCCAGCCCTCGGCCTGCGCCCAGCGGCGCACCTCGCCGTCGGGCATGTGCAGGCGCAGCTCCGTGGGCAGCAGCCGCGCCAGCACCGGCACGTGGTTCGCCAGGATCCCGATCTCCCCGACCGAGGTCCGCGTGGAGAGTTGCTCCACGTCGCCGGTGAAGACCTCACCCTCGGGGGTGAGGAGGCGGACTTCGACGTTGTGCTCGGCCATTGCGATTCAGGCGATCAGGCCGCCTCGTCCTCCGCCTGCTCGCCCTGATCCTGGTCCGCGGCTCGCTCGGTCTTCTGGGCCTCCTGCTCTGGCTTGGCCTCCTGCTCGTCGGCCTCGGCCTGAGCGGACTCCTCGGGCTCCTCGGCGCGCATCTTCTTGGACGTCTCGAGCACCTGGTCGATCGGGCCCTGCATGTAGAAGGCGCGCTCCGGGATGTCGTCGAGCTCGCCGTCGACGATCTCCTTGAAGCCGCGAACGGTCTCGGCGACCGGCACGTACTCGCCGCTTCGGCCGGTGAACTGCTCCGCGACGAAAAACGGCTGCGAGAGGAAGCGCTGGATCTTCCGCGCCCTCGACACCGTCTGCTTGTCGGCGTCCGAGAGCTCGTCGATCCCGAGGATGGCGATGATGTCCTGCAGTTCGCGATAGCGCTGCAGCGTTTCCTGGACGCGCGTCGCCGTGTTGTAGTGCTCGTCGCCGAGGATCTCCGGCTTGAGGATCGTCGAGGTGGAGTCGAGCGGATCGACCGCCGGGTAGATCCCCTGCTCCACCAGCGACCGCGTCAGCGTGGTGGTCGCGTTGAGGTGCGCGAACACGGATGCCGGTGCCGGGTCGGTGAGGTCGTCCGCGGGCACGTAGATCGCCTGGATGGAGGTGACCGATCCCTCCCGCGTGGAGGTGATCCGCTCCTGGAGCTGACCCATCTCGGTCTCGAGGGTCGGCTGGTAGCCGACAGCGGAGGGCATCCGGCCGAGGAGCGCCGAGACCTCGGAGCCCGCCTGGACGAACCGGAAGATGTTGTCGATGAAGAGCAGCACGTCCTGGCCGCCCTGCTGGCGGAAGTACTCCGCCATCGTCAACCCCGAGAGGGCGACCCGCAGGCGGGCTCCCGGCGGCTCGTTCATCTGGCCGAAGACCAGCATCGTCTTGTCGATGACGCCGGACTCCTTCATCTCGAGCCAGAGGTCGTTGCCCTCGCGGGAGCGCTCGCCGACGCCGCAGAAGGCGGAGAGGCCCTCGTGCTCCTCGGCGATGGAGCGGATCAGCTCCTGGATCAGAACGGTCTTGCCCACGCCGGCGCCGCCGAACAGGCCGACCTTGCCGCCCTTGGCGTAGGGGGCCAGCAGGTCCACGACCTTGATCCCGGTCTCCAGCAACTCCTGCGAGGGGGCGAGGTCCTCGACCTCGGGGGCGGGGCGGTGAATCGGCCAGCGCTCCCCCTCTGCGAGCTCCGGGCCCTCGTCGATCGTCTCGCCCAGCAGGTTGAAGATGCGGCCCAGAGTCTGATCGCCGACAGGAACCGTGATCGGCCCACCGGTGTCGAGCACCTTGTCGCCACGCTTGACGCCGTCGGTCGCGTCCATGGCGATCGCGCGGACGCGGTCGTCGCCGAGGTGCTGCTGCACCTCGCAGACCAGCTTTCCCTCGGTTCGTCCACCCTCGGGCGGCACGTCGATCTCCAGCGCGTGGAAGATCTCGGGGATGTGGTCGGGGAAGGCGACGTCGATGACGACCCCCGTCACCTGCTCGACGGTGCCCACCTTTCCATTCTTGCTTCCGTTGTCAGCCATTCGTCTCCTTCTCGTCTTCAAGTTATGCGAGGGTGCTCCGCAGCGAAGCGAGGAGCAACCCGCTTCATGAGAGGCCCTCGGCTCCGGCGACGACCTCCAGGATCTCCTGGGTGATCTCGGCCTGACGGACCCGGTTCATCTCCAGGGTGAGGTCCGAGATCACCTCCTTGGCATTGTCCGCCGCGTTCCGCATCGCGGTCATCCGGGCGCCGTGCTCCGACGCTGTCGACTCGAGCAGCGCGCGGTAGACGTTGAGCTGGGCGTATTCGGGGATCAGCTCGCCGAGCAGCTCCTCGGGCTCGGGCTCGTAATCCCAGAGCGCCTTGCGGTGAGCCTCCACCAGCTCTTCGTCCAGGTCCTCGTCCTCATCGGGGCTGAGCTCCTCCACCCCCTCACCGAAGACGTCGGCCTGCTGGACAGGGAGCAGCGTCTGCCGGCGCACATACTGGGTGAGCGGCGAGACGTAGCGGTTGTAGATCAGGTCGACCCGGTTCAGGTCCTTGTCGACGTATGAGGCGATCAGCGCGTCGGCGATCTCCCTCGCGTTCGCGAAGGCGGGGCGGTCGGTGAAGCCGACGTACTCCCCGTGCAGGTCCTCGCCCCGGAAGCGCATGGTCGAGACACCTCGGCGCCCCACGACCGAAAAGCGGACCTCCTTGCCCTCCCCGGAGAGCTCGCGCTGAAGCTGCGCCCCGGCCCGGATGATCTGTGAGTTGAATGAGCCGGCCAGACCTCGATCGCCGGTGATGAGCAGGATGCCAACCGTGCGCTGTTCCTCATGCTCCTGCAGGACGGGCAGGTTGCGTGCCTCCACCCCGGCCGCCTCGGCGACCTGCCGCGTCATCCGGCGCAGCTCGCGGGCGTAGGGGCGGAGGGCGTCGATGCGCTGCTCGGCCCGCCGCAGGCGGGCGGCGGCAACCAGCTCAAAAGCGCGGGTGATCGTCTGCACGTTCTTGACGGAGGCAATGCGGTTCTTTACTTCCTTACGTGTTGCCATGCGTCAGGCGGTCGCGCCGGCCTCTTCCTGCTCGGCCTGCGTCTCGGCCTCGTCCTCGTCAGCTCCGGGACCGTCCGAGGCGGACTCCGAGGGTGGGCTCTCGTCTTCCTCGCGGCGCTGGACCCGATCGGACTCGCCCTCCTCGAGCGGGTTGCCCTCTTGGTCGAAGTCGGGCCCGAAGTCATCGATCGCCTGCGCGATCGCCTTGCCAAGGGCCTCCTCGTCCTCGTCGGAGAGGTCTCCGCTCTCGTTGATCCGGTCGAGCAGGTCCTTCTCCTGGGAGTGCAGCCTGGAGACCATGGCGCCGAGGAACTCGGTCACCCGCTCGGTCTTGATTCGATCGAGGTAGCCGCCCGTGCCGGCGTAGATCGAGGCGACCTGCTCGGCCACCGGCATCGGCTGGCGCTCTTTCTGGTTGAGCGCCTGGACCATCCGCTCACCTCTGGCGAGCTGCTTCTGGGTCTCCGGGTCGAGCTCCGAGCCGAACTGGGCGAAGGCCTCTAGCTCGCGGTACTGGGAGAGGTCGAGGCGCAACTGGCTGGCGACCTTCTTCATCGCCTTGGTCTGGGCGTTGCCGCCCACCCGGGAGACCGAGGTGCCGACGTTGATCGCCGGGCGAACACCCGAGTAGAAGAGGTCGCTCTCCAGGAAGATCTGCCCGTCCGTGATCGAGATGACGTTCGTCGGGATGTAGGCCGAGATGTCGCCGGCCTGGGTCTCGATCACCGGCAGCGCGGTCAGTGAGCCGCCTCCCTCCTCGTCGGAGAGCTTCACCGCCCGCTCCAGCAGCCTGGAGTGCAGGTAGAACACGTCGCCCGGGTAGGCCTCGCGACCCGGCGGGCGCCGGAGCAGCAGCGACATCTGCCTGTAGGCGGCCGCGTGCTTGGAGAGGTCGTCGTAGATGCAGAGCGCGTGCTTGCCCTGGTAGAGGAAGTACTCGCCCATCGCGCAGCCCGCATACGGGGCCATGTACTTGATCGGCGCCGCCTCGTCGGCGGGCGCGGCCACGATGATCGTGTTCTCCATCGCGCCGTTCTCCTCCAGGGTCTCCATCACCTGGACGACGGTCGACATCCGCTGGCCGATCGCCACGTAGATGCAGACCAGATCGGAGCTCTTGTTGTTGATGATCGTGTCGATCGCGATCGCCGTCTTGCCCGTCTGGCGGTCGCCGATGATCAGCTCGCGCTGGCCGCGGCCGATCGGGATCATCGAGTCGATCGCCTTGAGGCCCGTCTGCATCGGCTCGACAACCGGCTGGCG
>DATDJZ010000003.1:0-8388 GCA_036520315.1 Solirubrobacterales bacterium | reverse complement strand
CGGTCTTGTCTTTGATCTGGCTACCCATGGCCATGCGGGTCACAAGCTTGCTGACGGGCTTGAGCCGGTCACGCGCGACGGCGAAGGAGGACAACATCACAATACGATCCGGACCCGCCTGCTCAGCCGCGGCCACCACGGCGCGAGTCGCCTCGGCGATCACCGGTCCTCTGGCGCCAAGGACGCTGATGACGGCGTCGGCTCCCTTCATGGCCTGGGAGACCACTGCGCGGTCGGTTGCGTCGCCTTGGACAACGTGGAGGTTGGGGTTGGTCAGGGTGAGGTTCTCCGCGGACCGAGCAAGTGCCGTGACCTGGTGGCCAGCGGCGAGTGCCTGCTCGACCAGCTGAACGCCGGCGGCGCCGGCGGCGCCCAGGACGGTGAGATTCATGGGTCTGCTCCTTTCATCCTGGAGGATGTCTAACGAGACCGACCTGATCAGTCCGCTGATCCATCGCGCATCGGGGGTCGCCGTCGCACCTGGCACGTCGCCCGGCACGGATACCGGAGCCTCATCCGCTCCAATTGTTTAGGCCTCCAGGGCAGGCCGGTCAAGGGCGCGTCTCCGCTCGCGTCGGCACGGCGTGCCACCCACCGCGACAGTTGAGTGCGCTGTGCGACACACGTTCGCGTCGCTCCTCGTCGCCTGTCCAGAGCCACACGTCATCTTTGCGCCCCCAGCGGAGAGCAAATCGCACCCGCACGATTATCAAGCGCGTAGGGCCGGGCTCCCGCAGGCCGCCGCAAACACCGCAGATTCCACCCTCGGCGGGCAGAGCGAGAAATCCCAGTCGCCGAGCGGCTCGCAAACCGCAGGGAATCAGTGCCTCAGCCTGCGACTTCCAAAATAAATAGTTCCCCGTTTGTTCCCCCTTGCAGATCACCTCGGGCGCCCACCAAACGCAAAACCGCCGCTAAAGCGACGGTTTTGATCAATCGGGGCGACTGGACTTGAACCAGCGACCTTTCGGCCCCCCAGCCGAATGCGCTATCCCGATGCCCGTGAAGCCGTGCGACCCATCGCAGTGGCCGTCACGCCGCAAACCGTTCGTCCAACTGTGCGTCCAACTCCCGACTTCGTGCGGAACTGAGATGACCTCGGCACGCCTACCAGCCCCCTAGTCGGCCTCAGATGACCCCTCCTCGCCGTCATCATAATCCGCGTGTCGGGGGTTCGAGTCCCTCCTCCGGCATCCAGAGAAAGCTCCGCTCCCGCCGGGTTTCTCTCTTTCCAGCAAGAGCCCTGCAGCCACGTTCAGATTCAAATGGGCAACGGATTGGGCAACGTCTGGGACCGGAGGGGGTTCCGGGGGCGCGAGTCAGTGGGTAGCTGAACCTCGGAGTGATCGCCGCGACGGCCGAGCGGCGTGGACGAAAGTACGGGTTCCGCATTTGCGTCGGTCGGGTAGAGGCCGCGCGGCGGTGTCGCCATGAAGGCGATGCCGAGAGGAGACAGAGGGGGATTTGGTTTGGCCAAGGTTGGCGGTTTCGTTGGGGTTGCCGTTTCGGCGCTGGTGCTGGCGATCGCGCCCGCCGCCGCAGGTCAGGGCAGTGGGGCGCTCGAGATGTACACGCTCCAGGGCCCGCCCGACGACATCGCTCGCGCCGCCCCAGGGGTCGAGCTCGTGGCGCCTCAGCAGACTCCAGCCGGCGTCAGGGCGGACGCTGTGCTGACGAAGGCTCAGCGGGCGAGGGTCGCCGCCGCCGGGGTGGCGATCGAACTGAAGCGCAATAAGAAGGGCCAGACGGTGACCCAGCAGGCGGCCGCCGAAGCCGCCGGTGGATTCAACGTGTGGCGGTCCTGGGATGAGCCGGGAGGGATCCGCGACGAGCTCTACAGCGTCGCCCGTCAGAACCCGCAGCTCGTCAAGCTCGAGGTGCTCGGGAAGACCTATCAGGGCCGTGAGCTGATCGCCTTGAAGGTCACCCAGGGCGCCCGTGAGGTCCCGGACGCATCCCGCCCCGCCGTCCTCTACTCGTCGAACCAGCATGCCCGGGAGTGGATCAGCCTCGAGGTGAATCGGCGCCTCCTGCACTACTTCATCGACCGCTGGCGGGCCAACGACAAAGAGATCAAGAGGCTGCTCAAGAACACGGAGCTGTGGTTCGTGATCTCCGCGAACCCGGACGGCTACCAGTACACGTTCGACAACGAGCGGCTCTGGCGCAAGAACCTGCGGGACAACGACGGTGATGGTCACATCACGATCAGCGACGGCGTCGACCCGAATCGCAACTTCGACCAGCACTGGGGCTTCGACAACGAGGGCTCCTCGCCGGATCCGGCCGACGAGACCTACCGCGGCCCGGGCGAGGCGTCCGAGCCGGAGACGCAGGCGATGCAGGGGCTGATCAACCGGATCAAGCCGCGCTTCCAGTCCAACCTGCATTCCTACGGCCAGTGGCTGCTCTATCCGCAGGGCTGGCAGGTGGGCACGCTCGACGCGGACTACCCGCTCTACGTCGCGACGGGGGGAACCGATGCGGATCCCGCGATCCCGGGCTTCAACCCGGGGCAGTCAGCCGACACGCTTTACGTCACCAACGGTGAAACAACCGACTACGCCGACACCAGCGCCGGCACGGTCGCCTTCACCCCAGAGCTCGGCGAGGGGATCCCCGGGGCAGGGTTCGTTTTCCCCGACGACGAGGCCCTGATCCAGGCTGAGTTCGACAAGACACTCGCCTTCCACCTCGGCCTGGCGAGATCCGCCGCGAATCCCGCGAACCCGCAGTCACCGGTCGGGATCGGGGTGGAGCCGTTCTACCTCGACGCCGACGAGATCGATGCGCAGAACGGGCAGACGTCGCTCTTCGACTTCAAGTTCAACGTCTCCTATGGGGATCCTCAGGAGGTCCGCGTCCTGGCGAGCCGCGGTCTCGGTGACGTCACCCTGCGCTACCGGGTGAATGGCGGGCCTCCCCAAAGCGCACCGACGAGCGAATGGGAGGGCGGCGACGACTACGGGCCCGGAGAGGGGGCCTACTACCACGTCGTCCGCGGGAGCGTGACCGGCACCGCGCCCGGGGAGAGCGTCGAGGTCTGGTTCGAGGGCGGTGGGCAGCGGAGCGACTCGTTCACCTACACGGTCGCCTCCGACAGCGGCAACCGCGTCCTGGTCCTGTCGGCCGAGGACTACACCGGCGCGTCGCCAGCGAAGCCGGGGGTGACGTCCCCTCAGTACCTCTCCTTCTACACCGACGCTCTGAACGCCGACCGCGTCCCCTTCGACGTCTACGACGTCGACGCGAACGGCCGGACGGCGCCGGACCTCCTTGGAGTCCTGAGCCACTACGACGCGGTCCTCTGGTACACGGGCGACGACGTCGTCACGCGGGAGCCGGGTTGGGGCCCGGGCAACGCGTCGCGATTGGCCATGCAGGAGCTGCTCGAGGTCCGCGACTTCATCAACGAGGGCGGCCGAGTCCTCTACACGGGACAGTCGGCCGGGCAGCAGTACACGCCGGCGCTCGGCACTCAGCTCTACGACCCGTTCGAGAACCAGCAGTGCAGCTCCGACGAGGCTGTCGAAGCGCGCTGCCTGGCTCTGTACGGGTCCGGTGACTCTCAGGGCGATCCGATCGAGTACTCGTTCGGAGCGGCCATCACGACGCCTGACGGCGGACTCGACCCGGACACCGGCGAACCGTTCGCCATTTCGGGGATCGATGACCCGCTGACCGGTCTGAGCTTCGACCGTAACGGCGCCGACAGTGCCCAGAACCAGGGAAGCGACTCCTCGTTCATCGCGACGGGCGACTTCCTCCAGGTGACCGACCCCGAGGACAGCTTCCCGCAGTTCGACAGCCGGCCGGCGGCGGAGTACCTGAGCGGCCTCTCGGGTCCCTTCGACCCCCACACGGGGCAGTCGTTCATGTGGTCGAATCGCGCCGACGAGGCCTACAAGCGGCTGACCCGGACGATCACCGTCCCCGCGGGCGGGGCGAGCATGTCCTTCTGGACGAGCTTCAACCTCGAGCAGGACTTCGACTACCTGATCGTCGAAGCGCACACGGTCGGACAGGACGACTGGACCACGCTGCCCGACCAGAACGGGCTCACGACCAGCGACCTGTCGAACGACCAGTCCTGCACCGGCGGGTGGAGCAATCCCGACGACGCGGCGAACGTGCTCCACCCGTTCCTCAACCACTACCAGACCTTCAACCCTGCGGACGGGACCTGCTCCAACGAGGGCAATATCGGCAGTCCGCCCGGTCAGTGGAACGCCGCGAACGGCAGCTCCTCCGGCTGGCAGCAGTTCCAGGTTGACCTCTCAGCCTTTGCGGGCCGTCAGGTGGAGGTCTCGATCAGCTCGGTGAGCGACTGGGGCTTCCAGCAGTTCCCAGGCGTCTTCATCGACGACATCGACGTGTCGACGGGTGAGGGCAGCACCTCGTTCGAGGAGGATGAAGATCAGATGGACGGCTGGACCGTTTCCGGCGCCCCGGAGGACGCGGACGGAATCGAGGGGCCGAACCGCAACGACTGGGCCCCCCGCGGCGGTCTTGGGATCAAGGAGGGCGCGGTCATCGCGACGCCGGACAGCGTCTACATGGGCTTCGGCTTCGAGGGCATCACGGGCAGCGCCACGCGCAATGAAATCATGGACCGCGTGGTCGACTACCTGCTTCGGTGACCTACCCCCCGCTGCCGTGATCTTCGTAGTGGATCTTGATCGGGGCCGTCGAAGCGGCGATGAGCGATGAAGGTTCACTCGTAGCCGTCGGGTAATGCGGCGCCGGCGCGCAGTCCTGCGCCGCGCTCATGAAGACGGGAATCGCCCCGATCAGGGCGATTCCCGTTAGTCGGGGCGAGAGCGACACCGGATCGCCTTGGCGCCGACTGCTTCACGCGAAACGGAGTCGCAAGACTTCTCTGGTGCAAGGCACCGCTTTGCATGGAAAGCGGAACTCCGTCGAGAGACACTGATCGGCCAGGTCCCCGCCGGCCCACCCGTGCAGGGAAGCTCTAGCTCATCCGGCGATAGCGCCAGACGCAGAGCGGCACGAACACCGCGAGCAGCCCGAAGGTCCAGGCCAGCGCCCCTCCGAGGGATGCCGGTGTCCCGGTCAAGGCCAGAGAGCGGGCGGCATCCGCGGTCAGCGTCACCGGGCTCACCTTGGCAATCGCCTCGAGCCAGCCGGGCAGCGTGGCGAGGGGGACGAAGATCGAGCTCGCAAAGACCAGCGGGAAGGTGACGACGAAGCCGGCCGACTGCGCAGCCTCTGCGCCCCGGACCGTGAGCGCGACGAAGGCGAAGATCCAGCTGAGCGCGAAGCCGAAGAGCGCGACGACCGCGATGCAGCCCAGCGCGCCTCCCAGGCCACCCTCGAACCGGAAGCCGACGATGTAGCCGACGACGATCATCAGCAGGATGATCAGGATGTTGCGCACCAGGTCCGCCGCGGTTCTCCCGATGAGGACGGCCGAACGCGCCATCGGCATGGAGCGGAAGCGGTCGATCACCCCCCGCTGAAGGTCCTGGGAGAGCCCGACGGAGGTCTGCGTCGCCCGGAAGACCACCGATTGGACGAAGATCCCCGGCAGCAGGAAGTCGACGTAGGAGACGCCGGCCGGCAGGGAGCCCTGGATCGCGCCGCCGAACACGTAGACGAACAGCAGCACGAACATGACCGGCTGGATGGTCGAGAAGAGCAGCAGGCCCGGCTCCCGGATGAAGTGGCGCAGGTTGCGGACGGTGACGACGACCGCATCCCTGACTGATCCACGCATGCTCTCCAGTGATGGGACCCGCCACTGCGGCCGCGGGACGTCCAACGCGCCGGCCCCATCGACCGCGGCGCGGGCGGGTCGGTCGCCGTCCTCCCCAGGAGGCGCCCCCGTGAGCTGCAGGAAGACGTCGTCGAGGGTCGGCCCCCGGAGCCCGAGGTCGCTGACCCGGATCCCTTCATGGCGTAGCTCCGCGGCGGCGTCCTCAATCAGCTCGAGGCCGTCCCGCGGGGCGGGCATCGTCAGCCGGTCCGGACGCTCGTCCGGCTCGGGATCTCCACAGCCCACCCGGGTGAGCGCCTCCTGAGCGAGCTCGCGCTGGGACACGTCCGCAAGCTCGACCTCGAGGATCTGACCGCCGACCCTTTCCTTGAGCTCGTTTCCCGTGCCCGCGGCAATCACCCGACCGTGGTCGATCACCGCGATCCGCTCGGCGAGTTGATCGGCCTCCTCCAGGTACTGAGTGGTCAAGAGCAGCGTGGTGCCCCCGCGCTGGAGGTCCCGGATCGCAGCCCAGATCTGGTTGCGGCTGCGCGGGTCGAGCCCGGTTGTCGGCTCGTCGAGGAAGAGGATCCGGGGCCGCGTCAGCAGGCTCGAGCACAGGTCGAGCCGCCGTCGCATCCCCCCGGAGTAGGTCCGGGCCGGGCGGTCGGCGGCATCGGCGAGATCGAAGTCGCGGAGCAGCCGATCGGCGCGTTCGGCCGCCTCTTTCCGGGAGAGGTCGAAGAGTCGCCCGAACATCTCGAGGTTCTCACGCCCGGTCAGCAGCTCGTCGACGGCAGCGAACTGGCCGGTCAGAGCGATCTGCTCGCGGATGGCCGCCGGCTCCTGTGCGACGTCTTGGCCGAGGATCTCGGCTCGGCCCGAATCGGGCGGGACGAGCGTGGAAAGGATCCGAACGAGGGTGGTCTTGCCCGCGCCGTTCGGGCCGAGCAGACCGAAGACGGCTCCTTCCGGAACCTCGAGATCGACTCCCGCCAGCGCCTGCGTTTCGCCGAAGCGCTTCGCGACTCCCTCGACCCGGATCGCCGGACCGCGCCCCAGCTCTTGGGACTCCGACCGGTGCGCGGGCGACGCCACGGTCATTTGATCCTCAGGAGTGATGCCTAATACCTCGAGGCGGAGTATCCCCTTTATGGCACTCGCCTGGTCCAGCGACCTGCGGCCCTTCGTGACGATGCCGGCAGACCTCGTGCCATTCATGACCTGACTGTCTGCGCCGCCTTATTTGCGACGCGGGTGCGGCCAGTCGGCGCAGGTTCCGCTGCCATCGCAGTAGGGCGCGTTGCGCGTGCTGCGGCATGAGCAGAGCGCCGCGCGGGTCTCGTGCTCATCGACGCCTTCGGCCTTCACATGTAGATCGGCTCGCAAAGCAGTGGGCCGCCCGGAATGGCAGTCACCTCGGTCGGAACCGCAGGCTCCTCCTCAGGACCGGACTTGGGATGCGTGCGGAGCGCGCCGGTCGGGCAGCGCGCGACCACTCTCATCAGCTCATCGGGACCCGCCCTGTCCGGATCGATCCACGGCCTGCGCCCCACGTCGAAGACGGCGGGAAGCCCCCGCAGGCACTCGGCCGCGTGCCGGCAGCGCGCCCCGTCGAAGCTGACGTCGACGGCCTCGCCGCGATAGCGCTTGCGCGTTGTCACGGTGTCTCGGGGGTCAGCCATTCGCCGGGAGACCGAACTCCGAGCGGTACCCCTCGGGTACGAGGTCGAGGTACTCGCCGGTGTGGTCCGCGATGCATGCACGCACGAACGGGCAGGATGGGAGGACCGCGAGGCCCGCGCCACGAACCTCGCTGAGCGCCTCGGTGACCAGTCGGGTGCCGAGCCCCTGGCCCTCGAAGCGCGGATCGGTCAGGGTGTGAATGAACGCGATCAGCCCGGGGCTGCGGCGGTACTCGGTGAAGCCGGCCGGCTCCCCGTCAACTCGAATCTCGAAGCGCTGGCGCTTCAGCGTGCCTGAGGACTGCCTACTCGGTCTCTGGCGCCCCCTCCTCGCCGTCATCATAATCCGCGTGTCGGGGGTTCGAGTCCCTCCTCCGGCATCGAACTCCCTGCAAATCTCTCGTTTCGAAATGCTGGGAACGCGCGGACCCCTAATCGGCCTGAGAATCCGCGTTGGTCGCTGCGAGGTCTAGATCGGCTAGCGCAACCTTGTGGCCGTGCTCGCAGCGCAGCTCGGCCCGAACGACGGCGCCGCATCCCCGGTGCAGCAGCTTGGTCGGCCCGCCGGTGTCGCTGAGCCAGCGGTTGCCCCACTGCCTCAGGCTGACGATCACCGGGAAGAGATCGGCGCCCTTCTCGGTGAGGAGGTAGCGATTCCGCGTGCGTTGTCCGGGCTCCCGGTAGGGCTCGAGCTCGAGTAGTCCGTGCTCGACGAGCTCGTGCAGTCGCGCGGAGGCGGCCGGCTCGCTGAGCTCGGCGCGTCGGACGAACTCCTCGAAGCGTGTCGCGCCGTAGAACGCCTCGCGCATCAGCAGGAAGGCGGATCTGGTGGAGAGGAGCTCGACGCTCTTGGCGATCGTGCAGTTCGCCCCGGCGGACCAGCCGTCGCGCGGGTCGAGCTCTCCGGTCATGCGCAGGGTGGTGGTTTCCATGCCCTCAGTGTAGCTGACTTCACTAGGTCTTAGTCAGTGTGCTACTGTAGCTGAC
>DATDJZ010000002.1:0-2485 GCA_036520315.1 Solirubrobacterales bacterium | reverse complement strand
CTGGTGATGCTGCTCGGGCTCGTCCTCCTGCTGCTGGCGAGCGTCACGGTCCCGACCGTCGAGAGCGCGGTGCTCTCGGGCGCGGACGACCTCCCGTTCGGCCTCTCCGACTTCGGCCCCCTGAGGACCCTGATCGTGGTGGTCGGCGGCCTGGTTGCCACCTTCCTGATCATCTCGGCGATCTATTGGGCCGTCCCAAAGGGCCACATGCCATGGCGCTCGGTCTGGCCGGGCGCCCTCTTCTTCTCGGTCGTCACCGCAGGCGGCAACTACATCTTCCCCCTCTACCTCAACAACATCTCGGACCTGCACCGGATCGGTGGAACGATCGGCTTCATTCTCGTCGCCCTGGTCTGGTTCTACGCGATCAGCCTGGTCATGCTCGCGGGCGCCGTGATCAACTCGCTCCGGCACGAGCAGGACGACACGGGATCCCTGCCACTCGACGGCTAATCAGCCCCCATCAACGGCCGCCACAAACACCGCGGCCGGATAGACAGGGTACGGGTAGCCGCGCTACCCGTACCTGGCGCCCACGACCTCGCGCAGCTTGGGCCGGTCATGGGTGGCCTGGACGCGGCGCACTGTCCCCGAGCGTGAGCGCATCACCAGCGACTCTGTGGTGGCGTGGCCGTCGTCCAGGTAGCGGACGCCGTCGAGTAGATCGCCGTCGGTGACCCCCGTGGCCGCGAAGAAGACGTCGTTGCCTCCCACCAGGTCGTCGGTGTTCAACACCCTGTCGAGCTGGTAGCCGGCGTCCTCCGCTGCCTTCCGCTCTCCGTCGTCCCGGGGCCAGAGCCGGCCGAGGATGCGGCCTCCGAGGCACTTGATCGCCGAGGCGGACAGAACTCCCTCGGGCGTCCCCCCGACGCCCCAGAGCAGGTCGATGCCTGTGTTCGGCAGGACCGCGAAGAGCGAGGCCGCGACGTCGCCGTCGGAGATGAACCGGATCGCCGCCCCAACCTCGCGGAGCGTCTCGATCGCCTCCTCGTGCCGGGGCCGGTCGAGCATGATCACCGTGACGTCATCGGGTTCCCCTCCCTTGCGCTCGGCGATCTTTCGGACCACCTCCTCGAGCGGCTCCTCGAGCGTGAGCAGGTCGGCCGCCCGGGGGCCGGTCGCGATCTTCTCCATGTAGACACAGGGGCCCGGGTCGAACATCGTGTCCCGCTCCGAGAGCGCGATCACCGAGAGCGCTGAGGGCATGCCGCGGGCGGTCAGCGTCGTCCCCTCCAGCGGATCGACGGCGATGTCGACCACCGGCGGGCTGCCGTCGCCGATCTCCTCGCCGTTGTAGAGCATCGGTGCCTCGTCCTTCTCGCCCTCGCCGATCACGACGACGCCGTCCATCGGAACGGTGTCGAGCATGAGGCGCATCGCGTCCACGGCGGCGCCATCGGCGCTCTCCTTCTCGCCGCGCCCGACCCAGCGGCCGGCGGCGAGGGCCCCTGCCTCGGTCACGCGAACCAGCTCGAGCGCCAGGTTGCGGTCCGGATGCGTGGGGTCCCGGACGTCGTGCGAGATCACATGTTCGTCGGCGTCGGTCACCGACTCTCAGGCTAGAACGTGGCGGGGGGTTTTCGCCGCGCCCCTCCGCCGCTCTCGACGGCTCGGAAGCCTCCCGAGAGGAAGATCCCGATCGAGGCGAGCAGGGCGAGCCAGTAGCCGTAGGCGAGGCCGATCTGGATCCCGTCCTGGGGCTTGTCGACGATCCCGTTGTAGGCGATCAGCACGAAGGCGGTCAGGCCGACGATCGCGGTCACTTCGCCCCGCGGCCAGGAGAGCGCGTGGCCCCGCACCACGATCCAGGCGAGGATGAACGGGGCAAGCGCGGCGAGGAGCAGCAGCACGCTGACGACCGGGAACGTGTCCCAGCCGCTGCAGCTCGAATTGCCGACACCGCAAGCCCAGTTGGCAGGGTCGTCCCCTCGGGCAGCGGTGTCCGGCGACACGGAGTACCACTCCAGGAACACGCTGATCACGAGCAGGACCGCCGCCCCCATGCCGACGATCTCGGAGCGGTCGAGCTTCGAGGTGTCCAGGCTCGGTCGCCCGGCCGACGCTCTCTCCATGGCGCGACCCTATCCCAACATTATGCGAGGGTGTAATGCGAGGGGGCGCCGCCAGGCGCCACCCGTTTGATGAGGCAGCAACCCGTTTCATTTAGGGTCGCGCTTGCGATGCAGCGCTGGGGACTCACCGTGCCGCTCACCGGGGTCGGGCTGGCGGACAACGCCGAGCTCTACAAGCGCGCCGAGGCGGCCGGCTACACCGACCTCTGGTCGGGCGAGACGAATGGCCCGGACGGCTTCTCGCCACTCGTCCTGGGTGCGGCCTGGACCGATCGGGTCCGCCTCGGGACCGGAGTCGTCGGCGTGATGCAGAGGGGGCGGGCCCTCCTCGCCCAGGAGGCGGCGGCGCTCGCCGACGCCTCGGGCGGGCGCTTCGCACTCGGCATCGGCGCCTCCTCGGACCGGATCATCGA
>DATDJZ010000001.1:0-9482 GCA_036520315.1 Solirubrobacterales bacterium | reverse complement strand
ACCGACGCCCAGGGGCGGACGGTCGACTTCCGCAACTCGATCGTGATCATGACCTCGAACATCGGGGCGCAGGACATCGCCCGCAACACACCGCTCGGCTTCGCGGTCTCCGACGAGACCGGCGTGACCTACGAGGACATGAAGTCCCGGATCATGGGCGACCTGAAGAAGGTCTTCAGGCCCGAGTTCCTGAACCGGATCGACGAGGTCATCGTCTTCCACAAGCTCTCGAAGGAAGAGATCCTGGAGATCGTCGACCTGATGGTCGACCGTGTACGCGCCCAGGTGGCCGAGCACGAGCTCCAGCTCGATCTCTCCAAGGACGCCAAGGAGCTGCTCGTCGACAAGGGCTGGGACCCCGCCATGGGCGCCCGACCGCTTCGCCGCGCGATTCAGCGCTACGTCGAGGACCCGCTCGCCGACGAGGTGCTGAAGGCCGGCGAGATGGCCCCTGGTTCGACCGTCCAAGTCGACCGGGACACGAAGGGCGACGAGGAAGACCAGCCGCTGAAGCTGAAGATCGTCAAGCCGCGCAAGCGCCCGCCTCAGAAGAAGAGCGAGCCCGAGAAGGTCGGCGTCGGCGCCAAGAAGAGCGACGACGGCGACGATGACTCCGGCAACGGCGACGAGCCGGAAGCCTCCGGCGACAAGAACTAAACGGGTTGCGCCTTGATCACACGGGTGGCGCCAATCGGCGCCCCCTCGCGTAACACCCTCGCATATAGCCGCGAACGGGTCGCAATTGCGGCCCATCCTCATTAGTCCCTCGTTTGCAGGGATTTCCTGATCCGACCCAGGCGGGTCCCGCGTAGAGCCCTCCATTGACCGAGGGCCGGATCGGCGGCGGCTCGCGGTTGACGCTCAATAGTCAACCGCCGCAAGGAGGACGAAATGAGGAAGCTCGCACTGGTCGCCGCGCTTGCCGCGCTGGCGATCGCGGTGCCGCTGAGCCTTGGCTCCTCGCACAGAGAGGCGCCCCTGACCTCGATCGATCCGACGGGAGACGACACGGACACCTACGCCTTCACGGCGCAGGATGCCCCAGGCTCCTTGACGATCGTTGGGAACTGGGTGCCGTTCGAGGACCCGGCCGGCGGGCCGAACTTCTACAAGTTCGACGACAACGCCCACTACTACCTGAACATCGACAACACCGGTGACGGTGTCGCCGACGTCCGGTACCTGTTCGACTTCAAGACGAAGATCAGGAACCCGAACTCGTTCCTGTACACGAACGGACAGCCGGTCGACTCGGTCGACAGCCCGAACCGCAACGTGGTCCAGACCTACTCGGTGACCCGCATCGCGAAGGGGCACTCCAAGGTCATCGCTCGGAAGGTTCCGACGCCCCCCAGCAACGTGGGGCCGAAGACGATTCCGAACTACGAGCAGGCGTCTGCCGGCGCGATCAAGAACCTGCCCGGCGGCGGCAAGGTGTTCGCCGGCCAGCGCGAGGACCCGTTCTACGCGTCGCTTGGCCGGATCTTCGACACGGTCAACCTGACCGGCGCCGGCCTGGGCAACCAGGGCGGTGGGGTCGATGATCTCGCCGGCTACGCGGTCCAGTCGATCGTGCTCCAGGTTCCGGAGTCGAAGGTCACACGCGATCGCAAGCCGGTTGCCAATGACGGTGCCGCCAACGCGGTGGTCGGCGTCTGGGCCTCTACCGAGCGGCAGTCCATCTCCGTTAGTGGAAAGGGCAAAGGCCGGTACAGGCAGATCTCTCGCCTCGGCAACCCGCTGGTCAACGAGGTGATCATCCCGCTGGGCCAGAAGGACAGGTTCAACCGGACCCAGCCCAAGGACGACGCGTCCAACTACGGCAAGTTCGTGCTCCAGCCGGAGCTGGCCGCGGTGCTCAACAAGCTCTTCCCGGGAGTGGTGAACGCTCCCGAGAAGAACCGCACCGACATCGTCCAGGCGGTGCTGCAGGGCGTTCCCGGCCTCAACGCCTTCCCTGGCGCGGCCGGAAAGAACGCGACCGACACGCTCAAGATCAACCTGGGAACTCCACCGACGGCATCGCCGAATCGTCTTGGCGTGCTCGCGGGGGACAACGCGGGTTATCCGAACGGTCGGCGCCTCACCGACGACGTGGTCGACATCGACCTCCAGGTCGTCGCGGGGGCCCTGCAGGGGAACATGGTTCCGCTCGGGGACGGCGTCAACCAGAACGACGTCCAGTTCCTGAGCCAGTTCCCGTACGTCGCGTCTCCGAAGCCCGGTGCGAACCCGGACGCCGGGTTTGGATCGCAGCTCAAGGCCATCGACAACGGGAACGGGACCTCGACGCCCCCATCGTTCTCCGCCACCGGCGGTAGCGGCGGCGGCGGCGGTGGTGGCGGACCGGACGCGATCGTCTGGGTCCTGATCGGGGCTGGCGTGCTCGCCCTGGCCGGACTCGGTCGCAGCGTCGCCCGTGGCGGCAAGGGCAAGGGGGTCGCCACGAACTGAGCCGAACGTCCTGAGAGGGGGCCGCCTCGCGGCGGCCCCCTCCGGGGCGGGACGCCGGTAAGGGCGAAACGGACGATGGCGATCAACCGAGACAGCCTGACCTTGAAGCTGGCGGCGGCGCTCCTCGCGTTCGTCGCGGTCTTCCTCGGGGTCCGGGCTCTCGACGGCTCCTCCGCGAGCCTGCCGGGGCGAGCCGAGGTGGCCGTGCGGGAGGGTCAGCTGCCGGGAGCGACGACCGCCCAGCAAATAGAGGGGCTGCAGGCTCAGGTGCGCGAGGCGCCCTCCGATCCCGATGGATATACGCAGCTCGGGCTTGCCTATCTGCAGCAGGTTCGCGAATCCGGCGACCCCACCTTCTACCCGAGGGCCGAGGGCAGCTTCGAGCAGGCCCTGCGGCTGAATCCGAATGACTTCGCCGCTATCAGCGGCCTTGGCTCGCTCGCCCTGGCGCGGCACGACTTCAGATCAGGGTTGGCGCTCGGCGAGCGCGCCCGCCGGATCAACCCCGGGGTGGCGCGCAACTACGGGGTCATCGCCGACGCCCAGGTCGAACTCGGGCGCTACGGGGCGGCGGAGCGGACGCTGCAGCACTACGTCGACCTCAAGCCGGAGCTCTCCTCCTACGCGCGCGTCTCCTACTTCCGCGAGCTGCACGGCGATCTGTCGGGGGCGCTCGCGGCAATGCGACTCGCTGTCTCCGCCGGAGGCGGCACTGCCGAGAACGTCGGCTACGTGGAGGCGCTGGTGGGGAAGCTTCACTTCGATTCCGGCGAGTACCCCGCCGCGGAAGGCGCGTACCGGTCGGCGCTGGAGACCGACCCGGGCTTTCCGGCGGCGATCGCGGGGCTGGCCCGGGTGGAGGCGGCCGGCGGTGAGTACGCCCCGGCCATCCGGCGTCTGCGGGCGCTTGTCCAGAGACTGCCGCTGCCCGAGTACGTGATCGCCCTCGGAGAGATCGAGCAGGCCGCCGGGATGACCGCCGCCGCCCGGCGCGACTACCAGCTGGTCGGCGCGGAAACCCAGCTGCTTCAGGCGAACGGCGTCAACACCGATGCGGAGCTGGCGCTCTTCCAGGCAGACCACGGAGATCCAGCTCAGGCCGTCGGTCTTGCAGCGCGCGCCTGGGCGGCCGCGCCGAGCGTGCGCTCGGCTGACGCCTACTCGTGGGCGCTGAGCAGCGCCGGCCGCGATCGCGAGGCGCTCGCGATGTCGGCCCAGGCGATGCGCCTCGGCTCCGGCGACCCCTCCTTCCTTTATCACGCCGGAATGGTCGCCCTGCGGGCCGGCGAGCCGGAGCGGGCGAAGGCCTTCCTCTCTCGCCTGGTCGAGCAGAGCCCGCGCTTCAACCCGCACTTTGGGCCACGGGCCCAGCGGACACTGGAGGGGCTCGGATGAGGCGCGGCGGCCGGTTCCGCATCGCACCGGCCGCGCTGGCGGCGGCGGCGGTCGCCGCCGTGCTGATTCCGGGTGCCGCCTCGGCGCACCCGCTCGGCAACTTCTCCATCAACCACCTGAGCCAGGTGCGGATCTCGCAGGGATCTGCGGAGGTCCACTACATCCTCGACCAGGCGGAGATCCCCACCTTCCAGGAGTCTCAGAGCTTCGACCGGAACGGCGACGGAGCCATCACGGGTCCCGAGCGGGGTCCGCTGCTGGAGCGGAAGCTCGCGGAGATCGAGCCGGACCTGCGGCTGAGCGTCGACGGTCGGGTGGTCCCCCTTGGGGATCCCCAACAGGCCAGCCTGGCCTTCCCACCGGGCCAGGGTGGCCTCTCGCTCACCCGGGTCGAGGTGAGCTTCGTGGCCGCCGTGCCGCGGGGTGCGCACCAGGTCGAGCTGCACGACGACACCTACTCGGGCCGGGTCGGATGGAAGGCGATCCAGGTTCTCCCGGGGGAGGGGGCGGACATCCGCTCGAGCGTCCCGGCCAGCGATCCGACTGGAGGATTGCGGGCGTACCCGGTCGATCTCCTCCAGAGCCCCCCGGATCAGCGCGATGCCAGCTTCGCGGTCAGTCAGGGATCAGGTCGCGTCATCGCCCCCGATGGCGAGGAGGTCGGGCCCGTGACCACTGACCGCGCCCAGGATGGTTTTGCCGGGGTCCTGACGAGCGGCAACGACCACGGGATCCTCATCCTGCTCCTGCTCGGCTCGGCCTTCGTCTGGGGCGCGCTCCATGCCCTCTCGCCGGGGCACGGCAAGACGATGGTCGCCGGCTATCTCGCCGGGAGCCGCGGGCGGGCCAAGGACGCGGCGCTGCTCGGGCTGACGGTGACGATCACCCACACGTCCGCGGTCTTCGCGCTGGGCCTCATCACCCTGGCCGCCTCGGCCTACGTGCTGCCCGAGGACCTCTACCCATGGCTCGGCGTCGCGTCGGGCGCGATGGTGATTGCGATCGGCCTGTGGGCGATCTGGACCCGGTTGCGGCGCTGGCGGGCGATGAGAGCCGAGCCGGACCACGGTCACCACCACATGCACGGTCACGGCGGTCACAGCCACGATCACAGCCATTCCCACCCCCACACCCACGAGCCGGCGGGGGCGCCGATCACGACGCGCTCACTGATCGCACTCGGGGTCTCGGGCGGGATCGTTCCCTGCCCGTCGGCCCTGGTCGTCCTGGTCGCTGCGATCTCACAGCACCGCCTCGGCCTCGGGCTGGCCCTGATCCTGGCCTTCAGCATCGGCCTCGCGGCCACGCTGACGGCGGTCGGGCTCGCCGTGGTCCATGGCGGTCGCCTGATCCAGCGCCTGCGACCCGAGCGGCGTCTCTTCGGCGGCCGGATCGTCGGCGTGCTCCCGGCGCTCTCCGCGATCCTGATCGTGATCGCGGGCGGTCTGATCACCCTGCGAGCGATTCCGCAGCTCGGTTGAGATGAGCACGGCCTACCAAGAATTCGTGGTCTTTCGTTCGGGAGTGATCCGGCCCCCGGCCGCCTTCGCAGTCGCGGGTAACCGATCTCGTCCCGGTTTGACCTTCCACTCGACAGGCCCAACTCTCCAGTTCGAAAGCGCGGACGATGTCCTCGGGACGCTGCGGGAGCGGGGATTGAGGATCTCGACAGCCCGCCGGATGATCGTCGGCTACCTATTTGAGGTCGGCGCCCCGGCCTCCGCCCAGCAGATCGCCGGCGGGCTCGATCGCACTCCGCTGGATCTCGCCTCGGTCTACCGCAACCTCGAGACTCTCGAGGAGCACGGCGTGGTCCGCCACTTCCATGCCGGTCACGGGCCGGGGCGCTACGTCCTGGTCGGCAGTGGCGAGCGCGAGTACCTGGCGTGCGATCGCTGCGGCGCGATCGCAGAGGTCGACCGCTCCGAGCTCGATCCCGTCCGTGACCGGGTTCAGGACCTTTTCGGCTACGAGGTCGGCTTCACGCACTTCCCCATGGTGGGCCTCTGCCCACGCTGCGCGGCGCGGAAGGGAGGCGCGAGCTCATGAGCTTCGACTTCCTCTTCCAACCCGTCGAGCAGATCGACGTCTGGCTCGAGGGCCTTTTCGCCGGGGCCCCATTGGTCGTCGCTCTGCTGATCGCCCTGGTCCTTGGGCTGCGTCACGCCTCCGATCCCGACCACCTCGTGGCGGTCACCTCACTTGTGGCCGTCGACGGTGGCGACGTTCGGGGCGCGGCGCGGCTCGGGGCCTGGTGGGGAACGGGACACGCGGCGGCCCTGCTAGTGATCGGAGTGCCGCTGATCCTCTTCAAGTCCGAGATGCCGAGCTGGATCGAGCACTGGGCCGAGACCGCGGTGGGCATCGTCATCCTCCTGCTCGCGCTGAGGATCGTCGTCAAATGGGTGCGGGGAGACTTTCGGGCCGGGCACCACCCGCACCAATTGCCGAGCGGTTCAGAGAGCCATCGCCACCTTCGTCACGAGGACGAGGCCGAGCACCGCCACCGGAACGTGCGGACTCCGCGACAGGCGCTCAGCATCGGCGTGCTTCACGGCCTGGCCGGAACGGGCGCCGTTGCCCTCCTGCTGATCGCCGCCCTGCCGGGGAAGGTCGAGGCCGCGGCTGCCCTCGCCGTGTTCGCCCCGATGTCGGCGGTGTCCATGACGCTCTGCACGACGGCGTTCGCCTGGCTCCTCACCCGCCCGCTGATCGATCCGCTCTACCGAACCGTGCTGATCCCCGCCTTCGGGCTCTTCGGGCTCTTCTTCGGCGCCTGGTACGTCGGTATCGGTTAGCCGGAGAGCCCGATCGCCGAGATGACGCGCTCGCTACGGTTGGCGCGTGAGCGCACCGGGGGCCAAGGCGATCGGAAGCTGGAGCGGGGGGCGCTATCTGCGCTTCGGTGACGCGATCGAGCCCGAGCGTCTGGAGGCCCTGCTGCGGCCCGGCGACGGCATCGACACCGTGATGACCGCCGACGTCTACGGCCAGGGGGACGCGGACTTGCTCGTCGGGCGGTCGCTGGCCGGCACGGACCCCGACGCGTTCGGCCTGGTCGGTGCGGTCGGCCACGACTTCTACGAGGGGGAGCGCCAGGGCCCGCGCGGCTACCCACGCTTCACCGATCCGGCCCTCCGCGCTCCGGACGCCTATGGCTGGTATCTGCGGATGGCCGCGGAGCGCAGCCTCGAGCGGCTCGGGCAGGACCGCTTCGATCTGCTGCTGCTCCACAACCCCGATCGGACCGGGTACGAGAGCGAGGCGGTGTGGGAGGGCATGGCGGCGCTCCGCGACGCCGGGATCGCGGCTGCCATCGGCGTCGCGCCCGGGCCGGCCAACGGCTTCACCCTCGACCTGATCGGCTGCTTCGAACGCTTCGGCGAGCTGATCGACTGGGCCATGATCATCCTCAACCCCCTCGAGCCCTGGCCCGGGGAGCTTGCGCTCGACGCCGCGGCCGACAACGGCGTCCGTGTGATCACCCGGGTCGTGGACTACGGCGGACTCTTCTGGGAGGACGTCACGCCCGAGACGGTGCTGCCTCAGGGCGACCATCGCTCCTTCAGGCCCGAGGGCTGGATAGCCGAGGGCCGCGCCAAGCTCGATCGGCTCCGCCCGACCTGTGAGCGCACCGCCCTCACACCGATGCAGCTCGCCTGCCAGTGGGACCTCGCCCATCCCGCGGTCGCCTGCGTGGTCCCGACCCTGATCCAGGAGCTCGGGGATGGGGCCCGGCCGATCGAGGAGAAGCGCGAGGAATTGGCGAGCCTGCCCGCCGAGCAGCGACTCCGCGAGGGCGACGTCGAGGAGATCCGCTCGCTCGGCGACAACACCGGCTGCATGGCGCTCAAGGGCGCGACGCCCGATCACTCCGGGGAGGAGCGACCCGATCGCTGGCCGGTCAGCGAGGGGCTGGCGGAGGTTGCGGGACGCTGGGAGATCGATCCCGAACGCGATCTCCGGCAGGCTGCCGCCGCCGCCCGCTAACCTCGAAGCGTCCCAGTAGTAGCGAGGGAGAAGCAGTGACCGCAGTGTTGTCAGCGATCAGGAGAGTGCTCCTCGGCACCGGCTCGACGGCGTTCACGCTCGTCGGGGCGGTCGTCATCGGCTTCGGGGTGCCCCTCTTCTGGATCTTCATCGCCTCGCAGTTCTATGCGAAGACCGGGGCCGTGAACGGACCCGTCGCCGCCTTCATCGGCACCGGGATCCTGGTCACCTATTACGGCCTGCTGCTGATCGCCTCCTGGGTCCGGGCCCGCCTGCTGAGGCGGCAGGCGGAGGCCGGCCGTGGTCCCCGCGCCTCCTGGAACAGAAGCATGCGCGACACCCCGTACAGACCCGGCCAGGAGCACAGTGACCCGGTGGAGCGGCTGTTCGTCGCCACGGCGATCGTCTCGTTGATCGGCTTCTTCGTCTGGTTCGCCTTCTTCGCCGGGGCGCCGTTCCCGAGTAGCCCTGGCTGATCCCGCCCCCTTCGGCTGGGAGCTCGTCCCGGCGACCGTTGAGCTGCCGGGCGGGCAGCTCCGCGTGTCTCAGCCCATCGACGGTGCCGAGATCCCGGACGACGGGCCGGTCGAATGGGCGCCGCTCGCTCCCTACTGGTCGATCCTCTGGCGCAGCGGAGTTGCCCTGGCGCGCGAGGTCTCGCTGGCTCCCCTCGACGGGCTGCGCGTCATCGAGCTCGGCTGCGGTCTCGGCGTGCCGAGCCTCGCCGCCGCCCGCGCAGGGGCGGAGGTCCTGGCCACGGACTCCGATGCGGAAGCGCTTGACCTGGTCCACCGCAACGCGCTGGAGAATGGCCTGGAACTCGAGACCACGCCGCTCGAATGGGCCGCTCCCGACGAGCTGCTCGAGCGGGCTCCCTTCGACCTCGTCCTCGCCGCCGACGTCCTCTACGAGCGTCCCGGCGTCGCAGCGCTGCTCTCGCTCCTGCCGCAGCTCGCGCCAGAGGTCTGGATCGCCGACCCCAGTCGTCCCGCAGCAGACGCCTTCTTCGAGCAGGCCGACCGGCAGTGGTCGGTCTCGAGCACCGAAAGCGGCGTGATCACCATCCACCGGCTGCGCCGACTGGACGCAGGCGGTGCCGGGGCGGCCGGCTAGGAAACGCGAGCCTTCTCGCGCTCGCGTTGGCTCCGCAGTTCACGGAAAGGAGCACTAGCTCCCGGCCTCAGCCACCGATCGGGGCGCGCGGATTCGCCCCCCAGAAGACCAGCGTGCCGAGCATGCCGACGATATGCACGAGGATGATGTTGAGGAACATCGACTTGGCGGTCGCCCTGCCCACGCCCACGGGCCCCCCGCTCGCCGTGTATCCGTGGTAGCAGCCGACGAGCACGATGACGGTGGCCATCGCCATCCCCTTGATCAGGCTGAATAAGAGGTCTGGCGGGTTCTGGAACATCCAGAAGATCAGGAAGTAGCCGCCGGAGGAGACGTCGCCGATCTGCTCGACCACCGCGAGCCAGCTGGCGAAAAAGCCGATTCCGACGGCGGCCAGGTACATGAAGGGGAAGGCGATCCAGGCGGCGAGCAGACGGGTGGCGGCCAGAAAGGTCACGGGCGGGACACCCATCACCTCGAGGGCGTCGATCTCGTCCGAGATCCGCATGGCGCCCAGTTCCGCGACGATT